>VXMI01000180.1 GCA_009841165.1 Gemmatimonadota bacterium | reverse complement strand
ACGTCATCCGCACCGCCGACCCCTACGCCCGCGGCTACACCGACGACGACTTCCCGCGCGTCCGGGAACTCGCGCCCGGCGTCTACTCGTACGAGCAGCTTCGCTCCGCGGGCGACGAGCGCTTCACCACGGTGAGCATGTTCGTGGTGACGGACGAGGGCGTTCTCGTCGCGGACGGCCAGGGCAGCCCCGCCGAAACGCGCCGCCTGGTCGAGACCATCGCCGGGATCACCGACCGGCCCATCACCGACGTGGTCGTCTGCTCCGACCACGGCGACCACACCGCCGGCAACGCCGAGTTCCCGCCGGATGCGCGCTTCTGGGCGCACTCGACCTCCCAGGCCGTGCTGCAGGCGACCGCCGACAACCCGATCCGCCCCGACGACGCGCCCCCAGTCGTCGTCCCCACCCACCTGGTGGTGAGCAGCGAGACGCTCATGCGCGGCGGCCGCGAGATCCGGATCCTCTTCCTGGGACGCGCGCACACCGGCGGCGACCTGGTCGTGCATCTGCCCGCCGAGAAGATCCTCTTCATGAGCGAGGCGTACCTGCACCGGGTCTTCCCCGCGATGCGCTCCGCGTACCCGTCCGAGTGGGTGGCGATGATCGAGGCCGCCCAGGCGATGGACGTTGATGTCTACGTGCCGGGCCACGGCTTCGTGGATTCGCCCGATATCCTCGCCGAGGAGCTGGAGACCTACCGCCGCGCGGTGGTCCAGGTGATCGAGGAGGCCGGGCGGTTGCACGCGGCCGGGCTGACCCTGGAAGAGGCCGTCGAGCAGGCGGACTTCGGCGAGCTCGAGACGTGGTCGCTCCGGTCCAGCCAGGGCGGCCGCGCACTCGGCCGCGTCTACATGGAGTTGAACGGGGAACTGCCCCCCGGGTGACGCGATCCCGGGCCGGAGCCGGGGCCCATGTACAGCGTACGCCGCCGCGCCGCGAACCCGGTGCTCTGGCCCGCGCGCCGCGCACGGAATATTCTCATTCGGCGTTTCGAGACGGGCGGCCGTGTCCGTTTCGCAGACACTCGTTCGCAACCCCGTCAAACCCGGGAATCATCTGGAGGAACATGTGAAGCCGACACACCGGGCCATCACTGCCGCGCTCGCGCTCGCCACCGCTGTCCCCCTGGCGGCCCCTTCCGCCGCCAACGCCCAGCAGGCCGAGTGGCGCCACTGGGGCTCCGACGCCGCCAGCACGCGGTATTCGCCGCTGGGTCAGATCGACGCGACCAATTTCAATGACCTTGAAGTGGCGTGGATCTGGCGGAGCGACAACTTCAGCCCCGAGCCGGAACCGCTCCTGCGGGCGACGCCGATCTACGTGGACGGCACGCTGTATTCAGTGGCCGGATCGCGGCGCACGGCGGTGGCGATCGACCCCGCGACCGGCGAGACGCTGTGGACCTTCCGCGAGCCCTATACCAGGCGTTGGGAGGACTCGATGCGGAAGAACTACGGCAAGGGCGTCGCGTACGCGGAGGTGAACGGGCGCGAGACGATCTACCTGGTCACACCGGGGTTCTTCCTGCACGCGCTGGATCCGATGACCGGCACGCCCATCGAATCCTTCGGCCGGAAGGGGAAGGTCGACCTGCTCGGCGATCTCGGGCACTGGGAGCACCACCCCGACGACGGACTGCCGCCCGAGGTGGGCTACATCACCAACTCGTCGCCCCCGATCGTCGTCAACGGCGTGGTCGTGGTCGGCAACTCGCACGAACAGGGCTACTACCAGACCATGCAGGAAAACGTGCCGGGCAACATCCTCGCGTACGACGCGGACACCGGCGAACACCTGTGGACCTTCAACGTGATCCCGCAGCAGGGCGAGTTCGGCAACGACACCTGGGAGAGCGACGCCTGGAAGCACACCGGCAACGTGTCGGCCTGGGCGCCGCTCTCGGCCGACGCCGAACTGGGCCTCGTGTACGTGGTGACCGACCCTCCGACGGTCGACTACTACGGCGGCTTCCATCCGGGCGACAACCTCTTCGCCACCAGTATTCTCGCCCTCGACGTCGGGACCGGCGAACGCCGCTGGCACTTCCAGACCGTGCACCACGACGTCTGGAACTACGACAACCCGACCGCACCCAACCTGGTCGACGTCAACGTGGACGGGCGCGAGATCAGTGCGATCGTGCAGACCACCAAGCAGGGCTGGGCGTACGTCCTCGACCGCGAGACCGGCGAGCCCGTGTGGCCGATCGAGGAGCGCCCGGTGCCGCAGTCCGACGTGCCCGGCGAGCAGCTTTCGCCCACGCAGCCCTACGTCACCCGCCCCGCGCCCTACGAGATGCAGGGGATCAGCGAGGACGACCTGATCGACTTCACCCCCGAACTCCGCGCCGAGGCGCTCGAGATCGTCAGCAACTTCCGCATGGGTCCGCTCTTCAACCCGCCCGCGCGCGAGGACGGCCCCGGCGGCCCCTCGATCCACTGCCCGGGCGCCAACGGCGGGGCCAACATCCCGGGCGGCGCGGCGGTCGACCCCACGACCGGCATCCTCTACGTCGCCTCGACCCGTGGCTGCAGCGCACCCCGCCTGGTCCCGGGCGTCGACGTCGATCCCGACTCCAACGTCGAGTGGGTGAGCGTGGGTCCCGGCGGCGTCCGCGGTCCGCGCGGCCTGCCGATCACCAAACCCCCCTACAGCACGATCACCGCGATCGACCTCAACACCGGGGACCACGTCTGGCAGATCCCCAACGGCGACACCCCCGAGTCCGTCCGCAACCACCCTGCGCTCCAGGGCGTCGACGTGGGCAACACGGGCTCGCGCGGCCACGCCACCAAGCTCGTCACCAGCACCCTGCTCATGTACGGCGAGGGCCGCGGCGCGGCCCCCGTCTTCCGCGCCGTCGACAAGATGACCGGCGAGGAACTGGGCCGCATCGACCTGCCCGGATCTACCCTGACCGCCCCCATGACCTACATGCACGACGGCGTCCAATACGTGGTCATGGCCATCGGCATGCGTGGTTCCGCGGGTGCCCTGGTGGCGCTGCGCCTGCCGGAGTAGGAGAAGACCGAAGGAGGAGAAGAGAGCGATGAGACACGCGCGTTCCAGCGTACTGGCGCTGGCCGGGGCGTTCCTGACCGCGGGGTGCCTGCAGGAAGCTGCGCCTCCCGACGCGGCTGCCACCGACTACAGTGGCCTCTTCAACGGCGCGGCGGGCGAGTGGGTCGAACTCGGCCACTCCTTCGGGCCATCCACGATCTACTGGCCCACCGACACCCTCGGCTTCCAGCTCAACGAACTGGCGTACGGCCACACCGAGGGTGGCTACTTCTACGCGTCCTACTCGTTCGCGTCGGCCGAGCACGGCGGCACGCACGCAGACGCGCCGATCCACTTCGCCGAGGGGCGCCAGGCCGCCCACGAGATCCCGCTCTCCCGCCTCATCACGACCGCCTCCGTGGTCGACGTCACGGCAGGGGCCAACGCCGACCCGGACTACCTCCTCTCGGTCGAGGACCTCACGGCGTGGGAGGCCGAGCACGGCCGGATCGCCGACGGCACGGCGCTGCTCATCCGCACGGGATGGTCGTCACGCTGGAACGACCGCACCGCCTACCTTGGCACCGACCTGACCGGCCCCGAGGCCGTGCCCGAGCTACACTTCCCGGGCATCGGCCCCGAGGCCGCGCAGTGGCTCGTCGACAACCGCAACATCGGCGCGATCGGCCTCGACACTCCCAGCATCGACTACGGCCAGTCCACCGACTTCCAGTCGCACGTGATCCTCTACAGCGCGAACATCGTGGGGTTCGAGAACCTCACCAACCTGGACCGGCTACCGCCAACCGGGGCCGGGATCGTCGCGCTCCCGATGAAGATCGAGGGCGGGAGCGGCGGCCCGCTGAGGATCGTGGGGTGGGTGCCGGGCTGATCACCGGGTCTCCCACAGCCAGTCGTAGCTCAGCCGCAGGTAGTAGTAGCCGCCGTTGAAGCCGTAGGGAGCGCTCTCGGGATAGAGCGCGCCCACGCCGCCCGAGTTGGGATTCTCGTCCGGGTAGGCGTTGAACAGGTTGTTCGCCCCGATGGCGACCGCAGCGTTGTCAGCCAGCGGCAACGAGAGCTCGGCGTCGAAGAGGACCCGCGCACCGTACCGCAGGTCCGGGTCGCTGAGCTCGGAATCGTAGAAGCCGTCGTAGTAGGTCCCACGGACCAGGGCGCTGAGACTGCCCAGCTGCTGCGACAGGCTCAGCACGCTGCGGTAGCGCGGCAGCGCCCGCTCGAGCTGGTCCACGCGCGCGTCGTTCACGACTTCCGGATTGCGTTCGGTGACCTCCGTGCCGGTGTAGTTGAAGAGCAGGCTCACGTTGGTCGCTTCGCCTGGCGAATAGTTCGCCACCAGGTCGATGCCCTGGGTCAGGGTCGCGAAGTCGTTGGTGAAGAAGCGGAACTCCGCGAGGTTCGCGGCGCTCGTCACGCCTTCCGAGACCAGCTGCGTGACCTCCGCGGGCGAGAGCTTGAAGGTCCTGGTCTGGGCGAAGCGATCCGAAATCGAGATGCGGAAGTAGTCCGCCGTGAAGCGAAATGCACCCGCCTCGTACATGACCCCGCCGGTCAGGCTGACCGAGGTCTCGGGCTCCAGCTGCCTGCCGCCTCGGGTCCTGGCCACTTCCGAGGTGGAGGGAATGGTGCCGCGGTTGACGAGGTCGCCGAGTTCGGTGTCGAAGACCGTGGAAACATTGAAGGCATTCTGCTGCCCTGGTGTGGGTGCGCGGAAGCCGGTGTTGGCGTTCGCCCGGAAGGCGATCTGGTCGGTAGCTTCGAATCGGAATGAGACCTTTCCGGTCGCCTTGCCGCCGAAGTCGGAGAAGTCCTCGTAACGCCCCGCGATCCCGATGGCCCACGGGTCGTCCGCCCTTCCCAGGTTGAGGTCGGCGTAGAACGCGGTGTTGCTGCGGGTCCAGTCGCCGGCAGCCAGCGGGCTGAAGCCGGGAAAGCCGTTGGACGACGAGCTGAAGCCCTGGGCCGCATAGGGTCCGATCTGCCAGGACTCGTCCTGCCCCTGTCCGATCTCGAAGCGCTCCTCGCGCTGCTCGAATCCGGCCGCGACGTTGGCCACGTCGTTCACCTGGTAGGACAGATCGAGGTTGAGGTTGATCTCCTCCTGGTTGTACAGGCCGGGGTCGAAGTCGGTGGGGGTCTCGGGACCGAGCGCCGCATTCACCGTGTTGTAGATGAAGAAGTCGGCCAGGTTCCTGCCCCAGCTGGTGCTGGCATCCCAGTTCACGCCGCTGTCGGTACGGCCCCTGATTCCGCCGACGATCGAGGCGTCGAAGACCTCCCCGCCGAACTGCGGCGTGAAGCCTCCGGGGAACATCTCCTGGTACGAGAAGCAGTTCGGGTCGTCGAACACCTGCTGGAGCGCGACCGGATCGGGGACGTTGTTGGTGATTGTCACGACCGGGCAGTTGGCCGATCCGAGGCCCTTCGCCTGCAGCACGTCGCCGATCAGCAGGGTCGCGCCGCCATCGCCCGAGAAGACGCCGCCGCGGGTGTTGGGGTTGCGGAAGAAGAAGCCGCCGTCCACCCGCTTCGAGGCGATGTTCCCGAAGGCGTAGACCTGCTCGTCGTCGTCGAAGTTGTACCCGGTGTTCAGGAAGACCTTCAGGTCGTCGGAGACCCGCGGCGATCCCCAGACCTGGGCGGTCGGCGTCCGCACCGCCGTGTTGCCCGCAGAGACGAGCCCGGCCGCGTCGTTCCGCTGGATGGCCCGGTCCGTCGGCTCCTGGTTGCCGTACTCCACGCTGACGTTGGCGAATCCGGACTCGCCGAGCGGGAACCCGAAGTTGCCCGCCACCGAGGTCGCGTTGCCGTGGCCGCCCCAACTCCGGTCGGAACCATCGAGGAACGCCTCGCCGTCAAAGTGCCGGCCCTGCTTGACCTGGACCGAACCGCCCGAGCGATCGTTCTTCAGCTGGAAGTTCAGCACGCCCGCGATGGCGTCCGAACCGTACTGCGCCGACGCGCCGTCGCGCAGCACTTCGATCTGTCGCAGCGCGATTCCCGGGATGGCTCCGATGTCGGGCCCCTGGGCGCCGTCGGAGAGGCCCGCGCCCAGCCAGGTGATGACCGCGCCCCGGTGCCGGCGCTTGCCGTTGATCAGCACCAGCGTGTGGTCGGACGCGAGCCCGCGCAGGTTGGCCGGCCGCGTGATCGTCGCCGCATCGCTGATCGGCTGGATGTTCACGTTGTACGAGGGAACGACGTTGCGAAGTAGGAAATCGATGTTGGTCTCGGCCTGCCGCGAGATCTCGGACACCGGGATCACGTCGACGGGCACCATCGACTCGGTGACGGTCCGGGGTCGCGTGCGGCTCCCCACCACCACCAGCTCGTTCAGTTCGAACGCCGCGACTCCGAGCGAGATGTCGAGGCTGACGGTCTGCCCGGAGGCCACCGTCACGTCCTGGGTCTGCAGTCCGTATCCGAGGAGCCGGACTTCGAGGGTATGGGTTCCGGCGGGCACGCCGGTCATCGAGAACGTGCCCGTGGCGCCGGTGAATTCCACCAGCCCGAGGGCCGGGATTTCGACCCGGGCATTGCCGAGCCCCATCCCGCTGTCTCCACTGCGGACGGTTCCTTCGATCGTGCTCTGCGCGACACCCGTCGCGGGTATCGCCAACAGGGCAAGGACCATGAATACACGTATGTTCATTGCTTTTCTCCCAAAGGGGGGGTTCAGAGGGGTTTGCAGGGTCGCAGGAGCGTGATTGCCGCCCTGCGAGTGGACCAACCTACGCTGCGGGTGACCAGAAGTGTCACTGACGCGTGCGATGTGGGTCCGGTGTCGGCCCCCCGGTAATCTAGCCGAGGACGACGGCTCGGTGTTGCTCCACCCCGTCAAGTGGCGCATTGTGACCACAAGGCCATCGCCCCGGCACTCCACCGCTTTCCGGCAACCTCAACGGAGGTACTCCCATGCGCCCCCAGGCCGTTTGTATACCGATCCGCAGACACGTCCGTCGCTTCGCCTTGGCCACACTCTGGATGGCCTGCCCGACCGCAACGGGCCAGCTACTCCACGCCCAGGAGGCCGACTCCCCGGAATGGGATGTCACCGCTCCGCGCGGCGAGACCCACGAGATCGACTTCACGACGAGCGAGGGAACGTGGATGTCCGTCGATCTATCCGTCGACGGCGAGTGGGTCGTCTTCGACCTCCTGGGCCACGTCTACCGCATGCCGGCCACCGGGGGCGAGGCGGTCGCGCTCACCCAGAACAGCGGCATCGCGGTCAACTACCACCCTCGCTTCTCCCCCGACGGCGCCACGATCGCCTTCATATCGGACCGCAACGGCCAGTCCAACCTGTGGCTGATGGACGCGGATGGCGGCAACCCGCGCCCGGTGTTCGAGGACCAGTCGTTGCGTGCCTGGGAGCCGGCCTGGTCTCCGGATGGTCGTTTTATTGCAGTGCGGCGTTCGTCGACGCAGCGCGGTGCCGGAGGCGCGGGGCTGTGGATGTATTCGCGGGACGGAGGTGAAGGGGTCGAGCTGGTCGGCTCCGACTACCCGGCCGCCGCGTGGCCCGCGTTCTCGCCCGACGGCGGATCGCTCTACTTCCAGGTGCGCACGGCTCCGCCCGGTGTCTGGTCGGGACGCTCCGACATCGTGCAAGGCTACAAGCAGATCCGCAGGCTCGACCTCGAGACGGGACGGGTGGACGAGGTCACGACGGGCCAGGCGGTGCAGCAGGGGCAGACCTCGAGCGGCGGCGGGATCGCGCCAGAACCGTCGCCGGACGGGCGCTGGCTCGCCTTCGCGCGGCGAATCCCCGACGGCACGATCTCGCACAAGGGGCTGCGCTTCGGTCCCCGCACCGCGCTCTGGCTGCGCGACCTGCAGACCGGCGCCGAGCGCGTGCTGATGGACCCGATCGAGGTGGACATGGCCGAGGGCATGAAGATCTCGCGCGACCTGCCCGGCTACGCGTGGTCGCGCGACAGCCGCTCGATCGTGATCCCGGCGGGGGGGAAGATCCGCCGAGTCGATGTGGAGAGCGGCGACGTGTCCACGATCGCGTTCACGGCGCGGGTGCACCGCGTCATCTCCGAGATGGCGGGACGGCCCCAGGAGCCGCTCGGCACGACCTTCACGGTGAAGTTCCCGCGCTGGACCGCCTCGTCCCCCGACGGGAGCCGTCTCGCCTTCCACGCCGCGGGCCGCATCTGGACCATGGACCTCCCCGACGGCACGCCCACACGCCTCACCGACGACTCCTTCGACCACTCCGAGATCGCCCCCGCGTGGTCGCCCGACGGCCGCGACATCGCATTCACCGGCTGGGAGCAGAACGGGCGCGGCCACATCTGGCGCGTGCCGGCGACCGGCGGCACGCCCCGGCAGCTCACGACCCGCGAAGGCGAGTACATGAATACCGTGTGGAGCCCTGACGGCGGCGAGATCGTGGCCACCCGGGGCGCCGGCGCCACCAGCCGCGGACGCACGGTGGCCAGCAACGAGTACTTCGAGTTCGTGGCGGTCCCCGCGGACGGCGGCGATACCCGCACGATCACGAAGGTCGCACGACCCTACACCGGCGGCCGCCCGATGATGCCCCGCCGTCCCCCGCCCCAGGCCTGGTTCGGCCCCGACGGGCGGCTCTTCTACGCCGAGGCGCTGGGCCCCATGGGCGACGACCCCGCGGGCACCGACATCGCCTCCATCCGCATGGACGGCACCGACCGGCGCGTGCACTTCACGCTGCCCGACGCCGACGAGGCCGCCGTGTCCCCCGACGGGGCGTGGCTGGCCTTCCAGGAGGGTGACAACGTCTACCGGATGCCGTTCCCGTATGGCGGCACGGGGTCCAACACGGTGCGGATCGCCAAGCGCGACGGGCAGCTCCCGGTGACGCAGCTCAGCGTGGAGGGCGGCATCCACCCCCGCTGGCGCGACGCGACCACGCTCGAGTTCGTGAGCGGGCCGCGCTACTACGCGCACGATGTCACCACGGGCGAGACCGAGGAAGTGCCGATCCGGCTGGAACTCCCCCGCCACATCGCGTCCGGCACGGTGGCCTTTACAGGCGCCCGCATCATCACTGTCGAGAACGACGTCGTCCTTGAAAACGGAACACTCGTCGCCACAAATGGCAGGCTCACCTGCATCGGCGCGTGTGATGCCGCCGGCGCGGACCAGGTGTTCGACGCCACCGGCAGGACGATCATCCCGGGACTGATCGACATGCACGCCCACCACCACCGCGACCACCTGGGCATCATCCCGCTGCGCAACTGGGAGTCGGCGATCTACCTCGCGTACGGCGTGACGACGACGCTCGACAACTCGCAGTGGTCGGCCAACGTGTTCCCGGCCGCCGAGCTGGTCGAGGCGGGCAGGATGATCGGGCCGCGCGTCTACAGCACCGGCGATCCGGTGTACTCGGGCGACGGCGCCCGCCAGAACGAGATCTCGAACTACGAACTGGCGGACCAGAACGTGGCGCGGCTCATGTCGTGGGGCGCCGTGACGATCAAGGAGTACCTGCAGCCGACGCGCCAACAGCGCCAGTGGGTCACCGAGGCGGCGCGCGTGCGCGGAATGCGGGTCACCTCGGAGGGGGGCGACCTCGAGTTCAACATGGGCATGATCATGGACGGGCACACGGGATGGGAGCACCCTCAGAGCTACGTGCCGCTCTACAGCGACGTGGCGAAGTTCTTCGGGCAGGCGGATGCCGTGTACTCACCGACGTTCATGGTGGGCGGTCCGGGGCCCTGGAACGAGGAGTACTTCTACCAGGAGTACGAGATCTGGAAGGACCCCAAGATGCGGCGCTGGCTGCCCTGGCGGATGCTGGTCCCCGTGACGCGGCGGCGGATGCTGCGCCCCGAGACGGACTACTCGTACCCGCTGATCGCCCGCGGCATGGTCGACATCATCGACGAGGGTGGCTGGGGCGCGATCGGGGCCCACGGCCAGCTGCACGGCCTCGGCCCCCACTACGAGGTCTGGATGGTCGCGGCGGGCTCGGACGAGCACACCGCGATCGAGGTCGGCACCATTCACGGCGCCCACTTCCTCGGGCTGGCGCACGAACTCGGGTCGCTGGCGGTGGGCAAGATCGCCGACTTCGTGGTGCTCAACTCCAACCCGCTCGAAGACATACGCGCTACCGCCGACATCGAATACGTGATCAAGGACGGCATCGTCTACAACGGGGACACGCTCGACGAGATGTGGCCGAGCGACCGGCCCTTCGGCGAGCCCTACTGGGTGGACGCGGACGCGCTGCTCAGCGACGACCGGCCGACGGACTACTGGGATCGGATTCGGAGGGAGGGGGGCAGTTGAAGCACGGGTTGGGCGCATAGGCCGCCATTGCACGTTTTGGAACCCGGGGCTGTTGGCAGGAGTGGATAGGGCGATTGCACAAAATGTCGTCCGCAACTGTCAATAGAGTGAATCCCCGCTTCAGCTTTCATCCCTGCCCGGAGACCGAAATGTCCACCCCCGCGAGAGAATCCGTCGACGAAGCAGTCTGCGGTCCGCTGGCCATTCCGCTGTGTTACCAGTGTACGCTTGATGTGGAGCGGGCGTCGGATGTCGGCAGCTGGATTAGGTCGGAGAGCCAGGTTTCCGAAGACCTGGCAAAGCGCACCAATGTGGTCGCGATCGTGGTCGATTCAGGTCAGTGCGCCCGGTGCGCCAGCGTATTGGCCGAGTGTGTCGGATGGTCCTCACCCCGATTCCGATGTTGACCGAAGTCGCTGGGAGGGATGCATCCAGCCCGCCCGAGGGGCCGACGGATGTGAACCATCGGCGATCCCCTCGCGACTAGACCGACCCCTTCGGCACGACCCACTCCATCTCCTGGCCCGTAACCGCTGCGATGCGGTCGAAGTCGGAATCGTAGTGCAGCAGAACCATCTCGGCGTGCTCCGCGGCGGCTGCGATGATGAGGTCCGGAATCGGAACGCGGTGCTGCCCGCGGAGCGCCAGCAGGCCCTGGACCTCGATTGCGCGCTGGAAGATCGCCTCGTCCAGCGCCACGTGACGATAGGCGAGGGCGCGTCGGCGGCGTGTGCGGGCGTGGTCGGCCGCGTTTCGCGTCGAGTAGAGGACTTCGAGTTCGATCACTGCGCAAGTGGCAGCTTCACCCGCTTCGAGTATGGGCACCAGCCTGGCCTGCACCCGGGGGTGCGACATGCGGGCCAGGGCGCTTTTGTCGATCAGGTATGGCATCGCGGTCGTCCTGCGCGGCTAGTAACGCCACGCTTTCGACATCACCGCCGGGTCGCGCAGGTCCAGCCCGTCCATCTCGATCAGCGCCCGTATCTCCTGCCGCCTCGCCTCGCGTCGCTCCACTTCGCGCAACGCCTTGTCGATGGTCTCCCTTATGGACGAGGTTCCGAGCAGGATCCGCACGCGGGCAATGAGTGCATCGTCGATGACCACGCTGGTTTTTCTCATTGGATACCTCCGTATCTCATCGTAATATATCCTATCGATAATCTAGCGTATATCTCGATTACGCAAATCATATATAGTCGACGAGGCGGGTCTGGATCAGCCACCCGTCGGGACTAGATTTAGAGCCTTGCCGTCGCACACAACCAGAGGCGCAGAATCATGAAGACCGCAACGGCCGGGCCGCACCGAGCCGCAACCGGAACCGATATCGAGCGGCCGCCCTTCAAGGTGGCCGACCTTTCGCTGGCCGAATGGGGCCGCAACGAGATCCGTCTGGCCGAGCACGAGATGCCCGGTCTGATGGCGATCCGCCGCGAATACCGGGACCTCAAGCCCCTCGCCGGCGCCAGGATCATGGGCTCGCTGCACATGACCGTGCAGACCGCCGTCCTGATCGAGACCCTGATCGACCTCGGCGCCTCGGTGCGCTGGGCGTCGTGCAACATCTTTTCCACGCAGGATCACGCCGCGGCGGCCGCCGTGGTGGGCCCGGACGGGAGCCCCGACGATCCGCGCGGGCCCGCCGTCTTCGCGTGGAAGGGCGAGACGCTCGAGGAGTACTGGTGGTGCACCGAGCAGGCGCTCACCTGGCCGGCGGGCTTCGGCCCCACCATGATCCTCGACGACGGCGGCGACGCCACCCTGCTCGTCCACAAGGGCGTCGAGTTCGAGCGCCTTGGCCGCGTGCCCGACTTCGACCCGTCTGCGGACAGCGAGGAGTACGGCGTGATCCTGGAGTTGCTGCGCGCGCACCAGCGCATCGACGGCCATCGCTGGCAGCGGATCGCGGCCGACATCCGGGGCGTCTCCGAAGAGACCACGACCGGCGTCCACCGCCTCTACGATATGGGCGAAAAGGGCACCCTGCTCTTCCCCGCGATCAACGTCAACGACTCGGTCACCAAGTCCAAGTTCGACAACATCTACGGATGCCGGCACTCGGTGATCGACGGGCTGAACCGCGCGACGGACGTCATGCTGTCGGCGAAGATGGCCGTGGTGATGGGCTACGGCGAGGTCGGCAAGGGGTGCGCGCAGGCGCTGCGGGGACAGGGCGCGCGCGTCGTGGTCACCGAGGTCGATCCGATCTGCGCGCTGCAGGCAGCCATGGAGGGCTTTCAGGTGTCGCGCCTCGAGGACGTGGTGGAGACGGCCGACATCTTCATCACCGCGACCGGCAACCGCGACGTGGTCACGATCGACCACATGCGGCGCATGAAGGACAAGGCCATCGTCGGCAACATCGGCCACTTCGACAATGAGATCGACATGGCCGGGCTCGAGTCGTCGGAAGCGGCGCGCAAGACGATCAAGCCCCAGTTCGACGAATGGACCTTCCCGAACGGCCGCAGCATCCTGGTCCTCGCCGAGGGCCGGCTGATGAACCTTGGATGCGCCACCGGCCATCCGAGCTTCGTGATGTCGGCCAGCTTCTCCAACCAGGTCCTCGCCCAGATCGAGCTGCACCGGCGCGCGGAAGAATACGAACTGGGCGTGCACATGCTGCCCAAGTCGCTGGACGAAAAGGTGGCTCGGCTGCACCTGGATCACCTGGGCGCGCGGCTCACCGAACTGACGCCTGGGCAGGCCGACTACATCAACGTGCCGGTCGAAGGTCCGTACAAGCCGGAGCACTACCGGTACTGAGGTGCGGAAGCGCCCGGGGGCGCGACGGAGCCGGAAGCGGCGCCAGCGTGTTCAGGGGCGCCCGGTGCGCCTTGCTCGCATCGGCGGTGCTGACCCTGGCCTGCCAGGAACCGGCGAAACCGCTTCAGGGCGAATGGGTGTCGGTCGGGTCCGCCCGCCCCGCCATGACTTACATCTTCGACGGCGACGGCCGCTCCACCTGGATCCTGGACCTGCCGCAGGGTCCCGACACCCTCGTGATCGACTACCGGGTGGACTACACCACGACCCCGATCCATCTCGATGTCGGCCCCTGGTCCACTGGACCGGTCGCCGGACAGACACTGTTCGGCATCGCGGAACTGCTCGGCCCAGACCGCTTCCGGGTCGACTTCGAACCCGGGGATCCCGATACGGGCGCAATGGAGCGTCCGGCAGAGTTCTCAGGTCAGACGGTGACGTTCGTCAGGATGCGGAACTGACGGGGTGGACGCGCGAAGGGGCGGGCGCCGCCGCCCTAGCCCCCCCCCCCCCCCGTTCGCCCCACGGGGGCTATGGCCAGCGGATGAAGCACAACCGGGGGGCGCCAAACAGCCGCACAAC
>VXMI01000117.1 GCA_009841165.1 Gemmatimonadota bacterium | reverse complement strand
GCCCCGTGGGTCTGCGCTACTGCATCAACTCGGCCGCGCGGGACTTCGCGGGGCGGGACGAGGGGCGGGACGAGGCGTGAGCGACCAAATCATCACGGTCATCCCGGGCGACGGGATCGGCCCCGAGGTCACCGACGCGGTGCTGGGCGTGCTTCGGGCCGCCGGCGCAAACCTCGAATACGAACGGCAGTCCGCCGGAGTCGGCGCCGTCGCCACCCACGGCAGCCCGCTCCCCGGCGAAACGGTCGACTCCATCGAGCGGAACCGGGTAGCGCTCAAGGGCCCGCTGGCCACGCCTTCCGGCTCCGGCTTCCGCTCGGTGAACGTCGCGATCCGCAAGACCTTCGACCTGTTCGCCAACGTCCGCCCCGTGCGCACCATCCTCCCGGGAGGCCGCTACGAGGACATCGACCTGGTCCTGATCCGCGAGAACACGGAAGGGCTCTACGTCGGCGTCGAGCACTTCATCGGCATGGAGCGCGACCCCAAGGCGGCCGCCGAGTCGGTCATGATCACCACCCGTTTCGGCTCCGAGCGCATCGTCCGCTTCGCCTTCGACTACGCCGCGGCAAACGGGCGCAGCAAGGTCACGCTCGCCCACAAGGCCAACATCCTCAAGCACACGCAGGGGCTGTTCCTCGAGGTGGGCCAGCGCATGGCCGCCGACTATGCGGACCGCGTCGCCTTCGAGGACAGGATCATCGACGCCACCGCCATGTACCTCGTCCTCGACCCCTACCGCTTCGACGTGCTGGTCATGGAAAACATGTTCGGCGACATCCTGAGCGACCTCATGGCGGGACTCGTGGGCGGGCTGGGCTTCGCGCCGGCCGGGAACATCGGGGAGAGCCACGCGGTCTTCGAGGCCGTGCACGGGTCGGCGCCCGACATCGCGGGCACGGGCGTGGCGAACCCGACGGGGCTGCTCCTCTCGGCCTGCCTCCTGCTCGACCACGTGGGCCAGGGCGAAACCGCGACCCGGATCCGCGACGCCGTCACCACCGTCATCCGCGACGGCACCGCCCGCACGCGCGACATGGGAGGCACCCACGGCACGTCCGAGTTCGCTGCGGCGGTGACGAAGGCGCTCGCGTGACGGGGGCGCCAGCCTCACGGTGTACCGCACTCCGGCACGATCTGGCCGCCGACATCGCCTGCGCGAATTGCGGCCGCACCGACCCGGCCTCGAACCTGGACCGGCATCTCTGGTGCGAGCGCTGCATCGCGGTGGCACGGGAACGGGCCAAACGCATCGGGTGGATCTGCGGCGCCCTTCTGGCCGCCGCGCTGGCGCTGTGGATCTACCTCGTGCAGCAACCGTCCCGCATGCTGATCGGCGGGTGGCTGGGCGCCGTCCTCGCCACCTTCTGGCTCGGCGGCCGCGCGGGCATGGAATTGACGTACGGCGTCCTGCGCTTCCGCGGCCGCCCCCAATGATCACCTGACCATCCATCCCCCACGGAGACCACATACATGGCCGCCAGGTTCGAGGGCTCGGACTTCTACGACATCGACGCCCTTTTTTCAGAAGAGGAACGCATGGTCCGCGACACGATCCGCGATTGGGTCGAGGACCGGCTCCTGCCGATCATCGGTGACGCGTACGTGACGCAGCGCTTCCCCACCGAGCTGATCCCCGAGATTGGCGAACTGGGCGTGCTCGGCGCCAATCTGCCCGAGGAATACGGGTGCGCGGGGCTGAACAACGTCGCCTACGGGCTGATCATGCAGGAGCTGGAGCGCGGCGATTCGGGGGTGCGCTCGTTCGTCTCGGTGCAGGGCGCGCTCGTGATGTACCCGATTTACGCCTTCGGGAGCGAGGAGCAGCGGCGAACGTGGCTGCCGGGCCTGGCGTCGGCCGAGAAGATCGGGTGCTTCGGCCTGACCGAGCCCGACTACGGGTCGAATCCCGCCGGCATGATCACGCGAGCGCGCGAGACCGGCGACGGATGGGTGCTGAACGGCACCAAGATGTGGATCACCAACGGCTCCATGGCCGATGTCGCGGTCGTCTGGGCGCAGACGCGCGAAGCCGGGGACACGAAGGGCATTCGCGGCTTCGTCGTGCCGACCGACGCGCCGGGCTTCAGCGCCCGCGACCAGAAGGGCAAGCTCTCACTGCTTGCGTCCGACACGAGCGAACTCGTGCTGGACGACGTGCACCTGCCCCACGACGCCGTCCTCCCCCGCACGACCGGCCTCAAGAACGCCCTGATGTGCCTGACGCAGGCCCGCTACGGCATCTCGTGGGGTGCAGTGGGGGCCGCCATGGCCTGCTTCCACGAAGCGTCGAGCTACGCCGGCCAGCGGGTGATGTTCGACGGTACCATCGCCGGAAAGCAGATCCAGCAGGTCCGCCTGGCCGACATGCTCACGGCGATCACCCAGGGGCAGCTGCTCTGCTACCGTCTGGGGCGGCTGAAGGACCAGGGCACGATGACGCCGCAGCAGGTCAGCCTCGCCAAGCGCGCCAACGTGAACATGGCCTGTGACATCGCCCGCGAAGCGCGCCGCCTGCTGGGCGCCAACGGCATCCTCGCCGAGTACTCGGCCATGCGCCACATGGCCAACCTGGAGTCGGTCTACACCTACGAGGGCACCCACGACGTCCATTCGCTGATCCTCGGGCAGACGATTACGGGGGTTTCGGCGTTCTGAGCTGGGTAACCCTGCCACCTGTCTGGAGGATGAGTGCCGCCTGATCTCAATCTGTGGCCCCTCTCAGCCGACGAGTCCAACGAAAATTTGTTGAAAATCGTGCCATAATGGGATGATTTTCACCAATTATCTGCATGATGGCCTGAAAGGCAACCCGCCTGCCCGTCCGATGCCCTCCACGTCCCTCTTCGTCCGACATCTCTCACCGCTCCATATTGGAGGTGTTGCCTCTGGCTCTGCAGCGACGGGCCGGCCTGTGATTGTGTCAAGTACTTTCCAAAAGCTCCGATGAGCAGAGCCTCATCAACGTCGGTGGCTGCCGTCGCGCTCTTGTCCAGCCTGGGTTTCTCGCCAGCCGGCATCGCGGCCTCCGCACCTCAGCTCCTGGGACCCGCTCTGTTGTACCAGGACAGCGTCATACTGCAGGAAACCGGTGAGGATTTCGTCGCGGCGCCGACGGGCATGTTGCCAGGTCCCGACGAGTCGTTCCTCATACCCGATTTGTTTGCGAACCGCGTGTTTCACTTTGATGTCAACGGCGAGCTTGTCCGCGCTTTCGGCAGACAGGGCCAGGGCCCCGGCGAGTTCACCAGAGTCGTTGACGTGGGGTTTGCAAGCGACAGCGTCTTCGTCGTGCTGGATGCACTGGCCCTTGAGTTGGAGGTCTTCGATTTCCACACGGGGGAGCACATCGGCGCCGTTGGGATCGAAGCCGAAGAGCGCCTGACTTCGATGTCGCTGGTGGGTGACTCGGTCTGGTTTGCCGGTATGAATTCCGAGGGCTGGAAGGCCGTCGGAGTAGTGAGCGTCGACGAACTGCTGGCCATGGCTCACCAGGGAGCGGAGGCCAAACGGGTGTCCTTTCTGGATCGGGTTGACGTCCCGGGGGTTTATGTCATGAACCCCCGGATGTTCGGCCGCCTGGGCCGCACCGTGTTGGACGTGGGCGCATCGGATTTCTTGGTGGGGTTCGCGGGAACGGCCATCCTGATGCGATTCGTTCAAGGTGCTGTCGCGGATACGCTCTGGTTGGCCCACCGCCTGCGTCGCGGTCCTCCCCGTTCCGATTCCTGGGGCTCACAAGGCCCGATGGACCTTCAGTTCGTCAATGAGATTTCGGTGATGGGTCTTGTGTCGAGAGACGACGACGGGAATGTGATTACCGTTCACCAGGAGTCGGGAATCGATGGTCGGCAACTGGCAAACGTCAAGCTCTATGTGGCCACTGCCGCTCGCGACGGAAGTTTGCAATGCCCCGATACGCTCATTCCCACTTCGGGCATCGGCGTGCCGAGGGCCAGGCTATCCGGTAGGCAGCTCTTCGTGTTGGACCAGAGGATGCGTGCCGGTCCCGGGGCTGATGCTGTGAGGAATGTGACGACGGTGGTGCGCCGCTTCACGGTTGACCCCTTGAAGTGTACGGGCCAGGTCGTGAGGCACTCGTCACCCGATAGGTAAGCCGCGGGCCGCAAGCTCCCTCTGCCTCCGCCCCAGCCACAGCGCGACCACCAGCCAGACCCCCGCCATCGGCACCATGAACCACGACAGCGCGGCGGTGCCCAGCCCCAGCGCGCCCAGCCCCGCGAACGACCACGCCCCAACCTGGTCGCCGGCTCGATAGACGAAGGTGTCGTTGAAATTCTTGGCCTTGTACTTGTCGCGCCGCGGCAGGACGGTGTAGAGCACCTCACGGGTCGGCACCGCGACCGCAAAATTGCCCGCGCGCCTGAGCACCTGAAAGACAACGAAGACCGCGAAGACCGGCGCCGCCCCGAGTGCCAGAAAGCCCGCCACGCTCAGCAGCGGAAGCAGCGCGAGGGTGACGCCCACGCCCAGCCACCGCATGATGCGGCCGGTGAGGAAGAGTTGGGTGACGAGCGTCAACAGGTTCACGGCGAGGTCGATGCGCGCGAAAACGGAAGTCCTCTCCGCGGGGTCGGAGAAGGTTCGCGACATGATCTCGGCCTGAATGTTGTACAGGAACGTGGATCCCACCGTGAACAGCAGCATGAAGGCGCAGATGCCGAGCAGGTAGGGGGAGCCCGCCACCCGCCGCATCCCGTCCAGGGCTGAACCGCCGATGACGGGGTCGCGCTCGGACGCCTGCGCGGGCTCGGCGCTGTCTGACCGCAGCTTGCCGACCCGCCGATCCAGGCCCCTCACGCACGCGACTGCGCACTCGAGCAGGACGATTGAGAACCACAACAGCGCTGCGGCGCTGAGTTCCCCCACGAGAAACGCCGTGATCGACGACCCCACGATTCCGCCAAGCGTGCCGCCCACACCGATCAGCCCGAAGAGGCGCCGGCTCTGGCGCTCCTTGTAGATGTCGGTCATGAACGACCAGAAGACCGACACGACAAAGAGGTTGAATACGCTGATCCAGACGAAGAAGGTGCGTCCCACCCAGACGGCCGTGGTTGAGCCTTCGGCCACCCCACTCAGGACAAAATAGTAAACAAGAAGGTTTAGTATGAAGAAGCGGTAGGTGATCGAAACAAAGCGCTTCCGTGGCCACCGGGAGACGATCGACGCGAAGATCGGGTGCGCTACCAGCATGGCGGCCAGCGTGGCCGTGAACAGCCAGGGGATATTCTCGACGCCGCCGGCGACACCCATTTCTTCCCGGATCGGGCGCATCACGTAGTACGCCGAGAGGATGAAGAAGAAGTAGGCTGCCGAGAGGAGGACGATCCCGGTCTCCTCGGGACGAGCGCCCGTCAGGCGCGCGATCACGCTGGCCCGCTCGGATTTCGAGGATGTGTTCAGTGTGAGCTCCCGTGCCCTTGCTCGTCCCGGTTCGCTTGCCTCTGATGGACGATGGGCTTCTTTTGCGGATCGTCAATCCCGGGCGGCGCACATCCCAGGCGAGTCCAACGGCGCAGAGCGAATCCAAGGAGCTTCCATCATGCCGGGCATGCTCAACATGAAGCGCGGTGAACTTCCCCTCGCGGTGATGTCCGCCCTCTTCTTCTTCCTCGTCCTCTGCGGCTACTTCTTCCTCCGTCCCGTGCGCGAAGCAATGGGGGTCGCGCGGGGGATGGACGAACTGCGGTGGCTGTTCGTTGCGACTTCGGTGACGTCGCTGGCTGCGGTGCTGGCCTTCGGCGGGGTGGTGGCGCGCATGAATCGCCGCCGCTTCATTCCGGTCGCATACCTGTTCGTGATCGTCTGCCTGATCGGGTTCGCGGCGCTGCTGATCCAGGACGTGCGGGCCGGGGGCGGGCTGATCGGGACCGACGCCCAGACGGGGCTGTCGCGCGGCGTCGGGTACACCTTCTACATCTGGCTGACCGTCATCAACCTGTTCACCACCAGCGTCTTCTGGGCGTTCATGGTGGACATCTTCGACGTGGACCAGGGCAAGCGGCTGTTTGCCTTCGTCGGGATCGGAGGCACCCTCGGCGCGCTCGCGGGCGGCTGGGCGACCAACCTGATCAGCGGCATGACCGAGTCGCCGTACCTGCCCGCCGGGCTGATGCTGACCGGCGCGGGGTGCTTTGCGCTCGCGATCGCAGTGATGCTGACGCTGGACAGGATGGCGGTGCGGTCGGATGCCTCGTCCCTGGGTGCGGTGGGAGGCGGGCCGGCCGGCGGCGGCGCAGCGGACGGGAATTCGGCGGCGGCGGACGACGGCGGCGAAATCGGGGGCTCCTTCTGGGAGGGCGCGCAGGCCGTCCTGATGTCTCCCTACCTGCTCGGGGTCGGCCTCTGGGTCGTGTTCATGGCCATCTCGAACACGATGATCTACTTCACCCAGGCGAACATCATCCTCAACGACTCCGACACCTTCAGCCAGCTGGTGGGGAGCTTTGCGCAGTTCGACTACGTGGCGCAGATCGTGACGCTGATCACGCAGGTCTTCATCACCACCCACCTGATCCGGAAGGTCGGCGTGGGGTGGACGCTGGCGGTGCTGCCGCTCGTCACTCTGGCCGGCTTCGCGGTGCTGGCGGTGTGGCCCGTCTACGGGGTGATGCTGATCTTCCAGGCCATCCACCGCGCGACCCGCTACGCGATTTCCAGGCCCTCGCGGGAGACGCTCTTCAGCGTCGTGACCCCGTCGGAGAAGTACAAGGCCAAGCCGGTCGTGGACGTCTTCCTGTACCGCTTTGGCGACGCGGCCGGCGCGGGGATCGACGGGATGTTCGCCGCGCTGGGGCTGACGCTGGCCTGGGTGGCGATGTCGACTGCGCCGCTGGCGGCCATGTGGATCGCGCTGTCGATCGGGATGGGGAGCGCGCAACTGCGGAAGATGGCCGGCTAGCGGGCGATTCGGCGGCATGTACCGGACGTGCATGTTCTGCAAGAAGCCCCTCGGCTCCAACGAGGTTGTGGAGAGCTTTCCGGTCGGACGCCGCCTCGCCTTCGACGGCGCCAAGGGTCGACTCTGGGTGGTGTGCACCAGGTGCCAGCGCTGGAACCTGACCCCGCTGGAGGAACGCTGGGAGGCCGTCGAAGACTGCGAGCGCCTGTTCCGGGATACCCGGACGCGGGCGACCACCGAGAACATCGGGGTCGCGCGGCACCGCGAGGGACTGGATCTCATCCGGATCGGGGAGCCACCGCGTGGGGAGTTCGCGGCCTGGCGCTACGGAGATCAATTCCGCAGGCGGCTTCGCAGGCAACTGGCGTGGGCCGGTGCAATGGGAGGATGCGTGATGCTCGGGTCATCCGGCCTGGTATCACTCCCGGTCGTGGTCGGCACGGCAGTTGGCTTCGGCGTCTATCCGGCTCTGGCATGGGAATACCTGCGCCCGCGCACGAAGATCCGTCCGGAATCGGAGGATGACGGTTCGGGCGCCGCCAGCCCAGTCGTGAAGTTCAGCCTTCGCGACCTGCGATCCGTCCGGCTGATGCCTGAAGACGATGGGCCCGGGTTCAGCGTCGAAGTGCTCCGGGGTATGCGAAGGGCCCGGTTTCGGGGTGAACATGCGCAACGGGTGGCCGCTGCCCTCGTACCACACCTCAATGGATGGGGCGGCTCGAAGCTCGCGGTACAGCGTGCCGTGCACGAAATCGAGTCGGAAGGTCACCCCGGTCGCTTCGTCTCCCATGTGGCCGGGTTGGGCTACCGGGACTGGAGGGGTCGTTCGGGGTACATAAGGAGCATGCCCGACTCGACCAGGCTGGCGCTGGAAATGGCGCTGCACGAAGAGCAGGAGAGGCGGGCCCTGGAAGGCGAGCTCTGGATCCTGGAGAAGGCGTGGAAAGAGGCGGAAGAGATCGCGGCCATTGCGGACAGCCTCCTGCTCCCCGCGGGAACGGACGCGTTCTTCGATCGGTACGGGGACGACGCTTGACGCCGAGGTTGGTGCGCGCACTGGTCCTGGCCGGCGCCCTGGCCAATACGATCGCCGCACAGACGCCCGACACCGTTCTCGCCGGTACAGTCGCCAGCGGTCCTACACGGGACGCCTACTTGGACGACACCGCCCGGCGCCTCGTGCTCGGGGTGAAAGCGACCCGCGACACCGCCCGACAGAGCCTGGACTCGTACACCGCGGTCATCCGGGAGCGGTTGGGCGCGGAGTTCCCCTCCTTTCGGCGCGACCGGCCGTGGTTTCACGGCGAGCGGGCGGCCCGCGTCCGGTGGTCCAGGGATGAGCCCAGCGTCGTGCATGTCCTGGGGGCGCGATTCCGGGATCCGTCCATGGGCCCGGACCATCGGCAGTTCTTCCCCGGCCTGCGCACCGAACGATTCGCGACCGACCCCTTCGTCGATCCCTTCACCTTCGGCTACTCGGTCGTCGCGCCGGCGACCCTGCCGAACACCACCACGCTCAGCCCGCTCGAACCCGGTTCCGAGCGACACTACCAGTTCCGTTCAGGCGACACCATCTCCGTTCAGCTGCTCGGCGGCGGCACCAGGCAGGCGGTCGCGGTGACGGTGACACCACG
Organism: Gemmatimonadota bacterium; assembly: GCA_009841165.1. Lineage (GTDB taxonomy): Bacteria > Gemmatimonadota > Gemmatimonadetes > Longimicrobiales > Gaopeijiaceae > Bin94. The sequence continues at coordinate 5,442 of VXMI01000117.1, read as the reverse complement.
GTACGCGAGCATCCGCCTGATGTCCGCGATCATGTGGATCGACCCGGAGTCCTTCGGCCTCGCGCGCGTCGCCTATCGACTGGCCAAGCCGGTCGACCGTGAGATCTCCTGGCAACTCAGGACGGAAGGACGGTGGCGCCCGGGGTTTCATGTGGACATCGGCCCAGACAATCCCGTGGACAGCGCTCTCACTGCGGATTCAACTCCCACGCGTCCGGGCGTCTTCGATCGACTGGTCAACGGCGCCTTCAACAACCTGTTTCCCCGCTTCGAGATGGATATCTCGACAGTCGTCGCGGACTACGGGTTCTGGGAGATGCGGCATTGGCTGCTCCGAGGTGTGACCTGGCGGGGACACATAGTAGCCGAAGAGGTCACCGCCTCCGGGGTGGCCCCCCCAGCAGTGCCGGTAACGATCGACTGGACGCTGGAAATCGAAGGAATTCGCGAAAGCGGCGCTGAAGCGATCCCCGGCACACCCGCCACGGCCGCCGAAGCTCTGGGGCTGTGGCAGCAGGAGGGAGACAGCATCAGTGCGGAACTGGCGGCGGCCGACCCCGATGAAACGGTTACCATCACGCCCGCGAACCGGGATGCCCTCACCACCAGCGACGTGCTGCCCCCGAGCCTGTGGGAAGGGGACCGGGCGGTGGACGACGCCACCCTTGAGCGGATTGCCGCGGAACTGGCGTCGATCGGCACCGGCGAAGGCGGCGACCGCACCGAGGCACCGAGCCCCTGGCTGCTGGATCCCCCAGGCACTACGCTGAGGCTGCTGCGGTACAATCCCGTGGAACACGTGTCGGTGGGAACCCGCCTGCGGCGCGACTTCGGATGGGGACGCGCGGCCTTGACCGCGAGGGTCGGCACCGCGGGTCTGGAGTTGCCGGACATCGACCTCACCGTGCAGAGGAACCACCCCGGCCACAGGATGCTCGTCTCCTTCTACCGGACGCTGCGGGACGGGCATCCGGGGGAGCGCGGCGCCGGCAGGCCCGGCATCTACGTCACGGGGGACCCGGCCGACTTCCATTGGTCGCACGGAGCCGCGATCCGGTTTCTGCCGCCCGCGGGCGAGAGGAACTGGCTATCGCTCCGTCTCTTCGCCGAGCAGGACGCCGATATCGCGACCGACACCAGGCGCAACCGGGTCGGCGGTGCAGCGGCGTGGAGACCGTGGTGGGGCGGATTCGAGTCGGGGTCGTTCGGTGGGGGTGGCCGCGCCAGCGTCCGCGCATCGGCGGGTGACAACCCCCATGTCAGGGCCGTTGTGGAAGGGGCGCTGCTGATCCCTCTCCCCTCGCGGCTATCGCTGGGCATTCAGGCAGGAACCGCACGCGTCTGGGGCGATCCGGCACCGCCGGACCTCTGGCGCATCGGTGGCAGCGGCCGCTGGCTCCGCGGACACGCGGAGTCGGTGCGGGGATCACGAATCCACATGACCAGGGTCGATCTGCAACGCCCGGTAACGTTCCTGCGCCTCTCGGCATTCGGTGACTGGGCCAGGGCCTCGGGCCGGAACTTCCAGGCGGTGGGCCTGGGACTCGTCTTCATGGACGGGATGATGCGGCTGGATGTGGCCCGAGGCCTGCGCTGGGACCGGGCGGGCGGTCCCGATGCCGTCCTGAGGCTGCATTTCCTGGGCGACACGTTCTTCTAGGAAGCCAGGGATCGAAACCCACTTCCGCGTTTGGCTCCTGCTTGACAGCATCACTATTGCAGGATATTCTTTCATTACAGATTAGTTTGTTTTACAGACAATACTCTGAAAGGGAGTTCCCGCCGTGAACAAATCCACCGCACACGACGATCTCACCGCAGTCGACAGGATTCTCCATGCGGCGGATCGGACGCTACACATCCCGCCGCTCATTCTCGTCACGTGGGGGCTGTGCGCGGCGATCATCAACGGGATTCATCAGGGTCGGGCGCTGGGGTTTCCGGTGCCCCCCGATGCGTACTTTCATATCGCCCTGATGCTGCTTGCCATCGGCATCACCGTCTGGGCCGCAGGTCGTCAGAACGCGGAGCGCGAGACGCAGGTCGACTCCCAGGCCGGAATCACCTTCGGCGTGGCCTTGGCCGTAGCGCTGCTCCTGAACCTGACCGCCCAGGACACGGTGATTCCCGCCCGGGCGATGTCGTTGTTCTGGACCGGGAGCATCAGCATCGCTCTGCTCGTCGTCGGTATTCAGGCGAGCCGTCCCCTGATGGCGGGTGGTTTGGCGCTGCTCGCCGCGTCCGCCTTGGCAGGCTTCGTTCCGGCCTGGTTCTCCGGAACGCTTGCGCTCGGCTGGCTGGCCGGGCTCGTCGTGCCCGGCCTCGTGTTGTGGAATCGGCGCGCCGATGTATGATCTGCTGCTCTCCCGCGTGCGCCTGGCGGTCATCGCGGAGTTGGTGTCGGTGGAGTGGGCCACCTTCTCGGACCTCCAGCGGTCGGTCAATACCACCAACGGCAACCTGAGCGCCCATCTGGCCAAGCTCGTCGAGGGAGGTTACGTGAAGGAGAGGAAGCGCTTCGTGCGCCGCCGTCCGCAGACCCGCTACCGGCTGACCGAGGCAGGCCGCAATGCGTTGGTGCGGCACGTCGAGGAACTGCAGGCCTTGATCGCTTCCGGGCAGGCAGAGGAAGCGAAGGACCCGTCGAAAAACCCCGCAGGGTAGTGGTCATGAACCCCGGACGCTCGATGTCGCGACGCTCCGAATCGGCTGAAGGCGGGACCGAGCGCGCCCGGGCACTTGTCGCGAGGGCGTGGCGGGCGCGTCGCGAAGCGCTGGAATCCCCTCCAACCGACGACGCGACCCTGGTGGCCGTGATGTCAGGGGTCGAGGCGGACCTCGTCAGGGCCTGCGAGATGTACGAGCATGCGGGTGCGAGAAGCGGGCTGTCCGCCGCGTTGGGGAAGCTCGGTCACGTCGCGCTGGACCTGGACGACACGGACAGGGCCCGGGCCTTGTTCGAGGAGTCGGTTGCAGTCGCTCGGGAGGCCGAAGACCCACTGCGGCTCGCTCACGCCGTGAGGCACCTGGGCCAGGTGAACCATCGCCTGGGTCGCCTCGAGTCGGCGGGAACCTGCTACGAGGAGGCGCTTGACCTGTATGACCGGGCCGGGACGGCGCATCCGGTGGACCACGCCAACGCCCTTCGGCCCATGGCCGCGCTACGGGAGGAACTCGGCGACGTGCGGGGGGCGCGGCTCATGTGGCGCTGGGCGGCGGAACTGTACGGGTCCGCCGGCGTCGAGGAGGGCGTGGACGAATGCGAAGCGCGCCTGTCAGGGCTTGCTCAGGCCGAGCCGGGAGATCGAGGGGCTGGCGAGCAGGGACGATGACAGGGGACGGGGTCACCGGCCCCGCTCAAGCACGATGTCCCCGATCACATGCGTCGCGTGCTCCCACGCGTCGAGGGGCGCCGCCCAGGCGCGGTCGCGGATACGCCGCAGGTAGGTCATCTGGGCCAGGTGATAGAGATAGTGCTGGGCGATGTGCACCACATCCACCCCCAGCCGGGCGCCGGTCTTGCCGTCGAGCGAGGTCCGCTCGGCCATGAGGACCGCGTCGCTCTCACATCCCTCCACCTCCGCCAGAATCTGCTTCTGGATCGTGCGCATCCGCCCGGCGACCTCGTCGACCGGCCCCGGGGCGTCGTGGCTGATCACGGGCTCGATCCCCAGCCGCTTCAGGAACCAGACGTCGACGCGGTACATGTGACGGCACATCTTGCCGATCCCGCGCGATCCGGGTGCCGGGTTCCAGTCGAAGTCCTCCTGCGCGATCCCGTCGAGCACCATGAACAGCGGGCGCCGCGACGCCTCGAAGATCTCGATGGTGCGGGCGATCCGGGTGCGGTGCGAATGGCTCATGGCTGGCCGTCCGTGGATCTCAGGGTTGCGGGTTCTTTCTCGGCACCTTCACGTCGTCCATCGCCGCGTTGTAGACGAACGACGCCACAATGACGGCGTTCTTGACAAGGTCGTCAATGGGCAGGGTGTCATAGAAGTCGAGGTTGGTGTGCCCGCCCGTGCCCCCCACGCGCGCCTGCAGGAACTGGAAGCCCGGCAAGCCTGCGCGATCGAAGGGAATGTGGTCCGTCGAGCCGACGCTGCGTGGCGAAATCGTGGTCATTCCGAGGTCGCGCAGGGGTTCCATCCAGGATGCGAACAGCGGGCGTACATGCTCGTTGCCCTGCAGCCAGATTCCCCGGTACTGGCCGGGTCCGTAGTCCTGGTTGAAGTAGACGGAGAAGTCGTCGTAGGCGGGCGTGGTGCCGGGTATGCCGCCGGGCCCGTCGGCGCCGCCGGGCCCCACTTCGCCGCCCGGGCTGCCGAAGTGCTTCACCACATACGCGGTCGAACCGAAGATGCCCTGCTCCTCGCCGGACCAGAGCGCGACGCGGATCGTCCGGCGCGGCCGGGCGCCGACCGCCTTCAGGATACGCATCGCCTCCAGCATGACCGCCGTGCCCGACGTGTTGTCGCTGGCGTTCGGGCTGGCGTGCCAGGTGTCGAAGTGCGCGCCCAGCATGACGACTTCGTGCGCGAGGTCGGTGCCGGGGATCTCGCCGAGGACGTTGGTGGCCTCGCTGGCCCCGGCGCCGTGCACGTTGCGCACCTCGGCCTCGACGGTGACGGGGATGCCGCGTTTCAGGATCCTGTACATGCGGTTGTAGTGCTCGGGCGTGACCGCGATGATCGGGACCGATGACAGTGTCGCGTCCCGGTCCCAGCGGTCGACCTTCGCCCCCGGCCGCGCGAACCCGCGCACCGCCCCGGGCCAGCCGCTGTTGGATTCGAGGACCAGCGCGACCCCTTCCTCCACGTAGAACGCCAGCCGTTCGGCGGCGGTGAGCACCCGCGGGTTCGCCAGCGGGCGGGGACCGGTCGGCGGCGGGATCACGTCCTCTTCGAGCGCGCGCATCTCCTCGTCGGTGCGGCGGGGTGTGCCGGTGGCGAAACGCTGCAGGTTGACGACCGGCGGCGGCGTCGACAGGACAGCGAGGCCGCGCAGCCTGCCGCGCAGCGGCTCCAGCTGATCGCGGGTGCGAACGTCGGCGAGCACCACGTCCAGGCGCTGCCTGCCGTCCGTTCCCGGCGTGTGCGCGATCGGGTAGGCGACCAGGGGCTGGTAGTCCGGCTCCATCATGTGGACCGACACGTACTCGTTGTCCCAGCTCGCGCCGTAGTTCATGAAGGGCTCGCGGTGGGTGTTCTCGAGGCCGATCCGCTTCATTTCGTCCAGCGCCCACTCCTGCGCCCGGTCCATCGCGGCCGAGTTGGTGAGCCGCGCGCCGACCACGTCGGTCATGTAGGACAGGGTGTTCGGCAGCTGCGAGCGTTGCAGCCCCTCCTCGCGGATCTTCGCGAGCATGGCGAGGTCCACGTGGCGGTGGGCGGGCTCCGTGCCGCCAGCCTCCGCCCCCTGCCCGCCCACCGCCACGTGGAC
>VXMI01000013.1 GCA_009841165.1 Gemmatimonadota bacterium | reverse complement strand
CAACCGGATGATCGAATGGGACCTCACGTTCCTCATGGCGGTGCTGAACTGGGCGGCTAGGTCGAGAGACGAGCACGGTCGCCTGCTGCTGGATAGGAACCCGCTCAAGGGCCTCCGGAAGCCCGTCGAGAAGAACCCCAACCGGGTTGTTCTCACCGAGGAGGAGTACCAAGCGCTGCTGCGGGTCTCGCGGCAGTTCGACTGGAGGTTCCACGTCGCGCTCGTGCTCGCGCACGAGACCGGGCACCGGATCGGCGCGATTCGCAACCTGCTGTGGTCCGATGTGGACCTCGGCGGGGAGACCATCCGCTGGCGGGCGCAGCACGAGAAGACGGGCTACGAGCACACGACGCCCTTGACGCCCGAAGCCGTGGAAGCCCTTGAGGAGGCGCGAAGGCAAAGCCCCGCAGGCGCGGATGCGCCGGTACTGCCCGCGACTAGGAATCCGTTGGAGTGCGCGGGCTTCACGCAGGCCCGTTTCTGGTGGAAGAAGGCCGAACGTCTTGCGCGACTGGAGCCGAAGCGGGGCAGGGGCTGGCATTCGCTGAGGCGGAAGTTCGCGTCCGATCTCATGGACCTACCCCTCAAGGTGCTCTGCGAACTCGGAGGCTGGAAGAACGCCAAGACGGTGCTGCGCTGCTATCAGCAGCCGGACGAGGCCCAACTCAGGCAGGCAATCAGGAGCCGCCGGAGGGCGCGGGGCTGAAATCAACTCGGCGGGAACCGAACGGCGGGAAATCGCCCGCTGGATCCCGTAAGTTCATTCATCACAACAGATCCGCGCGGGATGGCACATGAGGGAACAACGTGGTGGGCGGCAAGGGCTCGATGATGGGGGCCGGACTCGTGAGAACGGGGCTCGGCCGGGGAGCCGCTTCGGCGGCGAGGCTGGGAGTGGCAATTCCGCCTGTGAGGGGGAAGCTCCTTCGTCCGCTCACCGCGTTTTCCCTCGCGTCCGCCGATCGGCGTGAATCGCTCGGCGACCGATTCTGGTTCGGTTGTCTCGCGGTCCAGATGGCTCACGAGGCCTCACTTCACCACGACGACGTGCTCGACAGCGGATTCGGGCGGCGCAACGCGGCCACGGTGCTGGCCCGCGAGGGTCCGGGCGCGGCGCTGCTCCGGGGGGACCTGTATCTGACCGGGTCGTACCGGGTCGCGGGCCTGACCCGGTCGGATGGATTCCTCGCCGACTTCATGCAGGCGGTGGAGGTGACGGTCCGGGGCGAGAGGATGCAGGGGCAACTGGGCGCCTCGGAGGATCCGGGGGCGATCTACGAAGAGGTGGTGCGCGCCAAGAGCGGTGCCCTGTTCGGCGCGGCGGCAGCGTTGCCGGGCTGGACCGGCGACGCGGCGGCGGCCGGTGGCGCTCCCGTCCTTCCGGACACTTTCCGCGAAGTCGGAATCGAACTGGGGGCCTTCTATCAGCTGGTCGACGACTTCCTCGACTACTGTCCTGCGGACGATACGGGCAAGGCGAAGCTTCAGGACTTCAACAACCGGATCTGGACTTCGGTCCTGGGCTCGCGCGGCGTAGCCTGGTTCGATCGGACGCCGGGAGAAGCCGTGGCGGAGTTCTTCCGCGCGGGAAGTGCGGGGGCCGGACGACGGTCGATGGCCGAGCTGGCGATGGAGCGCTTGGAGGAGCGGGGATCGGCGCTGCTGGAGCGGTTGCACGGCGCCGGATCGGCAGGGGCACTAGTCGACATCGTGACCGGCTGGATCGATCGTTGCGGCGACGCTGCCCGGGCCGGAAGCGGTGTCGGTGTGACCGTGCCCGCCGTATTGCCGGAGCGGCCGAGGGTGGTGGCGGCCACGACGGTGTCACGGATCGCGACCCGCGCGCTGGCCCTCGGACCCCCGTCGCAGTGGGGACGCTTCTTCGCCCGCAACAGCCGCAGCTTTTCGTTCGCGTCGGCGCTGTTCCCTCCAGAGGAGCGGAGGATGGTGCGCGAGATCTATACCTTCTGCCGCTTCACCGACGACCTGGTGGATAAGGGCGGTGAACCGGCCGTGCGGCTTCACGAAACCCTCGACGCCTGGGCGGAGATCGCCCGTTCCGCGTACGGGGGGCATGCCACGGGCATCCCGCTGGCGGATGTGGTGATGGGCAGGATGGCGGAGATGCGGATCCCCTTCGGTCTGGCTTCAGAGCTGATCGAAGGCGTGCGCATGGACGTGGAGCCGCACGGCTACCCCTCGATGCACGACCTCCGGCGCTACACCCACCGGGTCGCTTCGGTCGTGGGCGCGTGGCTGACGCAGGCGTTCGGAGTGTGCGATCCGTGGGTCCTGGAGCGCGCGCACGATCTCGGTCACGCCATGCAGCTGACCAACATCGTGCGGGACGTGGGCGAGGACCTGGAGGTGGGGCGGATCTATCTGCCCGCGGACCGCATGGCGTTCCATGGCGTAACGGCCGAGTCGCTGCTGGCGATGAAGACGCGGGTGCAGGGGGGTGGCCGGGTGGCTCGCGGGTACGTCGCGCTGCTGGAGGAGCTCATGGCCAGGGCGGACTCCGCGTACGCCGCGGCCTACGAAGGCATGCCCTTCCTGCCGGCCCGCTTCCGGCGGCCGGTCGCGGTGGCGGCACAGGTGTACCGGGGCATCCACGACCGGGTGCGCGCCAACGGCTACGACAACCTCAACCGGCGCGCGTACACGACGCTGCGGGCGAAGATCATCCTCGGAAGGCAGGGACTCGGGCGCCTGGCGCGGGTGCCCGGGCATCCGGAGTTCGCCGGTGCGCGATGACCGGCAGCGACGGCAGTCCCCAGGTCGCCCCCTCCGCGCCGTCGTCATCGGAAGCGGCTTCGGCGGTCTGGCGGCGGCGGTCCGGCTGCAGGCGGCCGGCGTAGCCACCACGCTGATCGAGCAGCGCGGGCAACTCGGCGGGCGGGCGGGCCGAATCCGCGACTCGGGCTACACCTTCGACACCGGCCCGAGCCTGATCACGGCACCCGCGCTCCTTGACGGCGTGTTCCGGGCGGCCGGACGGCGCCTCGACGACTACGTCTCGCTGGTGGCCCTCGACCCCTTCTACCGGGTCTGGTTCCACGACGGCACCCACCTGGACTACACGTCGGACCTGGATCGCATGAAGGCCGCAATGGCGCGGTTCGATCCGTCCGATGCCGAAAGGCTCGAGGCGTTCTTCGCGAAGCTGCGGCCCATCTACGAGGCAGTGATCACCGAGGGGCTGGGCGCCCGCCCCTTCGATTCGCTGGGCAGGATGGCGGCCTTCGCCCCCCGTGTCGTGCGCCTCAGCGCGTGGGAGCCCGTGGCACGGTACGTCGGCCGTCACTTCCGCGACTGGCGCCACCGCTTCATGTACTCGTTCCATCCGCTCTTTCTCGGGGGGAGCCCGTTCCGAGCGCCTTCGATCTTCCTCATGATCCCGTACCTCGAGAAGGAGGGCGGGGTGTGGTACGCGCGGGGCGGCATGCACAGCCTCGTCGAGGGGTTGGCGGCGCTCTTCCGGGACATCGGCGGCAAGGTGCGGGTCGATACACCGGCCCGAGGCATCGAGGTGGCGGAGGGCAGCGGGCGACGCGCCCGGGTGGCGGGCGTCCGTGTCGCGAGCACCAACGGGCGCGGCGGCGACGGTGTGGAGGCGTTCCTCCCCGCCGACATCGTCGTGAGCAACGCCGATGTCGGACACACCTACGGCACGCTCCTCGGCGCGGTGAGGCGCCGCCGCTGGACGGACCGCCGCCTGCGGAAGGTGGCCCAGTCGATGAGCTGCTTCCTGCTCTACCTGGGCGTGCGGCGGAAGTACCCCCGGCTGTCCCACCACACGATCATCCTGGGACGCCGCTACAGGGGACTCGTGCGCGACATCTTCGACCGCAAGGTTCTCGCGTCAGACTTCAGCATGTACCTGCATGTGCCCAGCCGGAGCGAGCCGTCGATGGCGCCGCCGGGCTGCGAGAGCATCTACGTTCTCGTCCCGGTGCCGAACGCGGCCTCCGGGATCGACTGGGAGCGGGAGGCCGGCCCGATGACGGACCGGGTGATCGCGGCACTCGAGGCATGGGGGCTCGAGGGTCTGCGCGCGGCCATCGAGGTGCAGCACGTCTTCACCCCCGACGATTTCGCGATTCAATACAACGCCACGCTCGGCAACGCTTTCGGAATCGAGCCGCGGCTGACCCAGACCGCGTGGTTCCGCCCGCACAACCGCAGCGAGGAGGTCGACGGGCTCTATCTGGTCGGCGCCGGGACCCACCCGGGGGCGGGCGTGCCCGGGGTGGTGCTGTCGGCGGCCGCGACGATGCATGCAGTGGCGGAGGATTTCGCGCTGTAGCGCCGCTGCACGGTGGGACCGGCTGGCGGGATCAGGACCGGGGAAGCAATTGTGGGCCGGTGAATTCGCAAGCGAACTCTGCCAGCCTTACAATGGGCTCCAGCAACTCCTGTCGCCGCACCCCTCCGGATCCCGAAATGCTCATGCGCAATCCTCGACTGTTCGCGGGGTCCGCCCGCACCGCCTCGCTCACCCTGGCCGCCGCCCTGGGCCTATCCGCGGCCCTCTCGTCGCCGACCGGCTTCAACGCTCCCCTCTCCGCGCAGGACGCCCGCCACTTCGATCTGCTTGTCCGCGGCGGACGCGTCCTCGACGGCACCGGCAATCCATGGTTCCGCGCGGACATCGGCGTGCGCGAGGGCCGGATCGCAGTCCTCGGCGACCTCGCCGGCGCCACTGCCGATCGCGTGATCGACGCCAGCGGCCGCTACGTGTCGCCCGGCTTCATCGACATCCATTCGCACGCGGACGACGGAGGCAGCGGGCGGTCCGGGCGGTCCATCCGCAACGACTCCACCCACCGCAAGTCGGCGCCCAACGTGGTCTCGCAGGGCGTCACCACCGTTGTGGTCAACCAGGACGGGCGCTCGCCGTGGCCGGTCGCCGACCAGCGCGCCACGCTCGAACGACAGGGCGTGGGCCCGAATGTCATGCTGATGGTGGGTCACGGAACCGTGCGGGAGAGGGTGATGGGGTATGACTATCTGCGCCCCTCCACGGCGGAGGAGACGGCGCGGATGGCGGCGCTCGTTCGCCAGGCGCTGGAGGAGGGTGCCGTCGGGCTCTCGGCGGGGCTCGAGTACGCGCCGGGCCGCTGGAGCACGACCGACGAGGTCGCCGCTCTGGCCGCCGAGCTGGTTCCTTACGACGGCGTCTACATCTCGCATGAGCGGGCCGAGGGCGCGGACCCGATGTGGTACCTGCCCAGCCAGCACGAGGGGCGCCCGCCCACGCTGCAGGACGCGGTCATGGAGACGATCGAGATCGGGCGCCGCACGGGGGTGCGGGTCGTGGCCTCGCATATCAAGGCCAAGGGTGTGGCGTACTGGGGGTCGAGCGCGTCGGCGATCCAGCTGATCCAGCGGGCTCGCGACGAGGGGGTGCGGGTGTGGGCGGACCAGTACCCCTACCCCACCAGCGGCTCCGACGGCAACACCGTGCTGGTGCCGCGGTGGGCGCTTAGCGATCCGGATGCTGACAGCCCCCGGGACAGGCGCCCGCCGGCTGATATGCTGGAGATGAGGTTGCAGGATCCCGAAACGGCGGCGCGGATCCGCACCGACATCCTGCACGAGATCGGACGGCGCGGAGGGACCGACCGCGTCGTGATCTTCGACCATCCCATCACGGACTACGTCGGCATGAACCTTCAGGAGGTGGCCGACCTGCGCGGCGAGGACCCGGTGGAGACGGCCATCGCGCTGCAGATGGAAGGTGACCGCGATCGACGCGGTGGCGGGCGGATGCGCGGGTTCTCGATGTCCGAGATCGACGTGGAGAACTATGCCGCGCAGCCGTGGGTCGCCACGGCCTCGGACGGAGGCATCGGCTGGCCCGGCGACGGTCCCGTCCACCCGCGCTTCTACGGCACCTTTCCTCGCAAGATCCGGCACTACGCGCTGACCGTCGGCGCTCTTTCCCTCGAATCCGCCATCCGTGCGCAGACATCGCTCCCGGCGCTCATCATGGGCCTAGCCGATCGGGGCGAGATCCGCGAGGGCAACTGGGCCGACCTCGTGGTGTTCGACCTCGAGACGATCGCGGACCAGGCCACCTTCGTGGACCCCCACCAGCACTCCACGGGGATCGACCATGTGCTGATCAACGGCGAATTCGTGGTCGAGGACGGCGAGATCCTGTTGACGCTGCCCGGAAAGGTGCTCGCGTCGCGGAGGGGAGGGCGCCCGGCGGCTTGAACCTGGGAGCAATGCCGCGGACGGACGCGGAGGTCCGTTCGTTTCGACGTCTGGTCCCGGCCTACGTCAGCAGCCGCGCCGGTGCGTGGTGGATCCACCGGGTCGCACCGTTACCCATATCGGAAGACGCCACCCGGCTCCTGCGCCGCCTGGAGCGAGTTGTCGGTGCCTTGCCTCGCACCGAGGCGAAGACGGTCACCGATGAGTACCTGCACGCGGTCTGCCGCAGGCTGCTCGGGTTCCGCGATGACCTCGAGTTCCCGGCTCTCGCCGGCCGAGGGCGTCGTACATGTCCAGTCGGTTTCCCGGGTGGGACTGTTCGATTTCGGAGTGAACCGCCGGCGGGTCGAGCGGGTGCGTCGACGGCTGCGGATGCGTTCGGGATGTGGCGTCACCCTCGGATACTGAGCGGCATTTCAAACTGGCGGCTGATTCTCAATCGAAATCAGCGTCCAATCGTTATTGGAAGAGCGTCCAATCGTTATTGGAAGAGCGTCTGATCGTTATTCTGTGGACGTCTGATCGCTATTTTGTCAGCGTCTGATCGCAATCAACGCGCACGCCGGATGACTGCCGCTGCACTTTGCGCGGCCTGCTAGCTTCCCCACACTCCCTTCATTACGCGAAGCGCGTTGAGCCCCAGGATCTTCTCCACGCGCTCGGCCGTGTGCCCGCGGTCCCGGAGCATGTCGGCGAGCTTGCGGAACTGGTCCGGGCCCTGCAGGTCGGGAATGAAGGGCACGACTCCGGCGCGTTCGCCCGCAGCGCCGATCCCAGCCGCGCGGCGTGCCTCGACGTCCCGGCGCGCCGCTTCGTAGGCTGCTTCCATGTCGTCGTGGGCGGTCGTCCCTCCGTCGGTCCCGATTCCGACGTGGTCCTCTCCGCACACCTGAACAGCGTGCTCGATGTGCTCCACCACGTCGTCCGCCACGGCCATGCCGTCGACCGCGAGGAATGGCATGAAGTAGATCCCGACGATCCCGCCGCCCTCGGCGACGAGGCGCAGTTCCTGGTCCGTCTTGTTGCGCGGCAGGTCGGTAACCGCCCGGCAGCCGGTGTGCGTGATCGCGATGGGTTCGGTGGACGCTTCGATGGCGTCCAAGCAGGTTTGCTCGCCGCTGTGGCTCAGGTCGACGAGCGTTTTCGTGGCATTCAGCTCGGCCACCACGTCCCGCCCGAACTCGGTTAGGCCGCCGTTCTCCGGCACCATCGAGCCGTGTCCGATTTGGTTGGCGACGTTGTAGGTGAGCTGGATGATCTTCACGCCCAGTCCGGCAAAGACGCCGACACGGCCTGCGTCGTCACCCATCATCGCGGCGTTCTGGAAGCCCTGGATCATCCCGACCTTGCCGTCGCGTGCCGCGCGCTCGATGTCGCTGGCCGCCCAGACCTTGAGGAGCGCTTCGGAGTGTGCGCGGATAATGCGGTTCCAGCGTGCGATGTCGGCGACCGAGCTCTCGAACGGCTCCCGAGGGCCTGCGACGTAGCCGATCGTGGTGTTGACAGCCACGGTGCCGGAGGCGAGTGCGTCGGCGAGCGCCCGGTCGTCGAGCGAGGTGCGCTGTTCACCTACCAGGGCTCCGGACGGCCCTCCCGACCTCGGGACATTCGGGTCCCGGATGCCGCCGAGCATGTTGACAACGAAGAGGTCGGATCGGGTCCGGGCGGGCTCCGAGGCTGGTCGGGTGCAGCCTGTTCCCACGCCCGCGAGAGCGATGCTGGCGGCCGAGGCGAGGAAGGCGCGGCGGCTCGGATACCCCTCCCCTGCGCCGGTCACGTCGCACCTCCGAAGTAGTTCGGATGGCGGCTGTAGCGGTACAGTCCGTTGGTCAGGAACGGCGTGCCGGTGAGCGGGTGGGGGATGAGATTGAGGTTGGGCATGCGGCGTCTCTCTCGGGCGCTTGGCGCGTCTGTGGTGACCGGACTTCAAGGTGCGGCGGTTTCCCGGCTCGGTCCAGCAGAGCGGGTGGGACCCGGGTGAGCGCTTGGACGAGGTTGAATCGACGGCCAATCCCCGCGGAACTCGAGACAAGATGCCTCGAAGTTGCGTCGCGACGCGTCGTGCAGGATTGCCAGGCGTCGCGATTCCTGTCCAAAGTGCTGCCGACTTGCAGGGACACCCGATCCGCGAGCGACGCATCCCCGTGGCTTCCGTGATCGGGTAGATCGCGGCGTGCAACTGACACGCTATTGATCCGCCGCCGGTTGCGCCGCCATCGTTGTTGTCGACCTGCGGCGTAGCCCACGCCCCATCCCCGCACCGTGTCCCGACATGCGCCCAAGCCTTTTTCGCCGTCCACCGTTCGCCATGTGGACCCTCCTGACCCTCGCCGCCCTCGCCGCCCTCGCCGCCTGCGACGAGGCCGTCAGGCTGATCGAGGCACCACCCGATCCTCCCACTCCGACGACGCTCCAGATGGTGTCGGGCGACGGCCAGCGCGCCGTCCAGGGACTCTCGCTGGTGGACGCCATCGTCGTCCGGGTCCTGGACCAGCACGGCGAGGCCATGGCCGGACAGAGCGTCGCCTTCGCACCCGGCGCGGGACACGGGACGGCCGACCCCGCCTCGGCCACCACCGACAGCGACGGGCGGGCGGCCACGGCCTGGACCCTCGGACCCGAATCCGGCAACCAGACCCTCGCTCTCACCGCGGTCGAGGCGACCGCCACCGCAACGGCGGTTTCCCTCGACCTCGAGGCCGAACTCGATACGCTCTTCATGCCTGCGACCGATGCGGAGATGGGAACGGTACGCGCGGACTGGGCCGCCCGGAACGTGTCGGCGGTCGGTGCGCGCGTGGAGCTCGAGGAGCCGCTGGATCTGTTGGGGACGCCCACCAGGCTGCGAATCGTGTCCCACACCGTGGGGGGGTCGCGGCACTACGGCGCGATCATCGTGCCGGATGGGGCGGAGGAGCGGAGCCTGCCCATTCTGGCCTACCTGCACGGGGGCGAGAACGGCGTGTCGATCGGCGACATCATCATCGCGGCGATCGCGCTCGGGAATCTTCGCGACCGGTTCGTGTATGTGATTCCGTCGTTTCGGAGCGAGCCGCTGGAGTACGGCGACAGCACCTGGGTCTCGGAAGGCCAGTCCAGCCACTGGAATTACGACGTGGACGACGCGCTGGCTCTGCTGAATGTGACCATCGAGACAACGCCCGAGGCGAGACCGGACTCCATCAACCTGTTCGGCGGCAGTCGGGGTGGCGGGGTCGCGCTCCTGGCCGGTGTCCGCGACGAACGGATCGCCCGGATCGTCACCTTCTTCGGCCCGACCTATTTCTTCGACGACTGGGTTCGCGAGATCGTGCGCGAGGCCGCCCTGCGCATGCCACGCCGGTTGACCGGCGTCGCGCACCTCGACTCGACCGTCGTGCAGCCCTACATCCGCGGTGACCTGACCCGCTCCGAGACGCGGCTCGAGCTGGTCCGCCGCTCGTCCGCGCTATGGGCGGCCGACCTGCCTTCGGTGCAACTGCACCACGGCACCATCGACCTGACCGTCTCGGTGTCGCAGGCGAGAGCGCTGATCGAGCGGATGGAAGCCCTGGGACGAGGCGCGCCCGACTTCGAGGCGTTCATCTACGAGGGCGGCGGGCACGACGTTCTCGGGCTCGACGAGGCCATCCCGCGCGCGGTCGAGTTTCTGGCGAGGGCCCTGGGGACGGGGGGATCGTAGGGCCGGCGAAACGTCCCGCGCTACTGCCCTCCCGACCCGATCCGGGGCATGTCCCCTTCGGGGTCCTCCTCGCGGGGCCCGAAGTTCACCAGCAGGCCCCCGACGACAGAGGTCACGATCCAGAACATCAGCGCGATGACGAAGACTGCACCCGAGGGGTAGAACCCTATGACTTGTCCAGCAAACCCCATCCCGAACCACACCGCGAAGTTCTGAAGCTGGAAATCGAGTTGGGCTCCCCGCTTCATGCTCTGCACCGCCCTCAGGAGCAGGTACAGAAGGGTACCTCCGAATGCAGCGAGGCCCACGCCCGGGGCGCCGAAGA
Organism: Gemmatimonadota bacterium; assembly: GCA_009841165.1. Lineage (GTDB taxonomy): Bacteria > Gemmatimonadota > Gemmatimonadetes > Longimicrobiales > Gaopeijiaceae > Bin94. The sequence continues at coordinate 3,784 of VXMI01000013.1, read as the reverse complement.
CCGGAGAAAGCGTCCCGAAGCCTCCCATCGCGGCACCGACGAATCCCATCGCGGCTCCCACGGCTGTCCCGGCGAGGATGCGGCCCGGAGAAGGGGATTGCGAGGCCTTTGCGGGGACTTTGGACGGGCCCGCCACCGCCGGCACGGAGGTGCCTGCCTCTTCCTCCGCCAGGACGGGCACAGCTTCTTCTTCCGCGGCTACGACTTCCCGAATCGCGGCGTCAGTCGCCTCGGGATCAATGCCCGCCTCGGCCGCGATCCGCTTCAACTCCTCGACGGTCAGGGAGTCGCCACGTGCATCGATCTCTGCCGCCCGCTGAAGAATCAGCGTGACCTGCGATGCGGATACGCGTTCGGGCAAGTCGCTCAAGTATCGTCTCCTGCCAGGACCCCTTGTTCGGGGAGAATTTCAAGGGAAAGCACCTGAACGGCAAGCTCCGTAACCCGAGAATCTCAAGCTCCAGCGGGAGGCCTGGCCGGGGACCGCGAGTGTGACGGATCCTCGGCCCGACGCACGATCCCCCGCAGCATCCCGCGGAAGATGAGCCAGTGCACGGGGTAGAGCCCGTACCAGTACAGCAATCCTCCCAGTCCAAGCGGATCGAAGACCGCTGTCTGGGTGATCCGGCAGCCGCCGTCAGCGGGTTCGACCTCGAACTGAAGCCAGGCGCGCCCCGGCAGCTTCATCTCGGCGCGCAGACGTAGCAGCCGGCCCGCCTCAAAGGCTTCGACGCGCCAGAAGTCGAGCGGGTCGCCGGGGCGCAACTCGACCGGATGCCGGCGCCCGCGCCGCATGCCGACCCCGCCGAGCAGCAGGTCGATCCCGCCTCGCAGCGCCCACAGCCAGGTGGCGAAGTACCATCCCTGCGTACCCCCGATGCGCTGGATGGGCCCGAAGGCACGGTCCGGCTCCGCTCGCGCGACCGCCTGCTGCCGATCCACGACTCGCGAGCCGAAGCGCCGGCTGCCCCACGTCGGCGTCGTGCCACCCGAGGAGACGGCGTCGCTCCACCGCGTGCGGGCCATTGCGCGGTCCTCCTCGCGCAGGGCCGCCGCAATTGCATCGCCGACCCCCAGCGGCCGCACCGGAAAGCGCTCCGAGGCCGACGGATCACGCACCACCGTATCGTTGCGCAGGCTGTCGATCAGCTTCCTGCCCGTCCGCGCGTAGAGGGGCGTCACAAGCCCCAGCCACAGGCCGGAAACCCGGGGCGTGAGGAACGGAACCGGGATCATGAGACGCCTCACGCCGACCTGGCGGGCGTATTCCTGCATGAGTTGTCCGTAGGAGAGGCGCTGCGGTCCTCCTATCTCGAACACCGCGCTTCCGTCCTCCTCCAGGTCGAGGGCCAGGAGGAGATAGGTCACAACATCGTCGATGGAAATCGGCTGAGCCGTGGCGCGCACCCAGCGCGGCGTCACCATCACGGGGAGCTTGTTGACCAGGTGGCGCACCAGCTCGAACGAGAGCGACCCCGACCCGATGATGATCGACGCGCGGAACTCGACGGTGGGCGGCCCCTCCACCGCCAGGATCTCTCCCACCTCCCGGCGGCTCGCCAGGTGGGGCGAGAGCCGGTCGTCGCCGCCCAGGCCGCCCAGGTAGATCACGCGCCGCACGCCACGCCGCCGGGCCGCACGGGCGAAGTTGCGCGCGCCGACGCGGTCCTGTTCCTCGAAGTCGGCGCCCGACCCCATCGAGTGGACGAGGTAGTACGCCGTGTGGACTCCTTCCAGCGCCGAGAGAAGCGAATCGGGGTCGAGCACATCGCCCCGGACGATCCCGGTCGCGGGCGAGAAGCGACCGGCGAGGTAGCCAGGCGTGCGGGCGATGCAGCGAACGCGCGTTCCCCCTTCCTCCAGCGCCGCAACCAGACGGCCGCCGACGTAGCCGCTGGCTCCCGTGACGAGGACGACGGGCTTGTTTCTGCGCGGGTTGTACGGGTTGCGAGTGGGACCTGTTGGTTCGAGATTTGCGCGCGATCCGCCCAGGCCCCGCGGGAGACGACTCATGAGTGATTCACCGGCACGCATATCCGCTTCGCAGGTTACGCTGATTCTGAAGCGCGCGGCCGAGATTGACGCGGGGGGCGACGTGCTGACGGTCGAAGAGCTGCGGCGGATCGCTTCGGAGGCGGGGATCGACCCGGCGGCGACGGAGGCTGCGATCGAGGAGGTGATGGCGGGTGAGGCGCCCGCGCCCGTGCCGGCGGTGCAGGTGGAGGAACAGAAGCCCGAACTGCCGGTGAAGAAGTCGAAATCCCCGTCGACGGGGTGGATCGTGGCAAGCGGCGCGGTGGGGACCGCGATGGGGTTCATTACCGCGCTTCCCGAGGCGATTGGAATACCAGCCTTCGGTGCGGCCGTCATGTACCTGATCGTCAGAGCGGTGCAGAGCATGAAGCGGGGGACGCAACTGGATTTCCAGCTTCAGAACTTCGCGTTGTGGTTCGGGGTTTTCGTTGGCGGCGCGGCGCTCGATGTGATCCCGGTGGACGAGATGTTCACTGGGGCATTCCTGGTCTGGATCGTGACCTCGATCGCCGGCGGGCTGCTGGTCAAGTTCGGCCCCCGCGAAGAGGAAGCGGACGCCGAGGTCCCCCGCCTCGGGCCGGGTAACAGCTAGTCCCACCCGCACCTACCGCGATCCCGCCACCTTCACCGTCAGCAGGTCGTTGAGGTGGTAGTGGCGGTGGCGCACCGACGACGCGTAGTGGTCGAGCAGGCGCAGCGACAGGTCCTGCTCGGTGGCCGGGACGGCGTGCTTCTCGAGCACTTTCAGCTGCTCCTCGTAGTTCGTGCCCTGCGGCGAGGCCAGGAACTCCAGGACGGCGGCTCCCTTCTCCGCTCGCGCCGAAACGCGCAGCCGCCGAAGCCCCCTGACTTCGTGGCCGTCCTTCTCCGCCAGCGTCATGAGCACCTCTTCGCCGGCGGCCCGGAGTCGCTCGCTCGACTGCCGGTCCCACCCGAGGCGCCGGGCGAACTCGGTCAGGAACGCGTCGAGCAGGTGCCGAACGCCGGCGTCGAGCGACATGTCGATGTTGCGGGGCCCGAACCACCGGCCCGCACCGAAGAACATTCTGACGAGAACAAAGAGGGTCACCAGGACCACGGCGGCGCCCGCCGCGATTCCCACAAGGTAGGAGGGTTCCAATTGGGTTTCCGGTTGATGGTTGTCCCGCCGGCCAACGACGGCCCGCAGCCCCGCTTCTCACTCTGCCCCGTCCTGCGTGGGCTGCCCGCGCTCGGCAGCCCGCCCGCAACCCTCAGCTCACCGGCCTGCTCCGCGGCACCAGCCTCGCCGACCACAACCCCGAATTGGTGTCCGAAAAGAAGATGCGGCCCTTGAAGGGCATCGCGCTCCAGGCCATCGGCGAGTTGGGAACATAACCAATCGGGTCGTACGCTTTGAAGACGGCGATTTCGCGGCCCTGGGTGTACAGATTGCCCATCAGTTCGCCCGACACGTCGACCATGCGAACGCCCCCCTCGTAGTAGGCCTGGTAGAGGATGTCGTCCTCGACCCAGATGTTGTGCGTACCGTATTCGGGGACCTCGTAGCGCGCGACCATCTCCGGCGCCTCCGGGTCCGACAGGTCGATGATCTGGATGTAGCCCTGGGTCGCCAGGGGGATGCCGTTCATCCCGGTTTCGGGGTCGTAGGGGAGCTGGTAGGAGCCCCGCCCCCGGCCCCGCGCCCCCCCCCCCGGGGTGGGTTTAACAAAATGAGCAGGGCCCCGCGCGTGCCGCGGGGGGTGCGGGGGGGGGGGGGGGCATGAAAAAA
>VXMI01000025.1 GCA_009841165.1 Gemmatimonadota bacterium | reverse complement strand
GGGGTGAAGCGGCTCCTGATCCGGGGCGGGCGGGTGATCGATCCGGCCGCCGGGACCGATGCGGCGGCGGACCTGCTCGTGGACGAGGGGCGCATTGTCCACGTCGGGCCGAGTCTGGCACCGGACAGCGCCGAGGTTTTGGACGCGCGTGGGCTGGTGGTGGCTCCGGGGTTCGTCGATCCCCATGCGCACCTGTGCGAGCCGGGCTGGGAGCACCGCGAGACGATCGCGACGGGTGCGCTGGCAGCGGCGGCCGGAGGATACACCACGGTGTGCGCCATGCCCGATACGGACCCGGTGGTGGACGATCCCGCCTCGGTGGGGTTCGTCGTCGCCGCGGGGAGGCGGGCGCGGGGCGCCAGGGTCCTGCCGGTCGCGGCGGTCTCGGCGGGGCGGAAGGGGGAGCAGCTCACCGAGTTCGGCGAGGTGGTGGACGCGGGCGCGATCGCGGTGAGCGACGCCGGGAGGGCGGTGCGCTCCTCCATGCTGATGCGCCTCGCGCTCGAGTACGCCCGTGCGTTCGGCGTGCCGGTCCTTTCCCATCCCGAGGACACGGGTCTCGCCAGGGGAGGGGTCATGCACGAGGGCGTGATGTCCACGCGCCTGGGCCTCCGCGGCAAGCCCGCCGCCGCCGAGGAGATCGGCGCCGCCCGCGACCTGGCGCTGGCCGAGGCCACCGGGGGGCGCCTGCACCTGCAGCGCGTTTCCACTGCCGCCGCCGCCGATCTCGTCCGCCGGGCCAGGGCTCGAGGCGTGCGCGTGACGGCCGAGGCGACCCCGCACCACCTGCTCCTGTCACACGAGCTGGTGGCGGGGTACGGCACCGAGTACAAGGTGGATCCGCCGCTCAGGACCCCGTCCGACGGTCGGGCGCTGTGCGAAGCGCTCGCCGACGGCACAGTCGACTGCATCGCCACCGACCACGCGCCCCGCACCTACGACGAAAAGGAGCAGGCTTTCGACGACGCGCCCTTCGGGGTGGTTGGCTTCGAGACCGCCTTCGCGGTCCTTCACACCCGGCTCGTGCTCGCCGGCGTCCTGACCCTGCCCGAACTTCTTGCACGCATGTCGACCGGCCCGGCACGGGCACTGGGCTTGGCCGGCGGCACGCTCGCTCCGGGCGACCCGGCCGACCTGGTACTGATCGATGCGAACGCGAAGTGGACGATCGACCCCGCTGCGTTTCTCTCGAAGTGCCGCAACACGCCCTTCGGCGGAACGGAGGCGACGGGACGGGTCCTGCGGACCCTGGTGGGGGGAGAGACGGTCTGGGAGGCTACTGCTGCGCCCTGACCAGCCGGTCCAGCTGCGCCTTCATCCGGCCGGCCTTGTTCGGGTGCAGCACCCTGCGGGTCGCGGCCCTGTCCACGAGCGCCACGGCCAGACGCCGACACTCCTCGGCCTGCTCGGGCGATGTTGCTTCGCGAACCCGGCGAATCGCGGTACGAATCTTCGATCGGGTCTCGCGGTTTCGGCTGCGCTCGACCCGGCTCAACTCCATCCGCTTCTTCGCGCTCTTGATATTGGGCATGCTTCTCCGGTTTCCCTGCTGGCGTCGTGTGTTTCCGCCACTATGTGTTTACATTGCGGACACAAAGGTAGAAACACCGGCCGGTCCGATCAACGGGGGCCGCCGACCACACCCCCGCACCCGTCGGAAAGGCGTGCCGTAGCGCTGGACACCTGACATGGACTTCCTGCTCATCGTTCCGGTTCTCCTCTTCTCCGTGGTCGTCCACGAGGTAGCGCACGCGTGGCAGGCGCTCAGGGAAGGGGATCCCACCGCACGGGACCTGGGCCGGATCACGCTGAATCCGCTGCCGCACCTCGATCTGGTGGGATCTATTGTGGTTCCATTGGTCCTCCATCTGCTCCCCGGGGACTTCCTCTTCGGATGGGCGAAGCCGGTCCCGGTGAACCCGCGGAATTACCGCGACTACCGCGCGGGAGACATCCGCGTTTCCCTGGCCGGCATCGTCTCCAATCTCGGGCTCGTCGCCGTCTGCGCGGCGCTGCTCGCGCTCATGGCCGCGTTCGGCGTCACTGCCCCCACGGATGGCAACACTTTCGGGTCGCTCACCTCAAGCATCGTTCTGATGCTGACTTACGGCGTTTTTATCAACCTGATTCTAGCCTACTTCAACCTCATCCCGATCCCGCCGCTCGACGGCTCCCACGTCCTCTATCACCTGCTTCCGCCCGGGCTGGCGGTGCGCTACCGGAGTATGGGACGGTACGGGATCACGTTGCTGTTCCTCACCCTCGTGCTCTTCCCGCCCGCGTTCGCGGCGGCGCTGTCGCCCGTTTTCCTGGCGTTCCAGTGGATCCTGAGGGCGACGGTGGGATGATCCTCGAACGCGACGGTTCGCGTGATCCGGGCACGATCGAAGACGGCCTGCTCGTCGTCGAGACCGAACGCTTCCACGGCCCCCTGGATCTTCTGCTGCACCTCATCCGCACGCAGGACATCGACATCTTCGATATCCCGATCGCCAGGATCACGCGGCAGTTCCTGACCGCGATCGAGGAGCTGCACGACGGTGACGTGGACGAGGCGGGGGAGTTTCTGGAGATGGCGGCGACCCTGGTGCGCATCAAGGCACGGATGCTTCTGCCCGGCCCGGCGGACGACGAGGACCACGATCCGCGCGCCGAGCTGGTCCGGCGTCTCCTCGAGTACGAGCAGATCCGCGAGATCGCGAGCCGGCTGCGCAGCGCGGAGGACGACCGGGGCCGCCGTTTCGGCAAGGGATTCGTGCAGCCGCGCAGCAGGCCTGCTCTGATGGACGCCCCGCTCACGGTGACCTGGGAAGACGTTTTCGCGGCGGCGCTGGCCATCGAGGCACCGGTCGAGCGGGAACGGGAGCACCGCGTGGAGACGCGCCCGGTCTCGATGCGCGAGAAGGTCGACCTGATCGTCGCCGCCGTGACCCAGAGGCGCAGGATCGAGTTCGCGAAGCTGATCGCGCCGTGGAAGGAGCGCATCCACGGCGTGATGACGTTTCTGGCCGGTCTGGAGCTCGGGAGGCGGCGCGTGGTGACGCTCCGGCAGACGGAGCCGTTCTCTCCCCTCTGGATCTACAGGGGGCCGAACGCGGGGATCGGATCGGCCGACCCGTCCGCTGACGACGAGGCGCTTCGGTGAACGACGCCAGCATCGTGGAGGCGATCCTCTTCGCCAGCGACGCGCCGCTGGCGGCAGGTGACATCGTCCGCGCGGACGAGGCGCTGGACGAGGACCGGGTGGAGGCGGCGCTGACGGCCCTCAGGGACGAGTACGACAGGTCCGGGCGCGCGTTCGAGTTGCGGCAGGTGGCGGACGGCTACCAGCTGATCACGCGGCCGGAGTTCGCACCCTACCTGGAGCGCTTCGACACGGTCCCCCGGACGTCGCGCCTGTCGGGCCCCGCGCTCGAGGCCCTCGCGATCGTGGCCTACAGGCAGCCGATCAGTCGGGTCGAGGTCGAGTACATCCGCGGCGTCAATTCGACCGGGGTGATCCGCACCCTGCTCGACCGGGGGCTGATCGAGGCGGTAGGACGCGGCGAGGGTGTCGGACGTCCAGTCCTCTACGGCACCACCGGAAGGTTCATGGAGCATTTCGGGTTCGCGTCGCTGGACGACTTGCCACGGCCCGAGGAGCTGCCCGTGGTGCTTCGCGATGGCGCACCGCTGGCGGGGGAGGCTGATGCGGAGGGGTAGAAGTGCCCCCGAGGCCATGCGTGTCCAGAAGTACGTCGCGCAGGCGGGGCTGGCGTCGCGCAGACAGGCCGAGGCGCTGATGCGCGAGGGGCGGATCGCCATCAACGGCGTTCCGGTGCAGGAGATGGGAACGCTCGTCACCCCCGGTGTCGACACCGTAGCGGTCGATGGGCGTGTGGTGAAAGCAGCCCCACAACGCTGGATCGTCTTCCACAAGCCGCGGGGAGTACTCTGCACCCGCAGCGATCCCCACGGCGGAGAAACGATCTACGCCCTCCTCCCCGCCTGGGCGGGCCCGCTGCGCTATGTCGGACGTCTTGATCGGGATACCTCCGGGCTGCTCCTGCTGACCAACGACGGCGACATGGGCTTTGCGCTGGCTCATCCCAGCGGGGGGGTCGAGAGGGAGTATGTGGCGCGGGTGCGGGGCCGGATCACCGCCCGGGCGCTGCGTTCGCTCAGACAGGGCATGGAGCTGGAAGACGGCTTCGCGCGGCCGAGAGCGGTTCGCAAGCTTCGCCTTGGCGATGAAGCGTGGGGTGTGAGGCTGGTTCTGGCGGAGGGGCGCAAGCGCGAGGTGCGGCGGCTTCTGAAGGCGGTCGGCCACCCCGTGGTGGAGCTCGAGCGCACACGCTTCGGTCCGTTTCGCCTGGGAAGGCTGAAGGCCGGCAACTGGAGGCCGGCACATGAATCGGAGCTCGCACAGGCGCGCGCCCTCGTCCGACGCAGAGGCCGCCGCCGAAACCGGTCGCGGAGACGCCAGGGGAACGACAATGGCTGAACTGACAATCGAGGTGGTCGAGCATCCGCTCATCGAACACAAGTTGTCCTTTGTGCGTGACCGGAACACCGGTCTCAAGCGGATGCGGGAACTGGTTGAGGAGATCACGCTGCTCATGACCTTCCATGCGACGCGGGCGCTGGAGGGCGAGGAGGTGACGTTCGCGACGCCACTCCGGGAAACCCGGGCGCGGCGCATCCGCGAAGACCGTTTCGTAGTCGTTCCGATCCTTCGGGCGGGGCTGGGCATGGTCGAGGGTGTACTGCGCCTCATGCCGGGCGCGCGGGTGGGTCACCTGGGCTTCTACCGGAACGAAGAGACGCTCCAGCCCGTGCGCTACTACGGAAAGCTGCCTCCCGATCCTGCACGGTTCAGCTTTCTGCTTGTGGATCCGATGCTGGGTACGGGCGGCACCGCCTGCGCATCCATTGCGGACCTCAAGTCACGCGGTGTGAGGAACCTCGCGATGATGTGTCTGATCGCGGCGCCCGAAGGAGCCGGCCGCCTGGCAATCGAGCACCCCGATGTACCCGTCTACGCGGCCGCTCTCGATCGCAGACTCAACCAGCGCGGCTACATCGTTCCGGGCCTCGGAGACGCCGGTGACCGTCTGTTCGGTACGCTGTAGCGCCAGCGGCCCTGGCCACGGAACTCCGGTGGCCGGGACCTCTCCCCGCGGTTACCGTTAAGCGGGCCCATAGCTCAGGCGGTCAGAGCAGCGGACTCATAATCCGACGGTCGGGGGTTCAAGTCCCTCTGGGCCCATGATCTCACGCACCGGACAGCCGAATGCGACTTGACGGTTAGGGAATCGCAGGCTTCATTTCCCGCAGTTTCCGGTGTTTGTTCACCCGAGTGCGAGGCGGTGGCAGTTGTTCTTCCGGCGATCGAACAGATGGGACTTGCGCCGGACGGCTGTGTTTTCGCTTGCCACGCTTCAGATCGGTCTGGCGGTGTCCCTGGGGCCGGCCGATGCGGTCCTCGACATCGAGCGATTCGGGTCAGCGGTCCATTTGGAATCGCCTGACAACGCGGACTGTGCCATGGATCACGGGCACACGTTCTGCCAGGTGGTGCGATCGCTCTCCAAGGCGGGTATGTCGGGGGGAATAGCGCTTCCCAGGGTGAGTGCACCTCCTCTACGGCTGCCCGAGCCGGATCCAGCGGCCGGCCGGCCCCCGGCGTCTCCGATTCTGCTGGGGTCTTTCTTCCCCAGAGCTCCGCCCCTCGCTTGAGGCCCCCGGGGCCTCTTCCGCCCCGATCCCATCTGCGTCGTTCGCGGGTTCGCCCTCCCAGGTGGATGGCTGGCACCCGTCGAATTCCTGCGTTCCAAGCGATGTGCACCATACCTTGAAGAAGACCTTGTCCGAGTTGCTATGCACCGGCGTCGTCACGACCGTCGCCGGGGTTGCCGTGTTGTCGGTGCCTGCGTCAGCGCAGGAGCCGGAGCACCAGGGCGAGATCGAGGGCGTGGTGCGGGATGCCGAGACGGGCGACCCGCTCGCGGGTGCGTTCGTTTCGGTGGTTGGAACGGGCACGATGGCGGTCACGCACGGGGACGGAACGTTCCACCTGACGCGGATTGCAGCGGGAACCTACTCCCTGCGGATCGAACGGCTCGGCTACCGCAGCGCGACGACCGAGGTCGCCGTGGGAGACGAGTCCCCGGTCGTCGTCATCGAACTGTCAACGTCGCCGATCGCGCTGCAGGGGATGGTGGTCACCGCTACCCTCAGCGAGCGGGGCGCCGCGGAAGCCCTTCGACCCGTGAGCGTCATGGCCGGCGACGAACTGCAGCGCCGGATGCAAGGGACGGTGGCGGCCACATTGGCCTCGATGCCCGGAATGGCCGTGACGACCATGGGTCCGACCGTCTCGCAGCCGGTGGTGCGCGGGCTGAGCGGCGACCGTGTGCTCGTGCTGGAAGACGGGACGCGGGTGGAGGATGCCTCCAATTCGGGCACCGATCACACTACCGGACTCGACCCGGCGCCGGCGCGGCGGATCGAGGTCGTGCGCGGCCCGGGGGCGCTGCTCTACGGCGGCAACGCGCTGGGTGGCGTGATCAATGTCATCCGTGACGAGATCCCGTCGGCCGTGCCGCACCACACGACGGGATCTGCGACCCTGCAGAGCCAGACCGTGACAGCTTCGTCCGGAGGAAGCGCGACCGTGGTCTTCCCGGTGGCGGAACAGGTGCCGCTGCGAGTGGAGGTGTCCGGGCGCACGGGCGGAGACCTGAAGACCCCGCTGGGCACGCTGCTCAACACGGATGGCCAGGTGTGGAGCGGCGGTGTGGGATCGGCCTATGTAGCGGATTGGGGCCATCTGGGAGCGTCCTTCCGCGGGTATCTCAACGACTATGGCATTCCCGGCGGATTTGTCGGCGGGCACGAGGAAGGGGTGCGCATCGAAATGGAGCGCTTCGCCTCGAAGTTCCGAACCGTGGTTGAGCAACCGGAAGGATTCTTTCGCGATATCCGCGTCGATGCTACCCACACCTGGTACGAGCACCGGGAAATCGAACCGCCGAACATCCTGGGCACTCTGTATCACCACCAGGTGGTCAGCGGCGACGTGCTCGGCCGGCACGGCGAGTGGGGCCCCTTCTCGGCGGGCGCGGTTGGCGCCCGCGTGTCGTGGGAAGATTTCGAGTACGGTGGTGGCCTCTACACGCCCGACACGCGCCGAGGCAGGGCGTCGCTTTACTTCCTGGAAGAGGTCGACCTGGGCGCGACCCGGTTCGAGTGGGGTTTGCGCTACGACCGGACGGCGGCCGATCCCCTGCAGGAGGATCCGGATTCGGATATTGGAGACATCCGGGACCGTGGCTTTCACTCTCTTTCGGGGTCGCTCGGCGCGCTCTACACCCCGGCCGCCGGACTGACCCTCGGGGCCAGTTTCGTCCATGCGTTCCGTGCACCGGACATCAACGAACTCTATTCCGAGGGTCCGCACCTTGCGGCCTACGCCTTTGAAGTCGGAAACCCGTCGCTGGCGGGTGAGATCGGGAGGGGACTCGATGTCTTCATCCGCTTCGACTTCGACCGGCTGCGTGGTGAGGTGACCGGCTTCTACAACGACATCAAGGACTACGTCTACGGGGAGGACACGGGTCGACTCAGCCGTGTGCTCCTGCCCATCTACCAGTTCCGGGGCAACGATGCCGTGTTCAGCGGTTTTGAAGCCGCGTTGGACGTGGACCTGGGTCGGGGGCTGGCGCTCGAGGCGGTGGGGTCCTCCGTGACCGGGAGCCTCAAAGCCACCGGACAACCTCTGCCACTCGTGCCTCCGCTCAAGGGGCATGCGGCCCTCAAGTATGAGCGGCCACAGTGGTTCGTCCGCGGAGAGGCGGCGATGGCAGCCCGGCAGGAACGCGTAGGCGAGTTCGAGACCCCCACCGACGGATACGCGGTCCTGAACATCTCGGCCGGTGCCCGCCTCACCCTGGGGGGGCGTCTGAACATCCTCACCGTGAGCCTCGACAACGCCACGGATACCGTATACCGCAACCACCTCTCCCGGGTGAAGGAAATCATGCCGGAGGCCGGGAGAGGCCTGAGTTTTACCTACCGGGTCGTGTTTTGACGTGACGTGCGCACGACTCACTACCTACCGAACCGCAAGGAGACATGAAATGAAGACATGGAGCTACAGAAACTGGCCGCTGGCGGCGCTCGCCGCCGTCGCCCTGGTCCTCGCAGCCTGCGAGTCGTCCACCGAGCCGGAAGAGGAGCACTATGAACCTGAAGGGCTGGAACTCGTCATGAATGGCCAGGTCATCGCGTCGTACGACGGCGATACGCAGAGCTGGACCGGCGAATTGGAGGTCGACGAGGGTGAGGAGACGCCCCACATCACGGTTCGCTTTGTGGACCATGACGGTGACGCAATCCCGATGGAGGACGACACATACCTGGAAGTCGACATCGAAGACGAGTCGATTGCCGAGTGGGAACAGGACTCCCCCGGGGAGTTCGGGGGCCACCTGCACGGCCACGAGGCGGGCGAAACCGATGTGACGTTCATGCTCATGCACGGTGCCATCGGGTCGGGACACGCCGACTTCGTCACCACCCCGGTGCACGCGCACGTCCACGATCACGGCTAGCAGCAGCCCGACAACCGGCAACCGGCCGTTCGTGGTGCAGCCTCTCGGGCGCTACCATGGACGGCCGGTTTGACTTTGGCATCCCGAGCCGGTATTCCAACAGCGAAATCCTCCAGCACTCCATCGAGAGATGTCCGCCATGCCTTCATTCAAGCTCCGCTCATCCGTCGCATTCCGCCTGGTGCTGGCTTCGGCCGCCGCGAGTGTCATGAATCCGTCGCACGGCAGCGCCCAGGAAGTCCCCACGTCGTCCTTCGCCTCGATGCAGTACCGCCACATCGGCCCGCTCGGAAACCGGATCACGTCGGTGGCGGGCGTGCCGGGGGACCGCTTCACCTACTACGCCGGAGCGGCTTCGGGCGGATTGTGGAAGTCCGAGGACGGCGGCGTGAACTGGCGAGCGGTCTTCGACGACCAGCCCGTGCACTCGGTGGGCGAGGTCGAGGTTTCCCCGTCCGACGCCAACATCGTGTGGGCGGGGACCGGGGAGCCCTTCATTCGTTCGAACGTGTCGATCGGAAACGGGGTGTGGAAGTCCACCGACGCCGGCGACAGCTGGACGCACATGGGTCTGGAGGGCACCGGCCGCATCAGCCGCATCATCGTCCATCCCACCAACCCGGACATCGTCTACGCGGCGGCCATCGGGCACGGCTACGCGCCCCAGCCCGAACGGGGCATCTACCGCACCATGGACGGCGGCGCGACCTGGGAGCATGTGCTCTTCGTGGACGAGGAGACCGGCGCGAGCGACCTCGTCATGGACCCGAACAATCCGCGCATCCTCTTCGCGGGGACCTGGCAGATCGCGATCCGTACGTGGACGCGCACATCCGGCGGCCCCGGCAGCGCCATCCACGTCTCCCGCGACGGCGGCACGACATGGACCCGGCTCGCCGGCAACGGCCTCCCCACCCGCGAGATCGGGAAGATTGCCCTGTGCATGAGCCGCGCCGACTCCCGCCGCATCTACGCGCTCATCGAGACCGGCGACGGCGTGCCCTGGGAGGGGGGCGACACCGACGGCGGCGAACTCTGGCGCTCCGACGACGGCGGCCACAACTGGTCGCTGGTCAGCTACGACCGCGATCTCGCCGGCCGCACGGCCTACTACACCCGGTGCGAGGCCAATCCCGACGACCCTGACGAGGCGTACTTCCTGGCGGCGGCATACAGCACCACGCTGGACGGCGGCGTCACTTCGAGCGCGGCGGGGTTCCTCCAGGGCCCGGTCTGGGACCACCACGACATGTGGATCGACCCCCACGACGGCGACCGCCAGATCGTGGCCGGCGACGGCGGCCTCGCGATCACGGGCAATCGGGGCAGGACCTGGTTCCGCGCGCAGCTGCCCATCGCGCAGATGTACCACGTCACCGTAGACAACGCGATTCCCTACAACGTCATGGGCAACCGGCAGGACGGTCCCTCGACTCGCGGCCCGAGCAACAGCCGCATGGGAGGGCTGTTCGGGGTCGGGATTCCGCGCGCCGTTTGGCACTCGGTGGGAGGCGGCGAATCCGGCTTCGCCACCCCGGATCCCACCGATCCGAACATCGTGTGGTCCAGCGCTTCGGGGGTCGGGGCAGGGGGCGGGATCGTGTCTCGCTGGGACGCGCGCACCGGCCAGTACCGCGAGGTGGAGGTCTGGCCCGAGTCGACCACCGGACACCCCGCCGACTCGCTCAGGTACCGCTTCCAGTGGACCTTTCCGCTCCTCATCTCGCCGCACGACAACAACACCATCTACGTGACGAGCCAGCACGTCCACCGCACCACCAGCCGGGGGCAGAGCTGGGAGGTGATCAGCCCGGACCTCAGCACCAACAACCGCAGCCGCATGGGGATCAGCGGCGGCCTCACGCCCGACAACATCGGGGTGGAGTACTGCTGCGTGATCTACGCCTTCGACGAGTCGCCGCTCGAGCCCGGCGTGCTCTGGGCGGGCACCAACGACGGGCTGATGCACGTAAGCCGCGACGGCGGCGCCAACTGGACCAACGTGACCGACAACATCCCGGACCTGCCGCCGGATGGTGTGGTACGCGACATCGACGCCTCACGCTACACGCCCGGCAAGGCGTACATGGTCATCGAGCACCACCAGGTCGGTGACTTCGAAGCCCGCGCCTACCGGACCGACGACTACGGCGAGAGCTGGACCGCGATCAACAGCGGAATCGACGACGGCGTGCTCAGCTACACCCGGTCGATCCACGAGGACCCGGTCCGTCCCGGCCTACTGTACCTGGGCACCGAAGCGTCGGTGTACGTCTCCTTCGACGACGGCGACCGCTGGCAGAGGTTCCACACCAACCTGCCGCCGGCGCCAATGTACGATCTGGTCGTCCAGGAGCACTTCAACGACCTGGTTGTCGGGACCTACGGCCGCGGCTACTGGATCCTCGACGACATCACGCCGCTGCAGCAGCTCACGCCCGAGGTCGCCGCGAGTGCGTCCCATCTCTTCAACCCGCGTCCGGCCTACCGGTTCCGGCCGATCTCGGCGCCCTTCACCATGTTCGACGACCAGTCCGACGGCGAGAACCCGCCCTACGGCGCCTCGCTCAACTACTGGCTGGCCGAGGGGGCCGACGACAGCGTCGTCATCGAGATCGCGAACGCCGCCGGCGAGGTTGTGCGCACCCTGCAGGGCACCACGGACAGGGGCGTCAACCGCGTCTGGTGGGACCTGATGAACGAGCCCATCGCGGAAGTGCGCCTCCGCACGAAGCCGCTCCACGGCGACGACATCCCGTTGGGCGAGGAGCGCTGGCGACCGCTGCCGGGCGGTCCCCTGGGGGGCCCGGGAGCCGGAACATTCCTGCAGCCGCCGGGCACCTACACAGTCACTCTCAGGGTGGGGGACCAGAGCCACGCGCAGCAGCTGGAAGTCCGCAAGGATCCCCACTCCGAGGGCACCATGGCCGACATCGAGCTGCAGATGGCCGCGCTGGCCGACATCCGGGCCGATCTCGAGGCCACCGGCGACCTGATCAACCGCGTCGAGTGGGTGCGCCGGCAGGTGCTGGACGCACGCGCCGTCCTGGAGGACCGTGGCGACGCCGCAGAGCTGGTGGCCGCCGCCGATTCCCTGAACCAGCGCCTCATCGCGGCCGAGGACGGGCTTTTCCAGATGCGCGCCACGGGAACCGGACAGGACGCCATTCGCTATCCCACCCGCCTCATCGAACGGCTCGGCTATCTCCTCACCACCGTGTCGGTCGGGGACTTCCGCCCGACGGACCAGCAGGGCGAGGTGCACACCCTCCTCAAACAGCGCCTGCTGCGGATCCGCGAAGCGGTGGAAGAGGTGCTGGAAGACGACCTCGCCGACTTCAACCGCCGCATTCAGGCTCTGGGCCTGGGAGTGATTTCCTGATGAAGGAGGGCCGGCCGACCCACGCCGCTCTGTACCTCGCGCCGTGCGTCGCGGCCTGTCTCGCGGCGGTGCCTGCGGAATGCGGGAGCAGCGAGAGCGGCGAGCCCGTGGGGCCCGACACGACCACGGTAGTACCGCCGCAGACGCTCTATGGCGATGTCACCGGCACACATCTGCCCACCGGCCTGCTGAACGGCCTCAGCATGGACGCCGGCGTCGCCGACCTCGATGCGGACGGCGACCTGGACATCGTGATCGCCAACGAATTCCGCCCGAACATCCTGCTCCTCAACGACGGGACGGGACGCTTCAACGACGGCAGCTCCCGCCTGCCCGCCGCCAGCCGCGACTCCGAGGACGTGGGCATCGCCGACTTCGATGGCGACGGCGACCTCGACATCGTGGTGGTGAGCGAGGACGACCGCGTCAACGAGTTCTACCTCAACGACGGGGCGGGGCGCTTCAGCGACGAGGGTGCGAGGCTTCCCGTCGAGGGAACCACCAACGGCGTGGTGGTGGCCGACGTGAACGGGGACGGCTTTCCGGACATCCTCTTCGCCAACAACGGCCAGGACGCGGTCGTCATCAACGACGGCACCGGCAACTTCGTCGACGAGACGGCCGAGCGCCTCCCGGGTTCGGCGGATGTCACCCAGGATCTCGAACTCGGCGACGTGGACGGTGACGGCGACCTGGATCTGGTTGTCGCGAACGAGGGTCCCAACGCGCTCTACATCAACGACGGCACCGGGCGCTTCAGCGACGAAAGCTCGGCCCGGATTCCCCGGCGCGAAGGCGGCGAGGAGACCCGCGAAGCCGATTTCGGCGACGTGGACGGCGACGGCGACCTCGACCTCCTGTTCGCCAACGTTGCAGCCTTCGTGGCCGGCGCCGACCCGCGCAACCGCCTCCTCATCAACGACGGCAGTGGCTTCTTCACCGACGAGACCTCGACGCGGCTGCCTTCGGCAACCGTGTCGTCGTTCGACGGAGACCTCGTGGACGTCGACGGGGACGGGGATCTGGACATTGTGACGGCCAACGCCGATGTCGATCTCGGCGTCGGGCGCATCGCCGACAGCCGCTACCGCGCCTACCTGAACAACGGCGGTGGCGTATTCACCGACGCGTCGGACGAAGTGTTCGGATCGGGCGCCGTCGGGACCGGCCTGGACCTCGAATTCGCGGACTTCGACGGCGATGGCCGCCCGGACCTCTACCTGGCCAGCCGCGGGACCGCGGACCGGCTTCTGCTGCGGCGCTGAGCCCCCTCGCTCAGCTCCCGACGACGTTCACCCGCATGTACCAGATCCGTCCCGCGACTCCATAGGGCGACTCGGAGGGGTATTCCATGGTCCACAACTGGGCCACGGAGTCGTCCGGGAGCCTGTTCGGCAGCCTGTCCAGCACGTTGTTCGCGCCCACCCCCAGCAGAATCCGGTCGGCCACCTGAAAGGTGACCTCGAGGTCGGCGATGGCCGCCGCGTCGATGGTGATGTTCTGCTCGAAGATGAATGGGGTGGTGACCGCACCGATGTGATTCACGCTGAATCTTGCACCCAGGCCGCCGGCGGAACGAACGTCGGCGCTGACGCCGATACGCCGTCCCGGCTGCGACTGCTCGATCAGGGTCTGCTGCGTGGCGCCGATGAAGTCCTCGTTTCGGTTGGCGGTGATCTCGGTGCTGTTCCGGTGCAGGCTGGCCGACAGGTCCGCGGCCCCCCACGCCATTCCACGGAACCGCCAGCCCGCGACCAGGTCGAATCCCTGCGTGCGCGTGTCGATCGCGTTGGTCCAGAACGCCACGGCGTCCACCGGCCGGCCCTGAAACCGGGCACCGGCCCGAAGCCCGTGGCTCGGGTCGAGGCTCTGCGTCAGTGCGATGGCGTCGGCGACCGCAACGCGGTAGTAGTCGGCGGTCACGAGCAAGCCGTTGTCGCTGGAATAGACGAACCCGCCAGTGAAGCTGAGCGATGTCTCGTGGCCAAGGGAACACGCCCCGAAGTCTGCGCACGCAATCTCGTCGCCCTCCGGCAGGAACCCGGCGCTTACCAGCCCGTCGCTCCCGCCCACGAAACCGATGGTGTTGAAGCCTCGCTGGGGAAGCCGCGGCGCGCGAAAGCCCGTGGAGACCGCGGCCCGGAGCGCGGTGCCGGACTCACCGAGCTGGACGCGGCCCGCCACCTTGCCGGTAAGCGAACTGCCGGCGTCGGTATAGTGCTCGAAGCGCAGGGCACCGCTCAGCGTCGCCGCGTCGGACGGGCGGAGCAACCGAGGTCCGAATCACGGCAAGAGATCAGGTAAGT
>VXMI01000116.1 GCA_009841165.1 Gemmatimonadota bacterium | reverse complement strand
GCTGCGAGGCAGCTCGCTTCGCTAAGAACAGGCGTCCGCTTGCGAGATGGATACTTAGGATCGGTAACGGTCCTGAGCCAGCGCCTCACCGGAGCGGGCCGACGGCGACTCGAACCCCTCCCGGACGGCTACAGGTCGCGCCTGCGCATGTTCAGGAGCGAGAGCCCGAGAAAGAACGCGCTGTAGGCCAACGCCGCGACGGCGAGCACTTCGACATCGAGGAACTCCAAAGGCGCGAGACCTCCCTCCGCCCGTTCCGCGTTCACTTCGGCCAGCACTTCAGGATAGTGGACCAAGTCGTCCCCGAGATCCTCGACCACGTTGAATGGAAGGAACTCCGCCGCGCTGCGTAGCGACTCCCGTCCCGTTCCCAGCATCAGCCTTGCGACACCCTCTTCGACGAAGAGGTACAAAAACAGGATGCCCAACGCGGCTCCCGAGGAGCGGAGGTGCACCGAGAGCATCAGCCCGACGCTCCCGAAGAGCAGCATGCCAAGTGCGAGACCGCCCATGTAGCCGAGATCGTTCGACCGGATGAAACCGGGACCGCCCTCGCCGGGGCTGAGCATCGTACCGGCGACGCCGACCAGGACCGGCGTTGCCATGAAGAGCACCACGAGTCCGGCGAGCAACATGATCTTCCCTGCGTAGAACCGCTCCTTGCTGAGCCCATCGATCACGTTCTGGCGGGCAGTGCGCCACGAGAACTCCTGCGCCACGAGAAGGATCATCAGGGCACCGACGAAAAGCGGTCCGATGCCGGCGGTGCCCAGAATGACCGGCCAGCTCTCCGGCACAGCGAAGACCGCGTTCGGGTTGCTGTGGGCGTTACGGACCCTCTCGATGACGGGCAACGCGGTGAACGCGGTGAACGCGGCAACGGCCACCCAGAAGGCTCGCCGCCTGACCGCCTTGAGCCATTCGATTCGCAGCAGTACGTGGAGGATCTTCAAGATGCGATCTCCGTCATCGAATTCACCGCACCCTGGGTGACGTCGATGAAGACCTCCTCCAAGCTCGGCCGGTACGGCGCAAGATGGCACAGGTAGATCCCTTGTCCCGCCAAGTAGCGCGTCACGCTTGCCAAGTCGCCCGAGTCCAGCGCGGCGACGATGCCGTCGTCGGTACGGCGCACCGATGTCGTGTCCGGATAGGCTTCCATCGCGTCCGCCAAGGCTTCGGGGTCGTCCGCGCGAAGCAGCACGGCGCTCCCTTCGCCCACCACGTCCGCCACAGCACCCCAAGTGACGATCCGCCCCTTCCGAATGATGGCGACATGGGAGCAGGTGCGCTCGACTTCGGCAAGCAGGTGGCTCGACAGGAAGATCGTCTTGCCGCGGTCCGCGAGGATGCGGATGATCTCGCGGATTTCCCGGATTCCCTGTGGGTCGAGCCCGTTGGCCGGTTCGTCCAAGACGATCAGTTCGGGGTCGTTCAGCATGGTGGCCGCGAGCGCCAGCCGCTGCTTCATGCCGAGCGAGTAGGTCTTGAAGCGGTGCTTCGCGCGGTTGGACAAGCCGACGAGATCCAAGCACTCCCCAATGCGGGGCTGGCCCACTCCCTTCACCGCTGCGGCGACGCGCAGGTTGTCGCGGCCGCTCATGTACGGGTAGAAGTTGGGCGTCTCCAGCGTGGCGCCGACGCGGGCGCGCGCGCCGAAGAGGCCCTTGGGGCCGGAAGCGCCGAACAATTTGAAGCTGCCGTCCGTCGGCTTGATGGTCCCGACGAGCATCCCGATGGTGGTCGTCTTTCCGCTTCCGTTCGGGCCGAGGAAGCCGAACACTTGGCCCTGTTCGACGGTGAACGAGACCCGGTCCACGGCCAGCACCGACTTCGCGGGTCGCGAACCGTAGCGCTTGGTCAGGTCGAAGGTCTGGATTGCGTGCATTTCTGGCCCGTGTGGTCCAGTGTTTGCCATGTGAACGATTTACGCGGTTGCGGTGGTCGGCGTTTCGTTCCCCGAGAGGAACCTTCCGTTCGGTCGCGCCCGCCCATCAGGGACACGAACGCCGACACCGGGCGCGCGTCAAGTAGGCCGGATGCGGAACCTTGCAGTTCTCCCACGGGCTCGGCAGGTCATGATCCGTTAGATTCGTGAACGATCTGTGGGAGCGCGCTACCCGTGCAGCAACAGCGAGGAAGGCCACCGACGCATGTGTGATCTTGGAGAGTCTCTGTGACATCTTCCGGTCAGTATCGACGCTCCGACCGGCCAGTGGCGCGGCTTCCGTCAAGGAACCGGCAACATCGTTCTGCGCGCACGAACGACCTGAGGGCGTCCAAGCTATGATCCCGGAACTCAAGTTGTGGTCTGTAGATGGATCAAGAGGAGCCGAACCCGTTCCGCAGCTCTCGCAGATGCCTACCGAGTGGGAGTTGGAGAGCGTCCTAGTCTCCAATCCGGGAATGCTTGAGCCCAGGCTACAGCTGGTCGGGCGGCAGACGCCAGCCGCCGGAGGATGGTTGGACCTGCTCGCGGTTGACGGCGACGGACGACTGGTAGTCTACGAATTGAAGCGCGGCAACCTCGCGCGGGACGCCGTGACACAGATCCTGGACTACGCTTCGGCTCTGGATGCCATGACCGGATCCGAGTTGGCCAAACACATCTCGGATCGCTCGGGTGAAGCCGGGATTCAGCGAATCGAGGATTTCGAGCAGTGGTACGCCGATACGCGCGGGGGTGACGATTTGTCCCGCTTGCTACCGCCCAGGATGGTTCTGATCGGTCTCGGGGTCGATGCGGCCGCCGAACGAATGGCCCGATTCGTGTCCGCTGGGGCGGTTGATCTCTCGGTCATCACGTTCCACGGGTTCCGCCGGGATGGAGAGACCTTGCTGGCACGACAGATGGAGGTGAGTCCCGGTGACGGAGGCCAGCCCCCTACTCGTGCCCCGACTACGGCTGAGCGGCGCCGGGCCTTGCGGAACTACTTGGAAAGGCACGGCTACGAACAGCTCTTTGATCACGTATGTAGCGACATCCGGAAGCGTCTGCCACAGCAGGGCATATGGGAACAGCCAGGCAGCAAGGGAATCGGTTTCCAGCTTACGGAGCCCGATGATTCAAGGAGTTGGAAGACCTATTTCGGCGTGCAGGCCGGTTACGTCGGCCGGGGCGTCTACAGCGTAAGCGTACTGCCGCAAGGTGGGCATTGGGGCGGAGACGATGCGCTTGGCCGACTTGGTGCATCGGTCCACCTCGGCAAATGGACCCACGGTGGCCATTTCCTGTCCTTCAAGAGCGCTGAAGAATGGGAGCAAGCACGTTCAGCGGTACTGGAGTTCGTGGACGCTGTCATACAGAGTCGCAACGAGCATCGTGAAGACGACCACGAGGACGGATAGGTTGCGACGGGAATGTTCAGCGACTCACGGATCGTGGCCGGTTCTCTGGACGCCCGCGAATCGGTCTCAAGGCGGGCCAGCCGTCCGGCGTCGACATATCCACCGCCGCCACTGGGCAAGCCGGGGTCCGGGGTCCGCCAACGTCCGGCAGAGTCGCACGGAATCCCGTTTGGGAATGGGGATATAAAAAGGGGATGGGAGACAGACTAACAGACGTAATCCGTTGTAATATATGCAACTTACGAAACAATTGCAGAATAGCGCTGCGTCGCTGCCGCAGTAGCTTTCCCTGCGGCCGCTCAAGACCTCGGCGACTTGGATCCGTGCTTCGAAACCTGTCACAGTGTCGCCATGCTCATCTATCTGGGCGGTGACGAGGACGACGCGTCGGACTTCTTCGACGACTGCATGGACACCTTCTGCGGCGGGATGTAGCTGGAGGCCATAGCCAGGTGTTTCGCAGTCATTGGGCGGTCGCGGCGATCCTAGCACTCGCCGCGACCGCCTGCCAGAACGAACCCGCACGTAACGCTGTGCCCACGCCGCTCGCGCTGCTTCCCGCGGCGGTGTCTCCCGCGCCACTGAGCGTCAGCAAGAGCATTGCCCTCACTGACGAAGAGACAGCCTGCGTAGTCGACTCGTTCGAGTTTCAGGTGGTTTGTCGCGGGCGTGAAGGCGAGGAGGTTGTGGCATTTGGGCGGGAGGGTGATGGCCCAGGGGAGTTCCATAGCCTCAGTTTGGTGGCGCGTGTTTCGCTGGGCCGTTTGGGCGTCGTGGATGGTAGGCTGAACCGGTTGACCATCTTCAACGCCTCGGGCGACCGCGTATCAGAGGTCGCGTTGCCTCCGATGTACCTTGCCGACGGGATTCGACGGGCGACCGTATTCGGGTCCGAGGTTGACCTTGCAGCGTTTTCCCCGGGAGATTTGATCTTGACGCGGATCTACTCGGCGGTGGACATCAATTTGGGCGAGTTCACATGGAAGCGGGGGGATCTGAACGGGATTGCCGATACCGAGTGCGGCGGGTTGGACAAGGGCGTGCCTCGACCGGGGGCCGGATACGTGTTCTGGGCATGTCGCCGAGAGTTGATCTTTCTTGACGACCGCGACGCCAACGCCGCGATGGTAGTCACGTCTCCAGCCTATCAGGAAGAACTCCCTAGCGAACGCGATGTCGAAGCTTTCGCTGAGGGACTGACGAGGCTCGGAGGCAGGATGGCCATGCCGAGGTCGGCAACCAATCCCTACGTCGAGACATTCCGTGAAGAACCCAACCGGTGGTTCAACGTGCCGGGTGCGCTGGCGTATGATTCAAAGGATCGGTTGTGGGTAGCAACCACGCTCGACCGGGACACCTTCTCTTACTTCGAAATCTGGATCGGGACCGAATACGCCGGTTCCGTCAGGGTCCGTGACCGAGCGATGGGCTTCGACCTCTTCCAGAACACTCTGGCGGTGTTGGTCGAGCGGCAACCGGGACCCGACGGGATCGCCCCTCGGGGTATCGATTGGTACGATATCAGTGACCTTGATTGCCGAGCGTCCGAGGCCGAACGGGGTTGCAGTCTACGCCCACGCAGCGAGGGTGCGGCGGCACCATAGTCGCACTTGAGCCTTGCGCTGAAGAGCGCCAGCGCACCTAAGGTCGCGGCCAGAGGCTCCGAAGTTCCGCATGCGACTCGTCCTCGGCGATTCCCCGTAGCGGGCGCCCTTGCCGGACTCAGATCGTCGCGGCCCGCGACACGTTCCTCCTGCTCGACCGGCCTCTGACTTGGGGGGTCAGCAACACGACGAAAGTCTTGGATTCGGGCCGTACGAGATTGATCCAGGTCGGCGTTCACAACGGACTGACGACAGACAGACCACGCAGCGACTTGTTCCTCTTGATCAGAGTCAAGGCGGTCGTGCCGTCGTCGTCGGACGCGGACGGATCCGCGCCGAGTTCGAGCAGGACCGGCACGACATGGGGGTTGTTCCGCGCGGCCATGTGAAGAGGTGTGACGCCGGTTCCGGCTCTCGCGCCAATGTCGGCAACTGCGTCGACTAGGACACGGATGACCGCCGGGTTTCCGGTCTGCGCTGCGGCCAAGTGCAGCGGCGTCCAGCCACCGGGCTCCGTTCTTGCGTTTGGATCCGCGCCTGCCGCCAACAAGGCCTTCAGGACGGTCGTGTCCGGATTGGAGCTTGCAGCGAGCTGCAGGGGCGTTGACGGCCCCCAATCCGTGCTGCCTTGGATGCCGGAACCCACGACGTGCATGTCGGCACCGGCCCCCAGAAGTAGTTGGATCACCGCCGGGTCGCGGTTGCTGCGGGCCGCTTCGTGCAGTGGCGTCGATCCACCAGCTTGCACGGCGTGTACGTCGGCACCCGCTGCCAACAGAAAGGACACGACCTCTGCGGAACCGCCCCTGGCCGCGCGGTGGAGGGCTGTCTCTCCTCGCCACCCACGCGCCGACGCATCCGCGCCCGCGCCGATCAAGGCAGCGATCACCTCCGGGTTGCCGTTCGACTGCGCGGCTTCGAGCAGCGGAGTGGCCTCCCAGCCGTAGTCGACACTGAATCCCGTCGCCCAGACATCCGGTTCCGCTCCGGCCGACAGGAGGGCGCGGACTACCTCTGCGTTCTCGTTAGTTCGGGCCGCAGCGTGAAGCGGAGCAAAATCGCGATCATCCCGGGCATCCAAGTCGGCACCCGCCTCGACAAGGAGGGGGATGACATTGGGGTCGCGCGTCCATGCCGCAGCCGAATGAAGGGGTGTGAGGTTCCCTCCCCAATAGCCCAACGGCCACCGCTCCCTGACCGCATGCACATCGGCTCCCATGTCGATGCAACCCTCGACCACCTCGGCGTCGGCCAACATGAAGAACGACGGGGTATTCCAGTGGTCGCAGGCGGTGGGATCTGCGGGCGTCCCATCAAAGTCCAGTGCGCCGGGATCCGCGCCCAGCATCAGCAATGTGTTGGCCGCGTCGGGATTCTCGATTGCCGCATGGAGCGGGGTCCGGCCATGGGCGTCCAAGGCATCCACATCAGCGCCGTGCTCCACCAACCAAGAAATGTAGGCGGATGGTCCCGACGCCGCGGCGGCATGAAGCGGGGTGGCACCGTTGTCGTCCACGGCGTCGATTCCCACCCCGGCCTCCGTCAGGGCGGCGGCGATGGCGATCTGTTGGGCGCGTGCGCTGCCGACGGAGTGAAGCGGCGTCCTCCCACCAGCGTCCCTGGCGTTGGCTTCCGCCCCGGCAGCGAGTAGCATCCGGATCGCGGGGAAGGGAGACGGACCGCGATGCCAGCCCCTAGCCAGGCGATGCAGAGGAGTCCGACCGGACTCGTACCGAGTGTTCGGGTCGGTTCCCATTTCGAGACACCCTCGTACGCTCTCGACGGGGGATCGTGCCACCACATCAAAACCGGACCAGTCGCACGCAGGGTCTCCCGCGCGCCAGCCCGTGGCGTCCAAGACATCGGGGTTGGCCCCGAGCGCGACGAGTTGATCCGCGACCAGCACGTTGCCCTCGGCCCAGGCTGTGTGCAGGGGCGTCTGGCCTTGGGAGTTCCGCGCGTCCGTTTCGGCACCCGCGCGGATCAGGGTGCGGACGACGGCGGTATCCACACGGGGCAGCACTCCCTGCGCGCTGTAGCGCCGCCGGGGGAACTGTGCCGCGGCATGAAGCGGCGTGTCGCCATTTGCGTCCTTGGCGCGGATGTCGGCACCTTCGGCAAGCAACGATTCCACGGTCTCCGGTGTTCCCGCCGCCGCGGCAACATGCAGAGCAGTTTCCCCCGACCCGTCAGGTTGGTTTACATCGACCCCGCTCTGGAGGAGAACCACGATGGTGGCTGGATTCGCTTGGTCAGCCGCCACATGAAGCGGTGTTTCGCCCTCGCGGGCGGGCAGCGTCACGTCCGCACCGGCTTCGAGCAGGGCAGCGGCGAAGGATGGATCTTCGTGATAAACCGCTTGGTGCAAAGGGGTCCATCCCATGTTGTCCTGAATGTCGGGATCGGCTCCGGCCGAGAGCAATCTGGCGACGAACCTCCGTTGTTCCGTGGGGTCGATGTTCGTCCACTTGGCCACGGCGAGGTGCAGCGGGGTGCGTCCGATCCCATTGCGGGCGGTCAGGTCCGCTCCCGCCTCCAACAGGGCTTCCGCGATCGCCAAGCTCGACCCCCACCAGTACAGTGCCCGGTGCAGCGGCGTGGCTCCGTCGTTATCTTACGCGTTCAACGCCACACCCTCACCCAGCAGAAAGGCGACCATCGCCGGATCTCCCGCACCGGCCGCCTCGTGCAGAGGGCTGTTCCCCTGCCGGTCTCGTGCGTCGGCGTCGGCTCCCGCATCCAACAGGGACCGTGCAACGGCAAGGTCTCCGGCTCGGGCCGCGAAGTGGAGTGGCGTATCCCCGTCGTCGTTGGAAATGCGGGGATCGGAACCCGACTCGATCAGCCGAATGATCGCCTCAAGGTCCGGAGGCCGTTCGGGACGCCGTGCACCAGGCACGTAGGAGGCATCCCGGTCGTGCGGCGTCCCCAGGATGGCATGGTGCAGGGGCGTGCTGCCGTTCTCGTCGCGAGCCAGAGGGTCGGCACCTCCTTCGATGCAGCGGACGATGTCGAGGGCGAACGCCACGCGACCGAACATCCACCTGTTCCAGTGATCGCAGTGGGTGGGGTCAGCCACCCGGCCGAACTTGTCACGGGCGGTCGGATCGGCTCCGAGCCGAAGGAGCTCGCGAGCGACGAGCGGGTTCGAGTTGCCCCACGCGCGATGCAGCGGGGTGGCTTCGTCGCTGTCCCGTGCGTTGAGATCGGCGCCGGACTCGACGAGCGCACCGACCACCGCTGGATCCGTTGCCCACAGTGAAGCGCGGTGCAATACAGTCGCGCCGAAGTTCGCGCGGGCGTTGGGATCGGCCCCCAGCCGAAGGCATTCCGTTACCCGCATGACAGAGGCCGACTGGAAGAACTCCCAACCACCCCAGTCGTCGCAGCCTTGGGCGACGGCGGACGCGGACGGCAGGAACGCGAGCGCAGCAAGAGTGGTGGCGCACACGCACCTGAACCGCCTTGATTCCGAGCAGATTGATCTGGAGGAAGAGCGGAGGCTGGGGGCAAGCGCTTGCAGATGATCGAGCATTGGCGGGACGGTTGCGGTCAGGGTCAGCGAGTACGGATACTAGAACTAGAGTCTGTGGACGTTACAATTGACGGGCCAGCACCCCGCAACTCAAGGCACCGCTGTTCAAGCTGCGGTCGGACGGTGTGTCCCGTCGCCCGAAAGTCGCTGCGGTGCACCCCAAGTTGAGCGCCCCACAGTAGCTGCGGCGGTGTTTCGGGGCGATTCGGCATGGCTGATGGTGACGGACGAGTTTCAACGTGAACAACGTCGTTCGTGCCCGAATCGCACCGGGGAGCACATCGATTGGCTAAGCAGGATCTGATGATGGTGCGGGGAATCGCGACCGGGCTTGACTGGAGCAAAGCCCTGTACGTCGGGCTCAACTGTCACCCTACTCGGGTAGCCGGTGTCTTCCTCCGCGTTCGTATCGCCCGGATCGGGGCTGCATGGCGAGCGCCACGACTCGGAGGTCGCCCCGTTCGGTGAGGCGTTGGCTCGGGACCGCAACGATCCTTGAGCCAGCCCACGCGACGTTGAAGTGCGCCGTGGAAAGGCGCGTTTTCCAAGTGGGTGCGAATCCCACCCAGCGATTGTCGCTAACCGCTGGTAGCAGCCAGAGCGATTCATGGAGGTAACGACATGGGTTGAAGCACTTTGGGGAAAGGACTGCGGTCGATATGCGACGCCCCAAACGGGCACGAAGCCGGAAACGGCGGAGACGGCCAAGGGAGGAGCTAAGTCGGCAGGCGACTCAGCGACCATGCAGGCCGGAACGCGAGTGAACGCCGAGCAGGCCTCGAAACGCGTGGATGCGGAAGCCGACCCTCCTTCAACTAGGGGAAGGCCGCCGACTGGCCGGAAAAGAGAGCGACGGGACAACCGGCTGGTTTCCGCCGGGGTAGTGGCGTCGGCATGCATGGAAGATGGAGGACGCAGCAACACGGGAAGCCCTGTCGGTGCCGTGCATGTGGCAACCGGAACCCCGCGAGGGGCAGGCCGGGCCGGCAGGGTGGCGGATGGGTCCGTAGTACCGGAGACGCGGGGTAATGCCCGCCGAGGGAAGGGGCCCTGAGTCGGGAGCGGTACGGAAAGGAGGCAGGGACATGACCACTGGCGAGAGCCTTACAGGGTCGGCGAGCGTTCGGAAACTCCAGACCCTGCTACATGCGAAAGCGAAGGAAGAACCCGGACGGCGCTTCCACGCCCTCGCCGACAAGGTATGGCGGGAGGACTTCCTGCTGACGGCATGGGAGATGGTCCGGCGCAACGGCGGAGCGGCTGGAGTCGATGGTGTGACGGTCGCGGATGTCGAAGCGTACGGAGTGGAGCGCTGGATCGGGGAACTGTCGCGGGAACTGAGGGAGGGCGCCTACAAGCCGAGTCCGGTGCGTCAGGTGCTCATCCCGAAGAAACAGCCGGGGAAGTTCCGTCCGTTGGGCATCCCATGCCCGAGGGACCGGGTTGCGCAGACGTCGGCCATGTTGGTGCTTGGGCCGATCTTCGAGGCGGACCTGGAGCCGGAGCAGTACGGATACCGGCCGGGACGAAGCGCCAAGGACGCGGTCGAGCGGATACACCGCTTGGTGAACCGTGGCCGCAACGAAGTGGTCGATGCGGACCTCTCCAACTACTTCGGCGAGATACCGCACGCCGAGTTGATGAAGAGCATCGCGCGGCGCGTGAGCGACGGGCGGATGCTTGGACTCGTCAAGGCGTGGCTGGAAATGCCGGTGGTGGAGCAGGACGGGGAGGGAGGCACTCGCCGCACGAACCGGGCGCGGAAGGCACGGAAGGGAACTCCGCAGGGAGCCCCGATCTCGCCGCTGTTGAGCAACATCTACATGCGGCGGTTCATTCTTGGCTGGAAGGTGCTGGGCCATGCCCGGCGCTACGGAGCGGAGATCGTGAACTACGCGGACGACTTCTGTGTGCTCGGCAAGGCCCCGGCGGCGGAGATGCTGGCGGCGGTGAACCGGCTCATGGAACGACTGAAGCTACCGGTCAACGCCCGGAAGACCCGATGCCTCCGATGCCCCGAGAAGCCCATCGAGTTCCTCGGGTACCGCATCGGCTGGAACTATCGTCCGGCGGACGGAAGCCGGTACATCGGCACGCGACCGAGCAGGGCGAGCGTTCAGAGCATCTGCCGCAGGATCAGTCAGCAAACGGACCGGCGGTACCAAGGTTGGCGAGCAGAAGAGGTCGTAGGGCGCCTCAACCAGATGATATCCGGATGGGCAAACTACTTCGATCTCGGGCAAGTCAGCCGGGCCTACAGGGCCGTGGATGCACACTCGACCCGGCGGCTGCGACAGTGGTTGCGGCGAAAGCGAAAGGTGAGGAATAGGACCTACATGCCATTCTTCAACACACGGCTGTACCACAGCCTGAGACGCCTTTCGTCGACGCCGAAATACCTTCCCTGTGCGAAGGCATGATCCCGACTGAGAGCCGGATGCGGGAAATCCGCACGTCCGGTTCGACGAGCGGGGGCTGGAAACGTGACCATGGGAGCCGGTCTGAGGCCCGGAGCGAAAGCGACGGAATAGCCACCGGACCCTACCGTCGGCGCGCCAGCCCTCGACTCTACCATCGCGGACTGGCCAAGGGGCGCTCCGCCCCCTAATACCCCCGGTCTAGCTTGAGCGAGCCGGAGCAGGTCGCAGCTTGGCGGATACCCACTCACGTCCGCGCATCCACAGAGCGGACGCGGTGCAAACGAACGACCCCACCCAAGCCCAAAAGCCGACCGCCAAACCGCCCGAGGCGATCCAGTAGAGAAGGTTCAGCGCCGCCGCGCCCGTCACGCCCCAAGTCAGCCACCGGAGCTTCGAGCGCCGGACACGCCCGGTCATGTACATCGCGAGGGGCACCAGAATGCTGCTGAGCGCGCTCAGCGCTTCCACGGGATTTCCCCATTCGAGAGCGAGGAGAAACGCCTCCCAGCCCCAAAGGTGCCCAGCCGCGTCGCCGACGGCGGGCAGGAACCAGGACGCCGCGAACAGCGCCCCGCCAGCCCGAAGCAGGTGCCGCCACCTCGGCTTGCCCGCCTTGGCGAACTCGCTTGAAAGCGTCTTCGGCTCGCCGATGGCGTATCGAGCCAACGCAAACGCGCGAGCGGGAGTCAGCGCTTTGTCCAACTCCAACTCCAGATCGACGTGCGCCCGCAAGTGGTCCTCCAGTTCGTCCACCTCGCGCGGCGACAGGCCAGTCCCGTGCTCGATGCTCGCGCGCCAGTCCCGAAACGTCGCATCCAGATCAAACATGCGCCTCTCCCCAAGCCGCTTCGAGTGCCGTCGTCAGTGTCCGCCAACTCGCCCGGTCGCGCGACAACTGGCGCTTTCCCCGGTCCGTCAGCCGATAGTATTTTCGCCGCCTTCCCGCATCGGTCAGCTGCCAGCGGCCCGCGATGAGACCGTCCCGTTCCAAGCGGTGCAGGACCGGATAGAGCATCCCGTCGGACCAGTCCACGCTTCCACCCGATAGGAGTTTCACCTGTTTGAGCATTTGGTAGCCGTAGCTCTCCCCGCCCGCGAGGATGGAGAGTACCATCGGGCGCGACGAGGCGGCGATCAGTTCCCTGTAGACCGGTGCGGCCATGTCGTCGTCTCCTATGGCTTGGTTAGCCATGTACATAACGCAACAAGGTATAGGATTGGTGCGACCGGTGCAACTCCCGGCAAGTAGCGGCCGGGAGCCAGCAGGGGTGGTCGCCCTCAAGGCGACCGGCGAAGACACCGGACGGACGATCTCGAAGGCGAGGTCCAGATCGCCGGGGATGGCCACGTCGGCGTCTTGGAGGTCTGCATCCGTCGAAACCCGGATGCGGAGGACTACGTAGTAGGAGGAAGCGGAGGTAGCCGAGGTAGGATCGACTGGTCGGCAAGTGCGGCAAGCCGGAGCGCGCTCTTCAGCGCCCGGCGCTCCGGCTTACGGCCGCACCGGAGCGTGAAAAAGACACGGTGGGTCGTTTCACACTTTGACCCTCCGGCGATTCACACGGCGGCCAGTACCTATCCGAAGGTGTCGCAACGTCTTGAGGTCCGGTCGCCCGACCGGGCGTTGCCGGACGGGCCGAGAGGGCGGGGCTGGGAGCGACCCCCCTCGCCGAGGGCTCGGTACGGGTTCGGGGCGAGGTGGCAATTCACACCTCGTCCCTGCCCTCCAGGGGTCGCTCCCAGACCAGCGGTCCCTAGCGGGAAGGCACCCTGCAATGGCCCGGCACCGGCAACGTCGACGGCCATCCCCGGCATTCGCAAGACCTCAAGTCGGCGCCGGTGGACGGCGAACCCCGGAACGGGAGTCTCGGTGACCGCGCCCACCCTCGTGTCGTGGAACTCAATATCGGGCGTCTTCTCAGGCCTCCTGCCCTTCGTCAAGAACTCGACCACGGCTCCGATGCCGGCCGAAGCCATCCTCAGGAGATGCTTCATGGCCGTGGCCTCGACCTCGCCCTGCTCCACGCTTCGTACACCCTCGCAGCCGCAGCCGAGGGCGGCGTGGCCCGTCCACTGACCAGCGTTGCCGTGTGGGATATGCACGACGTGGCAACCGTCAGCCGAGCGGGAAGACGAAGCCTGCTTGGAACGCCACGAACCTCGTCCGTTCGTCGCCCGACTGCTCCTTCAGGCCCCGGTAGTAGATCCCCTCCATGCCAACACTCGCACCGGAACTGCCGGGCAACGCCATCTCCACCCCTGCGCCCATGGCGACTCCGGCGTCGTCCACCCCGCAGGCCGCCGCCAGGTCGCCTTCGATCCCGCACGACAACTGGTTCCCGACAGGAGGACGACCAGGGACTGCGGACCGGCTGTCCGGGCGCGCAGCAGCGCCGAGAACTGAAGGTAGCTCGTCGAGAGGGTCCCGCCGCGGTCGGGCTCTCCGTCGGCGTCCCTTCCAGACCCCGCACCCCCCTTCTGGGCGTAGGCGGCACCGATCCGAAGACCGAGAGCACCGCTGGAGTTGGGGACCGGGAGGTCGAGGTCGGCTCCGAGGATGAGCCCCCGAACCGCGTCGGTTGCGCCAGCCGGACAATCCGTCTCCGGCGGACACGGATCGGAATCGATGTGGCCGGGAACGGCCAAGCTCGCGTTGCCCACCCCGAGTCGGACGCCGATGTCTTTCTGGGCGGCCGCGGACAGCGCAGTCGGGAACAGGACCAGGACAAGCACGATTCGGGCCATTCGGTTCTCCTCCGGGTGGTGGCGGTGTCTCGGGATCTGGCCTTGCCAGCAGCAACTCGTCCAGTTCCGCATCGAAGCCATACGGAGCTGTGGCGACGGAGGTTCCGCCAGCGCTGGCCGATCCGTGTCCGCACCGGCAATGGACCGCTCGGACACGGGTGGTCGCGCAACTTGATGGTGCTTGGCCGGGGTCTCCGATTCGCTTGCATGCCCCCGACCCTCAAAGGTACTCGAAGGCCTTCCGGCGCGGATTGCTGGCTTGGGAGCGACCCCACGGGAGGGTGGGATGGCCATGCACATCCCAACCATCGCCGTGGCGTGTGAGGCATGTCGAACACATGGGTCGCCCATCCACGGCCTCGACGACCGGATCGGCATCGGCCTTCCGCTGGCCGTGTCGCAACTGCAAGCGCACCAGCGGCATGCCGAAACCGGGGCGTGTACACGGAAACGTGGTTCCATTGTACGAGCACCCCGATGTGGGATGTACAATCGCGGATCGGCATCGGGAACGTCGATAGCCGCCTCCGAATCATGGGCTTCCGACACCAACACCGAGAAGCTTTGGGACGGCTGGCCCATCGCGGCTGACCCGACTTCCGGGACGATCCCACCCGCCCGGGACCCGGTGGTGGTTTTGATTTGGGGCCGGGGGGCCGCATGATTTTGCGCGCGGGGGGGGGGGGGCCGGATTGTGGGGGCGCGGTTGGGTGGGG
>VXMI01000215.1 GCA_009841165.1 Gemmatimonadota bacterium | reverse complement strand
TGCGCTGCTATCAGCAGGCCGACGAGGCGCAACTCAGGACCGCGCTCGAAGACCGGCGCAGAGCCGCAGTCTGAGCCGACCAGCGGGAACCGAACGCCGGGAATCCGACCCGACAATCCCGTAACCCTCACGGATCACAACAGTTAGCAATCTCATTGCCAAAGCTGGGACAGCGTGACGGGGGCGGTGCGGGAGCTGGCGCGCGAAGTGCACGGCCACGGCAAACCCATCAGCGCCGCGGTCTTCCCGACGCCGGCGATCGCGCGCCGCCTGGTCCGGCAGGCGTGGGACGAGTGGCCGCTCGACCGGGTCTTTCCGATGCTCTATCACAGCTTCTACCTCGAAGACATTCCCTGGATCGGCGATGGCGTGCGCGCTGGTGCAGCCGCGCTGGGGTCGACGCCCCTGAACGCCGGACTATACCTCCCGGCGCTCGATCCTCCCCGGCTCGGCGCGGCCATCACGACCGCGAGGGAAGCGGGCGCGGATGGCGTGTCGCTCTTCGAGATGCACGGCCTGACCGACGATCACCTTGTGGCCCTGCGGGACGCTCTTGGATAGTGTCCTGCACGGCGAACTCCAGACCCAGAGGCCCACAGATGGCAAGATTCCAAAGGTTTGCTCTCTTCGCTACAGTCGCGGCGCTGGGCGCGTGCGCGGTTTCCTTTCAGGACGACGAAGGTGAGGGCACCACGGTTCGTCTCGGAGCTCCCGAAACGTCTGAACAGCTTCGTTTCGCGGTTGCGCGCTTTCAGCACGAGACCTGCACCTTCTGCCCCGGCGGCGACACCGAAGTCGATGACTGGCTGAGGGCCAGCGAGCCCCTCTCCGGCGAGGCGCTGCTGTCCTCCGGCGGGTACGTGGGCGGGTTCGTCAAGCGGGCGCGGGAGTTCGGCGACGTTGAACTGGTGCCGCTGACCTCGCCGGTCGGGGTCTACGGCGGGTCGTCCCGGAGCTGGAACACGAAGGAGACCTTCGACCACTTCCTCGATATCATGCTCGCAGAACTGCGGGAGCAGCTGCCCGTCGACGGGGTCTACCTGGCCCTGCACGGCGCGATGGCGGTGCGCGACGTCCCGCGACCCGAGGCGGAGATCGCCCGGAGGTTCCGCGAGGTGGTCGGGCTCGGCGTCCCCATCGCGGGAGCCTTCGACCTGCACGGCAACGAGGACGCCGAGTTCCTGGAGCATGCCGACTTCTCGTTCGTCACCAAGCGTTTCCCGCACTACGATGCCTACATGCAGGGTGAGCGTGCGGCGAGGGCTCTCAGGCTTTCGGCGCTGGGCGAATACCGGTCCACCACGGCCACCCGGAAGCCGGGCGTCATCACGGCCACCGTGCTGCAGTGGACGGGGCAATCCCCCGCGATGGACATCATGGAGCGGGCGCGGCGCTGGGAGGCGCGGGAGAACGACGCGTACGTGAGCGTCTTCTTCGGCTATCCCTGGTCGGACGTACCCGACGTCGGCGCGACCGTGCAGGTCATGACCAACGACGACCAGGCGCTCGCCGACCGGATCGCCGACGACATGGATGACTTCATCTGGCGCGTGCGCGAGGATTTCGCGGTGGGCGGCTACCCCGGCCCGGAGGCGGCGGCGCGCGTCGTCGCAACAGCCATCGCACGGGGTGAGACCCCGGTGGCGGTCGGCGACTACAGTGACCGTCCCGGCGACGCCACCCACATCCTGAGCGCCTTCGAGGCGGCCGGAATCGGCAACGTGCTGTACGGCACGATCACCTCGCCCGGGACGCTGGAAGCCCTGGACGCCGCGAACGCCCAACCCGGCGACGCCTTCGACATGGAGATCGGCGGTTTCACGCCGTCCGGCGGCTCGCCCCGGCACATCGTCGGCACGTTGGAGTACTTCGGCGAAGGCTTCGGCTACGACAGGGTCGCCGCGGTCTCTTTCGGCGACGGCAATGTCGTCTTCCTCACGCCGGCCTACGAGCAGGTGCTCTACCCGGACGCCTTCCGTTACGGTGACATCGAGCCCGACGACTACGACGTCTTCGTGGTCAAGTCACGCGTGCACTTCCGCCGCGGCTTCGACGAAACCGGCTACGCGCCCACAATCGTCATCGTCGATGCGCCCGAGCCGTTCGTCGGGACGACCTTCCTGGACGCGTTATCGTATGAGCACGTGAATCTGAGCGAACTGTACCCGTACGGAACGCCGCAGCACCGGCGGTAACGCTGAAAGGCCGAATGAAGATCGACCGCGAGCAGGCCCGACACTGGAAGCGAGTCCTGTCTCCCTACTTCGGCCCGGACGATCGCCGGAGCGCGTGGCAGATGGGATACACCGCCGTCCTCTTCGCGGCAGCCTGGGCGCTGATGTACTGGAGCCTCGGCGTCGGCTACTGGCTCACCTTGCTGCTGGCGCTCCCCGCCGCGGGCCTGGCAATGCGGCTCTTCATGTTCCAGCACGACTGCGGCCACGGGTCCTACTTCCGATCGCGGCGGCTGGCCTGCATTGCCGGCTCGGTCATCGGCGTGCTCACGCTCACCCCCTACCACTACTGGCGCAAGACCCACGCGATCCACCACGCGCACTCGGGCGACCTGGATGTCCGCACGTTCGGAGACATTGTCACGGTGACCGTCAAGGAGTACGAGGCGATGTCCTTCCTGCAACGCTTCGGATACCGGTTCTACCGCAACCCCTTCATTCTCTTCGGTCCCGGCGCGGCCTTCCAGTTTTTCGTCAAGCATCGGTTTCCGTGGGACGCGCCCAGAGGGTGGAAGCGGGAATGGCTTTCCGTGTGGTGGACCAACGCCGCCCTGGTCGCGATTCTGGCCGGTGCCTGGCTGACCATCGGCATCGGCACGTTCCTCGTGATCCAGCTGCCGATCACCCTGATCTCGTGTTCGATCGGCGTGTGGCTCTTCTATGTTCAGCACCAGTTCGAGGACGCGTACTGGCACTGGCGCGAGGACTGGAACTACTTCGACGCGGGCCTCCACGGGTCCTCGTTCCTGCGCCTGCCGAAGGTCCTGCAGTGGTTCACCGCGAACATCGGGCTGCACCACGTCCACCACCTGAGCGCGCGGATCCCCAACTACCGGCTGCAGCGCTGCCACGACGAAAACCCGGAACTGTGGAAGGCCCCGAGAATGACGTTGTGGGACGGCCTCAAGACCCTTCACCTGACGCTGTGGGACGAAGGCCGGCGGAAGCTGATCTCGTTCCGGGAATACCGGCGGCTGAGGGCTGCCGGGGCCTACTCGTGAACGCCAGGCCGCGGCTGGTCGCGTTCCTGGGTGCGACGGTCATCCTGGGAGGCTGCGGCGGAGACGACATGACAGGCCCCCAGGTAATCGAGGAAGTCGAGTTCGCGCCGTCGCTCGGGATTAATCTTGCCTCCATGACCCGGACTTCTTCGGGACTCTACTACGAGGACATCGCCATGGGCTCCGGAGACCCGGCCGCCGCCGGGAACGAGGTCGAGGTGGCGTACACCGGATGGCTGACCGACGGCACCACATTCGACAGCGGCGCGTTCAGCTTCGTCCTGGGCGCGGGCCAGGTCGTGCGCGGGTTCGACGAAGGCGTGACGGGCATGCGCGTCGGAGGCATCCGCCGAATCATCATCCCGCCCGCGCTCGGGTATGGAAGCCAGGGCAGCGGGCCCGTGCCGCCCGACGCGATCATGATCTTCAGGATAGAGGTGTTGTCGATCGGGTAACCGGGCCGGTCAGCGCGCCAGAGTCACCCCGAATTCGCCCAATCGCTGGAAGTCGGCGGTGTTTGTGGTAGCGACGGCAGCGCCGTCCGCGAGTGCGACTGACGCGATCATGCAATCCAGGTGCCATCAATGCCGTCCCCAGCGCTTGCTGGCCCATCCGCGCAAGAAGTTGGGTCTACGGGTCCAGCGACACCAATCGAATCACGCGGACGCCGGGCACATCCATCTCGTCGGTCTCGACATAGGCCATGAGCCCGTCGGGCCCGAAAGCGTCGGGAATCCGGGGAGCGCCGAGGAGCAGCGTGCCCACGTATCGGCCCGCTGGCGTCATGATGTCTATCGGCCCGTCGCCGATGCCGTCCGGAGCCGTTCGAGCGATCCACAGCCGGCCCTCGGCGTCCACGGCCATGCCGGCAACAATCGGAATCTCCTCGGGAAAGAGCATGTTCTCGATCATGGACAGAATCTGTTCGCGGAGCTGTTCCGCCGCCTCCCCGCTGAGTGTCTCGCTTCCACCGAAGAGCCGAATGGTGGAGTTCGCCGGATCGGTCAACACCTCGATCTGCCGAGCCCGCTCGGCCTCCTCGATGGCTTCGGTCACCCGCACCGGCGCGACGTTTCGCTCGATCACGCCGGTCACGCGGCCGTCCTGGCTGATCAGCTTCACGCGATATCCCACCGAGTCCACGACGGCGACCCGCCCATCCGGCAGGACTCCGAGGTGTAGCGCCGGCTGAAATGCCCGCCGTCTCGGAAACCCCAATGTGAATTCCTTTTGCCCTGCCGCGTTGGTCGCGGTGAACTCTTCCACCGTCTCCCCGGGCGGAAGGTCCCAGGCTCGGTACAGCACCTCCACCCCGGACTCATCCAGCGTGAAGATGTCGATGTCGCGAAGGTGGTCGTCTCCCGGTTCCGCCTCCGGCTCATTCTGCGATGACATCGTGAGCTTCGGCCCTCCGGTTGTCACCAGGCGACCAGCCCCGACGGGAAGCAACAGCGTCCCGGGCATCCTTTGTAGCGGATTGACCGTCGTGCTACCCACAAGACTCCCCGCGGGATCGAAGACCTTGAATGCGGGAAACCCCATGTCGTACACGACCAGACGACCGTCCTCGAGAATCGCTGCGCTCGCCGGCGCGGAAAACTCACCCGGCCCCTCACCCTGTGAGCCGATCATGCGCACCGGGGCACCATCCCGGTCCAGGACCACGACCCGGTAGTTCCCCTCGTCCAGGATGTAGAGTTTCCCGTTGGCGTCGAAGTCCACATCGGCGATCCGGCCGAAGGTCTCCCAGTCCTGTCCAGAGAAGGTCCCGACCGTGTACGCCTCTTCGGTCACGGCGGCAAGCTCCAGGTCGACCGCACGAGTGTCGGGTGCCTGGCTCCCGCTCGCGCTCGGCACCGTGAAGAACAGGAATGACACGCCGCACGGCAGCAGCATGCAGGACATTGCCAAGTGCGACTTCATTGAACCATCCTCCAACCCTCCGTGTGCCTTCCGTGCCCCCCTAAACCCCCACCAACTCCCCCAGCACGAAGACGTCGGTGAGCAGTGCCCGCACGTGGATCGATGCGTTGAGGTTGTCGATCAGCTGGGACGAAACGGTGGGCTGCGCGGCCACGAGCCGCACCAGTGCCCCGGCAGCGTCCGCATCACGCCGGAGTACGTCCAGGGCAGCCGTGACCGCCTCTGCCGCGCCGGCACCGCCGCCAGGGGCGGTTGAGGCAGCCGCGTCACCCGCTTCACCCTCCAGCAGGCGCGCCTGAAAGGCCTCGGGGAGCCCGTCCAGCGCCTCTTCGAAGCCGCGCAGGTACGAGCGGATCTGTTCACCCGCCTTACTGGCCGAATCGTCGGTCAGGCCCTGGGCGGCGTAGGCGAGGAAGAACTCGTAGCCCTCCTCGATAGCATCGATGCGGCGCTTCAGGTCGTCGGGGCTCATGGGCAGGGCTATCGGGTCAGGGGCAAGGGGCAGGGGGTCTCGGTCGGGCCTGGGCGAGCGGGAGGCCTCAGTCGCCCTCGGCTTCGGCTCTCTGTGAGCTGCCGTCCACCGTCCAGCGGGCCGGGTCGTGGTTCTCGAGGTAGCGGTCGCGGTCGATCCAGCCGTTGATCATGGACCAGGTCATCCAGCGCTTCTCGGGGCGGATCGCGAAGTAGACGTGCGCGATCACGAGGAAGATCAGGCCGATGCCGCACACGCCGTGGATCACGTAGATCCAGCCCCACGTGGCGTCGCTGAACATGTAGGTGTTCATCGGCAGCAGGAAGTTGTCGATGCGGAACATCATCAGGATGCCGGTGACCACCGCGCCGAGGGTCGCGATCATGGCGACGTGGTGGAACATCTTCTGGTCCACCGGATACTTGCCGGCGCGCGGGCGCTCGGCGTCCGATTGGCCCAGCGCCGCCTTCAGCCCCAGCTTGCCCTCTTCGACGTCGCGGCGGTCGATCCACATCGTCCAGAAGTCCTGCTTCGCGAAGACGTGGTAGATGTGGTAGATGACCGTCAGGATGAGGAGGACGCCCGCGATCCAGTGGATCGTCACCCAAGGGAACTGGATCCCGATCACGGGGAAGAAGGCCGTGATTAGAAGGGCGAACATGGTCGCGCTCATCGACCAGTGGAATCCGCGCGCTCCGACCGTGTGGCGCTGGAGCTTCTCCGGCAGACCCTTCGCCTCGCTCTCGTCGATCTCGCCCGTGGCCACCTTCTTGGGCACCATCAGGGCGTGCACGACGACGAAGACCGCGCCGATGATCACCGCCGCCCAGATCAGATCCCACGAGACACCGATCGGGACGTCCTCGCCCCAGGGGTTCAGCGCCCGCCGAAGGAATTCCATGGTCAAGTCTCTCCGTTGGATGGCTCGACGATACTAAACCATTACGTTTAGCATCGGATGGCTTGGTATCAGGCAGCGTCCCGAATCGACCGTTTCACCAGGTTCCGGGTGAGCGCGATCTTGTAGTCGTTGTGCCGGAGCGCGCGCGCACCCTCGACCGCGATCTCTCCGGCCATCTGTCCGGTCTCCTCGCTGGGCTCGCGTCCGCGGATCGCCGCCTCGACCGCGCCCATTCGCACGGGGTACGGCGCGATGCTGTTGACGACCACCCGCGCGTCCTGGATCACGCCGCCCTGCACCTGCAGCATCGACGCGACGGTGACCAGCGAGAAGTCCCACGACTTGCGGTCCCGGATCTTCTCGAAATACCACCGCGCACCCTCCCGCGGGGCGGGCAGCACGATGCGCGTGAGCAGATCGCCGGGCTCCAGCACCGTCATCCGCTCGATGTCGATGTCCGGGCCGATGAAGAAGTCCGCTGCCGCGTACGTCCGCTCGCCGGAGCTGCTCGCGACCACCATCTCGGCGTCGAGTGCGACCAGCGCGGGCGCGGTGTCCGAGGGGTTGACCGCAACGCAGCGATCCGCGCCCATGATGCAGTGTTCCCGGTTCATGGCGCGCCGTGTGCTGGCGTAGCAGATGTTCCCTCCCGCGCGGTAGCATGGCCACCCGCTCCGGTAGTACCAGCAACGGGTATCCTGCACGATGTTCCCACCGAGCGTGCCCTGGTTGCGGATCTGTGGCGTGGCCACCAGTCCCGCTGCTTCCGCCAGGAGCGGATAGCGGCTCTGCACGTCGGCGTGCTCGGCCACGGCGGTGAGGCTGGTCATGGCGCCGATGTCGAGCCCGCCGTCACCGCCCTCGGCGATGCCGCGGATCTCGTCCACGGCGGCCAGGTCGATGACCGCTGCCGGGCGCTTGATCCTGTCCTTGAACCAGTCGAAGGTGTCCAGTCCGCCCGCCAGGACCCATCCCTCGTCACCGTACTGGTCCATCAGGCGAACCGCGTCGTCGACGCCCGCAGGCTGATAGAGCTCGAACGGCGCGATCATGTCACGTATGACAGCCACTTTGATTCTCCTTGGTCAGACGTGCGTGTCCAGCAACCCATAGGGCCGGGGTCGGCCCTCCAGTTCAGCCAGGATCATGTCGGAGGTGAGCGGCGTCCTGCACAGGCAGAGCCCGCCCATGGCGTCGGCGACCGCGCAGGCGTACGCGGCCTCGCCGGCGCCCACCGGCGGCTCGCCGATGCCCTTGGCGCCCACGGGCGTGTGGGGGTCCGGCTCGTTGACGGCCGCGAACCGCGGACTCAGCGGCACGTCGAGGATTCCCGGCGGCCGCGCGGTGTAGAAGCGCTTGGTGAAGGGGATGCCCCACTGCGGGTCGAAGACCCAGCGCTGGCTCTTCGCCATCCCGATCCCCTGGAAGACGCCGCCGTTGGTCTGCGCGGCCAGAGATCGGGGATGGATTACCGTGCCGCAGTCGGTTGCCGACGCGAGATCCACGATCTCCACCTCACCCGTCTCGACGTCGAGCTCGACCTGGGCGAAGGTGGCCACCCAGGTGAAGACCGCGCCGGGCTGTCCGTAGTTGTCCTTCGCCGCCGCGATGAGCCCCTCGCCCGCCAGGCCCGCGACGGCACCCTTGGTGACGTCGTGCAGATCCTCGGGGATCTCGCCACCGCTGAACTTGCCGCCACGTGCGATCGCCCGCTCCGCCGCCTGGGCGAAGCTGAGTCCGGCAGCGCGGTTGCCTGCCCGGAAGACGCGGCCGTCGGCCACGCGGTAGTCCGTGGCCGATCCGCCCAGCTCAAGCGCGGCCAGCTCCTGCAGCAGCCCGACCATGGCCTCTCCCGCCGCGTGGTTGGCGCGGGTGTGGGCGTGCGTGGTCTGGCTCCCGGCCTGCACCGTGCTGAAGGGAAGGTGCTTGCTGGTGTCGCCCCACACGACCACCACGTCGTCCCAGTCCAGATCGAGGACATCGGAGGCGGCGCGCGCGGTGTCGGCGATCGAGTGGGTGCCCAGGTTGCCGATCCCCTGGTGCACGTGGAGCTTGCCGTCGGGTCGGATGACCAGCAGGCCATCGCGGCCGTTGCTCCCGGCGGTGAAGGGGCTGAGCCCCATCCCCACGCCGGTCACCCGGGTTCCCTCGCGGCGGCCGGACAGCTGGCTTCTGCCCTCCCATTCGAAGAGTTCGCCGCCCAGGTCCAGCGCCTCGCGCACGTACGCGCTGGTGAACGGCCCCTGGTTGGGTCCGAGCCAGCCGTCGTGGCCCGGCGCGTTGACCTTGCGGATCTCCAGCCGGTCAACTCCGAGCTCGCGCGCGGCCTTGTCCACCACCGGCTCGAGCATGGCGACGATCTGCGCGCCGCCGGGCGCCCGCTGCGCCGAGCGCGGCGGCGTGTTGGTGTACACGGGAACGCCACGAAAGCGCATGTTCTCGGGCTGATACGAGGCGGTGGCCACGGTGCCCGCGGTGAAGAAGTCGCTGGCCCCGTACGCCCCGCTGTCCTGTACCAGGTACAGGTCCAGCGCGGTCATGCGGCCGTCGCTGCGGAAACCGATCTTCGCCCAGCCCTGGAAGCCGGCCCGGGCACGCCCGATGTAGTTCTCCTCGTAGCGCGTGATCCGCAGCATGACCGGTCGGCCGATCTTGCGCGACAGCACCGCAGGCACCGCCATGATCGGCACGCCCGCGATCTTGCTGCCGAAGCCGCCGCCGCAGTACTCGCCGATCATGACGACATCCTCGACGTCGATGCCCGCCATCGCGGCCACGGGTCCCCGCGTGCGCTCCGTGCTCTGCGTGGAGCCGTGCAGGAAGAGCTTCCCGTTCTGCCAGTACGCCATGCAGGAGCGGGGCTCCATGGGGTGGTGTGTGACCGACTGGTGGACGATGGTCTCTTCGACGATCACGTCGGCCTCTGCGAAGGCCGCGTCCACGTCGCCGATGGCCCACTCGGCCGTCGGCTCGCCCATGGGCAGCCGGTCCGGTCCGGCTTCGTCGAACACGCTGTCGGGCCACTTGAGCGACGTCGGCCCGTCCTCGCCGGGGACGTTGCCGTCGGTGCGCGCGTTCGGGCCGCCTTCGCGGAGGCTGTCCAGCGGATCCAGCACGAAAGGAAGCGGCTCCAGGTCGACCCGGATCGCTTCGACCGCGGCCGCGGCCGTGGTCTCGTCCACCGCCGCCACCGCCAGGATGGGCGCCCCCTCGTACAGGGGCTCGTCGGACAACGCGCCTTCGCGCGTGCCCTGCTCCGGCCGCGGCAGCTCCGACGCCCTCAGGATGCCCAGCACGCCCTCCATCGCCTCGGCCCTGCTGGTGTCGACGCTGCGTACCCGCGCGTGCGGCATCGGGCTCAGCAGGAGCTTGGCGAAGGCCATGCCCTCGGCGTGGAAGTCCTCGGCGTAGCGCGCGCGCCCCGTGATCTTCGCGTGAAGATCCGGTGGGGAGATGTCGGTGCCGATCGTTCTCTCAGCCATCTCGATTCGCCTTTCTCGCTATGCCCGGGAACGGGACAGCTCGGCCGCCCGCATCGCGGTGTTCAGGATCTTGTCGTAGTCGCCGCAGCGGCAGAGGTTGCCCGAAAGCAGCACCGCCGCCTCTTCGCGGGTCGGAGCCGGGTTCTTGTCGAGCATGCCGACCATGCTCATCACGAAGCCGGGAGCGCAGAAGGCGCACTGGAAGCCGCCCTCGTCGATGACCGCCTGCTGCACCGGGTGGAGCACGCCGTCATCCTCCAGCCCCTCGATGGTGGTGACCTCGCGGCCGCGCACCGTGTGGGTGAGGATCGAGCAGCCGTAGTGGGTGACGCCGTCGAGCAGCACTGTGCACGCGCCGCACTCCGCGCGGTCGCAACCGAGCTTGGTCCCGGTGAGGCCGAGCTGGTAGCGGAGCGTCATGGCGAGCGTCTCATGCTTCGGCACGTCCACCCGGCGCTGCTGCCCGTTGACGTTGAGCGTCACCAGTCGCTCAACCGCCCCCTGCGCGGACAGCATCGGGGCGAGCACCCCGCTGCTGCGGAAAAGGTATCCCGCCGCCGAGGCGGTGGCGCCCGCGGCGATCACCCCCTTGATGAACTTGCGGCGGGTGAAACCGCCTCTCCTCGATTG
Source organism: Gemmatimonadota bacterium (assembly GCA_009841165.1). Lineage (GTDB taxonomy): Bacteria > Gemmatimonadota > Gemmatimonadetes > Longimicrobiales > Gaopeijiaceae > Bin94. The sequence goes on along the minus strand of VXMI01000215.1, from coordinate 3,785 downwards.
AATGATCTCGGCATCCAGCATCGATCTGCACCTCACTCCGTGGATAAGGGCGGGGCCGGTAATCTGGCTGACATTATATGGCGGGGTGCGCGATTGGGCCAACCGGGGAAAGCTGGCTAGCCGCCCATCTTCGCATCCAGCGTCATCTCGTCCTCGTCGATGGTGCCCCACAGGAGCAGCGCGCCCGCCGCGATGATCGCGGACGGGTAGAAGAGCACCTGCGAGCCCTCGAGCACCCAGCCCCACGGGTCGATGATCGACCTCCACACGCCGAGGGCGGTGATCAGCAGGATGACGAACGCCACCGGGTACGCGCGCCTGCGCCAAAGGCCCAGGACGACCAGGGCCCCCAGGATGATCTGGAGGACACCCAGGACGTTCAGGACGGCCGCCTGCGTGCCGATCCCGAGGTAGAACGCCTCCGCGACAGCCTGTCCGTGCTCGACGTTCACCAGCTTGTCGAGTCCCCACATGACCAGCAGCCAACCCGTGGTCACCCGCAGAAGGAAGAGTCCCCAGCGTTTCATGATTTGCCTCCGTGTGGCAGATGTTCCCTGATCGCCGATCCGGTCGGCGCCCTGTCTTGTGTTCTATCGTCCCCCGTTCGGCCTGCGCCAGCGCACCGGCGGCGGCGGTTCGTCCGCGAAGGTTACCTTGCCGCCGTTTTCGAGCAGACGCAGCGCCTCGCGCACCGCCGTCTCCAGCTGCGGGTCGCCCCCGGCAATCACCGGAGCGGGGTCGTTGCGCACCTCGATGTCGGGAGCTACGCCCTCTGCCTCCACGGCCCACTCGCCGTTCACGTCGAAGAAGCCGCCCCGCGGAGCCACGAATCCGCCCCCGTCGATCAGCGGCGGTGTGTCCCACGTCCCCACCAGCCCGCCCCACGTCTTGGTCCCGACCAGGGGACCGACCCCCCTGAAGCGGAACAGGTACGGCAGGAGATCGCCCCCCGACCCCGCACGCTCGTTGATCACCATGACCTTGGGCCCGAAGAGACCGGCCATCGGCTGGGTCCAGGGCTTGCGGTCGCCCGCGCGCGAGTTGAAATAGCCGGTGAGCTCGCGGTCGAGCATGTCGACGATGTAGTCGGCCGCCGAGCCGCCGCCATTGTTGCGCTCGTCGATGACCGCGCCCTCGCGATCCTGCTGTGCGTAGAACATGCGGTTGAAGTAGGTGTAGCCGCCCTGCCCCGTGTTGGGGAGCCACACGTAGGCCAGACGACCGCCGCTCATCTCGTCGACGCGGGCCTGGTTGGCCTCGACCCACGCCCAGCGCCGCAGCGCGCCTTCGTTGCCGGTGGGCTCGACGAGGACTTCGCGGGCGTCATCGGCGGAGGGTGTGGACGCGACGGTCAGGGTGATGGTGCGGCCGGCGGTGCCTTCCAGCAGGCGGTAGGGGTTGGCGGGGGCGCGCAGTTCGGCCCCGTCGATCGCGAGCAGATAGTCGCCCTCGTGCACATCCATCCCGGGATGCGAAAGCGGTCCGGCCAGCCCCGGCGTCCAGTCGCCCCCGTTGTAGATGCGGGCGATCCGGTAGAACCCGTTCTCTTCCTCCAGGTCGGCGCCCAGGAGGCCGGTGCGTGGGTTGTCGAGGTCCGGGTAGTCGCCGCCGCGCACGTAGGAATGCCCGACCGCGATCTCGCCCGAGAGCATGTCCAGCAGGTGGTTGAAGTCGGACCGGTGCCGCACGTCCGGGAGCCACTCGGAGTACCAGTCCCAGACATCGTCCCACGGCGCCCCGTGCTGGTTGTCGACGTACAGGAAGTCGCGCATGAAGCGCCAGCCGTCCCGGAGCATCTGCGCGTATTCGGCCGTCGGTTCGACGCGCACGCGCAGGTTGCCCAGGTTGAGCGCGCCGTCGCGTCCCGAAGGCGGACGGGCGGTGCTGACGATGTTCCAGCCGCCGCTGTAGTAGAGCAGGCTGCTGCGGTCGTGGGAGACGGCGAGACGCCCGCCGCTCTCGAGGAAGTCCTCGGCCTCGCGGTCCTCGATGGAGTACTTGAGCACGGGGCCGCCGCCGAAGCCGCCGCCCTCCAGGACGAAGACGGTTCCGGCCGGTCCAGGCACGAGGCCGGCGTAGTCGTCCACGTCCAGCCCGGGGGCGTCGATGATTCGCGCGGCGATGCCGTCGAAGTCGATGACGACTGCGGGTGGGTCGTCTGTGGAGTCGTCGTCGCCACTGCCCTCGTCGCCGGCCTCCTCCTCGTCGCTCGCGGGCAGGAACGGAGATGGCTCGTCGGCGCCGAGGAGCGCGAGGTAGAGGGCGCGGGTCACCGGCCGCTCGTACGAGGTCATGTCCAGCCAGCCGGTATTGAGCGCGAAGTTGGTGGACGCGAGGAAGTAGAGGTACTTGCCGGACTCGTCCCACACCGGCGTGATCGCGTCGGACATGCCGTCGGTGAGTTGGCGCGTGTCGCCGGATTCCGTGTCGTGAACGAAGACCGCGCGCAGCTGGTTGTCCAGCCGCCGGGCGTAGGCGAGCCACCGCGAGTCGGGAGACCACACGGGGTTCATGGTACGCTGCGGGTGCGCGAAGCGGTCGGTGTCGACGTGGTCCACCTCGCCGGACTCGATCTCGAGCACCAGCACGCGGTAGTGGGTGTCGGTGAAGGCCAGCCGGGTCCCGTCCGGCGACCATTCGGGCCGGAAGTAGAACGACGGCTCGGGGATCTCGATTCGGCGCTGGTCCGATCCGTCCTGCGCGGCGATCACCAGCCCGTATTCGTCGCCGTCGTCGTTGAACCACGCGACCTGTGACCCGTCCGGAGACCAGACAGCGTGCCGATCGGCCACGCCCGGGGTGCGGGTGAGATTGCGCCACGACCCCTCCTCGGCGGGCACGCTGAACAGCTCGCCGCGCCATTCGAAGAGCGCCCGCTTGCCGGTGGGCGAGAGCCGGGCGTCGCGGAGCTGCGCGGCGGGAACGGACTCCCAGCGCGGGCGGGACCAGTTCATGTCGCCGGTCACGTTGATCACGAGCTGGCGCGAGGCGCCCCTGGCCGGGTCGAGTTCGTGCAGGTACCCGGCCTGCTCGTAGACCACCGCCCCGTCGCCGGCGCCGAGGGACTTCACGTCGAAGTCGGCGTGGCGCGTGAGCTGCCGCTCGGTGCCCGTGCCCGGGTCGAACGACCACACGTTGGCCGCCCAATCACGCTCGGACATGTAGTAGACGACCCCGTCCATCCACACCGGATCCATGTGACGCTCGCCCTCCCACGGCGGCGTGGTGCGCTCCCAGGTGGAGGTCGACACAATGCCGATCGGCTGCGCCTGTCCCCCGCGGTAGTTGCGCCACTCCGGGTCCCAGTAGCCGATCTCCTGGTACGCGATGTGCGCGCCGTCGGCTGACATGCCTCCCAGATACGCCTGAGGCAGCGCGAGGGCCGCCGGCAACCCGCCCTCGGGCGAGACCGTGTAGAACTTCCAGAGCTGCGTGGGGACACCGTCGCGCCCCGACTGGAAGAGAATGTCGCCTTCGGGCGTCCACCCCTGCACGACATCGGCGGCCGGATGCCAGGTGAGCCGCGTGGGCTGTCCGCCCTCCGCCGGCATGAGGTAGACGTCCGTGTTGCCTCCGTACTGGCCGGAAAACGCGATCCAGCGCCCGTCCGCGCTGAAGGCGGCGTCGGTCTCGGCACCGTCCGAGCTGGTGAGCCGCACCGCATTTCCCCCGTCACGCCCGACCAGCCAGAGATCGTTGGCGTGGGTGAAGACGATGGCCGTGGCGCTCACGTCGGGCTGGCGCAGGAAGCGCGTGCCCTGGGCGTGGGCGGGGGTGGGGGTGAG
>VXMI01000224.1 GCA_009841165.1 Gemmatimonadota bacterium | reverse complement strand
AGCAGGAGCCCCCCGCGGAGCCCCCCGCCGACTGGGAGGCCACGGCGATCGACTACTCGAACGTGCCGTACCCCCACCCGGTCCACTACCTGACCGTCCGCCTCATGGGGCAGGACCACCGCATGGCCTACATGGACGTGGCGCCGACCGGCGAGGCGAACGGCCGCACGGCCGTCATCTTCCACGGGATGAACTTCTTCGCCGGCGCCTACGGGATCACGATCGATGCCCTCAGCGACGCCGGCTTCCGCGTCATCGCGATCGACCGCCTGGGCTTCGGCCGTTCCTCCAAGCCGCTCGTCCACTACAACCTCCACATGCCGGCCCGCCACACGAAGGCGCTCCTCGACGAACTGGGCCTGGAGCGCGTCGCCATCGTCGGCCACTCCATGGGCGGCATGGTCGCCACCCGCTTCGCCTCGACCTACCCCGACGTCACCTCACACGTGGTGATGGTCAACCAGATCGGCCTGTCGGACACCCGCCCCGGGCGCCCCTGGGGTGACCCCGAAGCCGCCTACCAGCGGGTCCTGACGGGCACCACCTACCAGTCCGTGCTGGCGGGCCACCGCCGCTACTACCCCAACGGCTGGCGCGACGAGTACCTCCCGTGGGTGAAGGTCCAGTACGGCCTCACTCTCGGCGGCGACTGGCCCCGCATGGCCCGCGTGCGCTCCTCCCAGCAACGCATCCTCTACGAGGACCCGGTGGTGCACGAGTGGCAGTACATCGCAACCAGGGCGCTGGTGATCGGCGGCTCCGACGACCGCCTGGTGCGCGACTATCCCGCCGCCGCGCGCAACGTGGCCGAGCGGCTGCAGAACGCCGAACTGGTGCTGTTTCCCGGTGTCGGACACTCCCCCCACTTCGAGATCCCGGACGAGTTCCACGCGGAGCTGATCCGCTTCCTGCGCTCCGACCCCGACAAGCCCGCCGACCAGAGCTGGAGGCAGTAGCCGGGCGCGACGCCGCCGGTCAGTTGCCGAAGAGCGCCTGCAATCCCGCGGGCGAGGTCCACATCGACCGGTTGGAGTGCCCGATCCCCTGCGCGATGGTCTCGACGTGCCCGTGACCCGGGTACAACGCCTCCATGAACCGCACGAGCGTCCGGCCGCGCACGTACCGGTTGACCCCCTGCAGGTTCGCCCCGCAGCTCACATCCAGCGACGCGCTCAGCGTGTCCGCATCACCGACCAGGATCCGCACGTCCCGGCGCGCCAGCAGCGCCCGGATGGTGTCCGCTTCCAGCGCCTCCGCATAGCTGTTGCGATCCTCGAGCCCGTAGTGCCACTCGTTGTAGTCGTTGCAACCGACCCCGCCGGGCACGGTGAAGTTCCCGGCCGGGTTCTCCCGCTCCGGTCCCAGGTACAGGTAGGTGGACGGATTGGCGACGACGTACCGGAACGACACCCCGTCCCGCGCCCCCTCCTCCACACGGCTCGTCGCCGCGTAGCGGTGCAGCACCTGACCGCCCGCCGAATGACCGGTCACCACGATCTCGCGCATCGCCGGGAAGCGGCCCGCGTCCAGAAAGAGCCGCACGATGCTGTCCAGCGCCGCATACGAACTCACCCTCGGCGACGGTCCCTCCGAAAGGGAAAGATTGCCGCGCTTCCAGCCCGGACTCGACCAGTACGGCTCGTTGGGAGCGGGACCATCGTCCGCGGTCTGGAAGTGGGGCGCGACCACCGCGGTCTGCCCGGCCACTCCCCCCTGGGTGACCGCGGCAATGCCGCTGAGGAAGTAGGTATCCGGATTCCGGTTGTTGCCGTGCACCACGATCAGTCCCCGCGACACACCCTCGTCCCCGGTGGCCAACTCGTGCGTGCTGAAGACCGGCAGGTACACGTTGGACCCGATCACGACGCGCTCGGCGCAGATCGTGCCGGCCAGGTTGCAGGGCACGGGCCGGGTAGGGGGCTCGGGTGGCAGCGTCGGCTCGGGTTCCGGTCCGGTCGTGCCTTCGCCACCCGCACAGGCGGTGAGTCCCGCGCATAGCACCAGCGTGAGGGGGTTGACAGGCCGACGCCGACCGCGCCGCGCCCGTCTGCGTGAAGCCCGGCGCGCGCAACCGCAAGGGGAGCCTGCGCGAAGCACCACCCCGCTCATCCCGACCTGCGGTACCTGCCCATGAATCCCATGTCCATCCGGGAGACGCTGCCCTGCGGCCCCAGCGTGAACGTCACGAACGAACTGCCATAGGCCTGCCCGTCGCCCCCGTCGTAGTGGAGCCGGAACACGTCGTGATGCCAGTGCTCCATGTCGCCCGAGAAGCTCCCTGCCTGGCCGAAGTGCACCCTGAGTCCGCCTTCCATCAGCTCGACGTGTGCTCGCCCGCCGTACACGTGCTCGTAGCTGCCCGTGTAGCGTTCCAGCGGCAGCGACGGCGCCGTGCCGGCAATTCTGGCGGCGTCCTGCGCCGCGAGCGCGGCCTCGACCTGTGCTTCGATCTCGCGCGTGCGGGCCATGATCTCGCCGTGCCAATCCCGTTCGGGCGCGCCGAGGAGGCGGGCGAAGACCCAGGCGGCGATCTCCCGGTGCGGATAGTACGGCGTCCACATGCTGCCGTTGGCGAGCACGGTTACGCCCGCCTCCGCTTCCGGCAGCATCCCCACGTAGGCGGGGAAGCCGAAGATGCCGCCGCTGTGGGAGATGTAGCGGTGGCCCTCGAATGAATTCAGGCTCCAGCCCAGGCCGTACGCCGCGCGGCCGCCGTCCGCAAGCGGCGCTGCCGCGGCCGAGCCCTCCATGTGTACCTGGGGCGCGTGCATCTCGGAGACGGTCGCCTCCCGCATGACGACCTCGCCGTCCAGGCGGCCGCCGCCCAGGTGCATGCGGATCCACTTCACCAGGTCGGCCACGCTCGACACCACGCTGCCGGCCGCCTGCATGCTGTCGTACGACTGCCAGGACAGGACGCGCCGCGACCCGTCGCGTGCGAACCCGTGGGGCATGGCGATGTTCAACGCCTGGGCATCCGCAATGCTCACGGTGCCGGCCGGCGCCGTACCCAGGAACGCGGTGGCCACGAAGCGACCGTCCCACACCTCGTAGGGGCTCGCGGCGCTGCGGTGCATTCCCAGCGGGGTGAAGATCCGCTCATGCACCCACTCGCCCCACGTCATCCCGGTCACGGCCTCGACCACCAGTCCCGCCACGCCGTATCCCTGATTGCTGTAGCGGTATCCCTGCCGGAGCGGGGCCTGGTTGTCGGGCAGGCGCAGGCGCTCCGCCGCCTCGCGCGCGTCCATCACCGCGAGCACCGGGTACGCGTCGCCCGGCATGCCCGAGCGGTGCGACAGGATGTCACGGATCGTCATGCTGCGCGTGATCCACGGATCCTTCACACGAAACCACGGCAGGTGCTCCACGACGGGGTCGTCCCAGTCCACCAGACCGTCGTCCACCAGGGCTCCGACGGCGCCCGCGGCAAAGGACTTGGACACGGATCCGATCTGGAAGAGCGTCTCGACGTCAATGGGGTCGTCCCGGCCCATTTCCTTGACCCCGAAGCCGCCGAGGAAGATCACCTCGTCCCGGTACACGACCCCGACGGCGAGGCCGGGCAGATCCCAGTCGGGCATCGACCGCTCGATGTAGTCGGCAAGGTCAGCGATCCGCGCGCGCGCCTCGGCGGCGTTGCCGGCGACCTGGGCGGCGACAGGCGGCGCGGCACCGATCGACCAGACTGCAGCGGACATGCTCGCCGGATTGAGCGCTGCCGCGAGAGCCAGCAGGGTGCGGACGCCCACGCGGGGTCGCCCTTGCGCGCACACTGCTCCAGCCGCCGGTCGCGCGGCCCCCGCCATCGCTGGCCTCCTACCTTCTCCGGGCAAACTGCCCGAGGGTCGATTGTGCTCGCAGATCGGGCGCGAGCCCGGCCAGCTCCAACACGCCGACGGCCCCGTCCGCGCCGATGGAGAACGCGACGAACATCTCGGGGTTCGCCGGGTTGTCCGGCACCAGGCGGAACACGTCGTAGTGCCAGTGATCGAGGCGGCCGGTCGTCTTTCCGCCCAGGCTCAGCCGAAGCGTGCCGCCCTCGTGCACGATGTCGACGACGCCGTGGTACTCCTCCTCGTAGGCCCCCGCGTACTCGGCCAGCGGCCGAGACGGCGACGTGCCCGCCGCGCGGTTCGCCTCCAACTCGCTCCGCCCCCGGGCCGCCCGCGCCTGACCCTCCTTCACCTCGGCCAGCATCAGGGCGCTCCAATCGCGCATTGCGCCGTCCCCGCCGACGCCCTCGTCCAGGAAATGGTCGAACACCCGGTACATGAGCGCGACGATCAGGTTGTTGGGCCGCGCGTTGGAGAGCGCCACCATCCCGACGCCCTCCTCGGGCATGAACGCCACGTGCGCGCGCATCCCGTCGATGCCGCCACCGTGGTCCACCACCTTGCGACCGCGGTAGTCGAGCACCCACCACGCCAGCCCGTAGGCGTTGAAGTTCATGACCGCGTCGCGCGAGTGCAGACCGTTCTCCGGCGCGTCGGCCTGGATCAGCATCTGGGGGTGGTGCATCTCGGACATGACGCTGTCGCTCACGAGACGCCGGCCTTCGGGGACGCCCTCCGCCAGATGCAGCGCCACCCAGCGCGCCATCTGCGACACGCTCGAGTAGATGGACCCCGCGGGCCCCACGTTGTCGATGTTCTTGTGGGCCACGGGGGTCGGCGTCCCGTCCACCGGGACGTGCGGCGAGGCCACGTTGTCCATGTGCGGAAGCGCGTTCGTGGACGTGACGCTGCGATCCATCCCCAGCGGCGCGAAGATGCGGTCGGCGACGAAATCGTCCCACGTCGAGCCCGACACCGCGTGCACAACCTCGCCAGCTGTGAGGAACATCAGGTTCTGGTACTGCCAGGCGCCCCGGAAGCTGCGGGTGGGTCTCAGGTAGCGGATCCTGCGGATGATCTCGGCGCGATCATGCGGCCAGTGATACCAGACCGCGTCGCCCCTCGCCAGTCCGCTCCGGTGCGTAAGCAGGTCCCGGACGGTGAGTTCGCGCGTCGCGTAGGCGTCGTACATCTCGAACCGGGGGAGATGGTCGATGACGCGGTCGTCCCAGCTCAGCCGGCCCTCGTCCACGAGCAGCCCCAGGGCGGCCGACGTGAACGCCTTGGAGGTCGATCCCACGGCGAAGAGGGTGTGTTCGTCGACCGGCTCGCCCGTCGTCACGTCGCGCACCCCGTAGCCGCGCTCGTACACCGTGCGCCCGTCGTGAACTACCGCGATCGCCAGCCCGGGGACCTCCCAGGCCTCCATCGCAACGGTGATGTAGTCGTCGAGGCCGCCGAGCGGACGGGGCTGAGCGGTCGCGTCGGCCGGGCCGAACGTGCCAACCAGCGTACACGCGATAAGAAATGTAATCTTGATCTTACATTTTGTAATGCCAACCTTACACATGCGCCGCAACGCCTACCCGCGGTTGAACACAAAGTAGTCGTGGATCGCCCGCGCGATCTGCGCGATCACCGCTTCCCGCTCGGGGATCGGCACCTCCGACTCCTTCACGTAGACGACCGCCACAACATGTCCGGCGCCGTCCGGCAGATCGATGATTCCCACGTCGTTGGTCGTCTGCCCGATGGTGCCGGTCTTGTGCGCGACTTCGGTCCCCGCCGGCAGCACGCCCTTCAGCCGTCCCTCGCCGGTCTGGCACCGGTACATGATGTCGACAAGCAGCGCCGAACTCTCCTCCGAGAGGATGTCGCGGTTCCAGATCTGCTGCAGCAGGGTCGACATGGCCGCCGGCGTCGACGTGTCGCGCGGATCGGAGTTGAAGTTGGCGTTGTTGGCCGCCGTGCTCGCGTCCGTCCGCGGCGCCCGCAGCACCACCTCGTAGTCTTCCGGGTCGATCTTGTTGTCCTCGCTGACCTCCGGGGCGCCGAGCCAGTTGGCGATAAGCGCCCAGGTGGGGCGGTCGACCCGGATCCCCTCGACCCCGACCTCGTGCATCCGGGTGGTCACGGCCTGCGAGCCGCCCGCCGTCGCCATCAGGACATCGGTCGCGATGTTGTCGCTGATCTGCAGCATCAACTCCAGCAGGTTGTGCACCGAGATCTGCAGCCCCGGGTCGTCCAGCAGGTCGCTGATCGCACTCGACGTTGTGTAGACGTCGCTCTGGTCGATCTCGATGAGGTCGTAGAGCCCCAGTTCGCCGCGGTCCACCATCGAGAGGATCTGCACCGCGATCGGCACCTTGTACGTGCTGGCCATCGGGAAGCCCTCGTCTCCGTTGAGCGTAACCCCGCGCCCCGTCTCGAGGTGGTACGCCGCCACGCCGACCCGTCCCTGCGCCTGTTCGGCGAGCCGGGCGACTTCCCCGGCGAGGTGCGCCAGGCCGGGATCCTCGCCCTGAACCTGGATGTCCTGGGCGGCGGCGTCGCTCAAGGGGAGACGACAGCCGAAGAGTCCGAGTACTACGAGGGACCAGAGAAGCAGCCAGTGTGGCCGATAGCGAGAAGCACGCATGGGGAACCTCCGATGAGCGTTGCGAGGAATCGCTGTCTCGGCAGCTACAGTAAACCGGCCGCATGGTGCACGCCACCTGAAACCGGCACCCATTTCGGAGGCAGGAATGAGCCGGCTGGGGATCGAACCCAGGACCTACGGATTAAAAGTCCGTTGCTCTACCAACTGAGCTACCGGCTCGCCCGAAAAGTAACGCGCTTCAACCCGCTACGGAGTCATCCTCCAGGGGAAGTTCGAGCTGGAGCAGGCCGAAGCTGGTTCGGTGATGGGGCGTCAGCCCTCGCTCGCGCACGGCGTCGCGATGCTGCCGCGTCGCATAGCCCATGTTCCGCTCCCATCCGTAGCCGGGATACCTGCCCGCCAGGCGCGCCATCAGGCGGTCGCGGCACACCTTGGCCACGATCGAGGCGCAGGCGATCGAATGCACCAGGCCGTCGCCGCCCACCACCGAATGATGTTCCCACTCCAGATCGCGCACCGGCAGCCCGTCCACCACCACGTGGTCCGGCGCGACCGGCAGACGGCGCAGCGCCCGGTTCATCGCACGGGCCGTGGCGCGCAGGATGTTGATCCGGTCGATCTCGCGCGCCGACGCGGCCCCGATCGCCACCGCGGCGGCCCGCTGCCGGATCTCGCGCGCCAGTTCGCATCGTCCCGCCGGCGTCAGCGTCTTGGAGTCGGCCGCCCCCTCGATCCGCACGCCTTCGGCGAGAACGACCGCGGCAGCCACCACCGGCCCCGCGAGCGGTCCCCGTCCCACCTCGTCCACCCCGGCAACGCGGGCAATGCCGCGGCCCCAGAGGTGACGTTCGTACTCGAGCGGATCGCGTTCGCCTTCGAGCGGATCGACAGGTTGGTCAGGGGCTGACATGGCCCCCCCGGGGCGAGCCTGACAGTCGCGGGCCTCTAGTTGGGCCGCGGCGTCCGCTTCTCCTTGATCCGGGCCGCTTTGCCGCGCAGGCCTCTCAGGTAGTACAGCTTTGCGCGCCGCACCCGGCCGCGCCGGACGATCTCGACTCCGCCGACCGTCGGCGCGTTCACGGGGAAGACGCGCTCCACGCCGATCCCGCCGGAGATCTTGCGCACGGTGAACGTCTCACCCATGCCGGAGCCCCGGCGCCCCAGGCAGACGCCCTGGAAGACCTGGATACGCTCCTTCTGCCCTTCGCGGACCCGGTAGAGCACCTTGATCGTGTCGCCGGGGGCGAAGTCGGGCAGGTCGTTCCGGGCGTGTTCCATATCGAGTTGATGGAGGATATCCGCCATGACCTGCTCCTCGTCTCGGCCGTTACCATTTCGCCACAGTGTGATCGACAGCCTTCAAATGTAGACTGAAGGGCGCCGCCGTGGAAGTGTGCGACTCAACCCTCGCGCCGCTTCCGGGTCAGCCGCTCCGACTCCGCCCGCCGCCACTCCTCGATGCGGCGGTGGTCCCCGCTGCGCAGCACCTCGGGAACGCGCATTCCGCGGTACTCGGCCGGGCGGGTGTAGGATGGCGCAGAGACCGTCTCGCCCTCGTAGAACGAGTCGCCCGACGCCGATTCGTGATCGCCCAGGGCGCCGGGAAGCAGCCGCACCACCGCGTCGGCGACCGTCAGCGCTCCGATCTCGCCCCCGGACACGACGAAGTCGCCGATCGATATCTCCTCGGTCGCGAGGTGGTCGGCGACCCGCTGGTCCACGTCCTTGTAGTGTCCGCAGAGGAGGGTGACCTCGCTCTCCAGGGACAGCCTGACCGCATCGTCGTGCCGGAAACGCGGGCCGCGGGCGGAGAGGAGGACAATCGGTCCCGCGGGGCGCAGGTCGTCCATGGCCTCGAAGAAGGGCTCGGGCTTCATCACCATCCCCGCGCCGCCGCCGTAGGGCGAGTCGTCGACCGTGCGGTGACGGTCGTGGGTGTAGTCGCGCAGGTCGATCACGTGGTACTCGACCAGGCCGGCGCGGGCCGCGCGGCCCGGGATGCTTGCCTCGAGCGGGGCTGCGAAGAACTCGGGGAAGATCGTGACGATGTTGATTCGGATCATGCGTCCGGTCCGCGCTCGAGTTCGAGGAAGCCGGACGGCAGCTCGACCACGATCCGGCGCCGTTCGCGGTCGAAGTCCACGACGATCTCGCGGCTGAACGGAATCATGACCTCGCCCGCCGGGCCCACCACCTGGAGGAGGTCGGACGGCTTCACCGGGAAGACCTCGGCGACCTCGCCGAGCACCCGGCCCTCGCCTGTCGCGACCGTGGCGCCCAGGAGTTCGTGGTAGAAGACCTCCCCTTCGGCGAGATCGTCGATGGCGTCGAACGGGCGCAGCAGGTAGAGGCCGCGCAGGCGGTCGGCGCTCGTGCGGTCGTCGACGCCCGCGAACTTGACCAGGAAGCCGCGCCGGTAGGGCCGCACCTCGTTGATGGTGAGCGCGGGGAGGGCCTCCGACGGCTGCTCGGCGGCATCGTCGCCGGGGAGGTGAACGATCCCGGGAGCGAAGTGGCTCTCGGGGTAGTCGGTGAGCGGCCAGGCGAAGAGCTCCCCCTTCGTACCGTGGGCCTTGTTGAGGTGGCCGACGACCAGGAAGGGAGGATGACCCTCCGGCATCGCCGCGGTGGCGCGGGCGCTACTCGGCCTCGGCGGCGGGCTCGGCCTCCGCGGCAGGCTCGGCCTCCGCGGCAGGCTCGGCCTCGGCCGCGGCCTCTGCCGCGCCCGTGTCGTCGCCAGGCGAGGCGTCGGCGGCCGGTTCCGAATCAGCGGCTTCCTCCGGTGCGGCTGCAGACGCCGCGGCCGTGTCGTCCGAACCGGATGCGGGCGCCACGAGCGCGACACTTTCATCCCCTCCGGAACGGGCCTTTGTGACGAGGTTCCCGACCGTCGGTGAAGTGATCGCGCCCTCGCCGAGCCAGTAGTCCACCCGCTCGAGGTCGACCCTCAGAAGGGCCGGGTCGGGGATCGGGTTGTAGTAGCCGAGGTTCTCGACGAAGCGGCCGTCGCGCGGGGAGCGGCTGTCGGCCACGACGATGCGGTAGTGTGGCTGCTTCTTCTTCCCCATGCGCCGGAGGCGGATCTTTACGGACATCGGTTTCTCTCGTTCTCGCTCGTTTCGGGGTTCAGGGTGCTGTTGTCATGGTGTGAGGGAGGGCATGACTCCTGAAGGCATCAGCCCTTTCATTCGCTTCATCATCTTTTCCATCTCGGCGAACCGCTTCATGAGGCGGTTCACCTCTGCAACGGGCCGGCCGCTTCCGCGGGCGATCCGTTTCCTGCGCGACCCGTTCAGGATCTCGGGACGGCGGCGTTCCTCGGGCGTCATCGACAGGATGATCGCCTCGATGTGCTTCATCCGCTTCGGGTCCACGTCGTCCGCCGACAGGCCCCGGGGCATCCCGGGGACCATCTTCAGCAGCTGATCCAGCGGTCCCATCTTCTGCACCTGCCGCATGGCGACGAGGAAATCCTCCAGGGTGAACCGGCCCCGGCCCAGGACCTTCTCCTGCATGGCCGCGGCCTGCCCCGCGTCCACCACGGCCTGCGCCCGCTCCACCAGCCCGACCACATCGCCCTTCTGGAGGATGCGGCCCGCGATCCGCCGCGGGTCGACGGCTTCCAGGGCGTCGAGCCCCTCGCCCGTGCCGACGAACTTCATCGGCTTGCCGGTCACGCCGTGGATCGAGAGCGCCGCCCCGCCGCGCGCGTCGCCGTCCATCTTGGCGAGGACGAACCCAGTCACGCCCAGCTTGCGGTCGAAGCCCTCGGCGATGCGCACCGCCTCCTGCCCGGTCATGGCGTCCGCCACGAGGAGGATCTCACGCGGGTCGAGCGCCTTCCTGATGCGCGCCAGCTCGTCCATGAGCGGCTCGTCGATCTGGAGTCGCCCGGCGGTGTCGACGATGAGCGCGTCCGCCTTCGTGCTGCGGGCCGCCCGGTGGCTCGCCCGCGCCACCTCCACCGGGTCCGTGGCTCCCTCCTCGTGGTGAACCGGCACCCCGGCCCGCTTCCCCAGCACCCGCAGCTGATCCACCGCCGCCGGGCGGTAGAGGTCGCACGCGGCCAGGAGCGGCCGTTTGCCCTGTCGGGCGAGCCGCTTCGCGAGCTTGGCGGCCGTCGAGGTCTTTCCGGAGCCCTGCAGGCCCACCAGCATGATGACCGTGGGCGGGGCCGGCGACCACGTCAGTTCGGTCTGGCCTTCGCCGCCGATCAGGTGCGCCAGCTCGTCGTGCACGATCTTGACGATCTGCTGGCCCGGCGACACGGACTTGAGCACCCGCTCGCCCATCGCCTTCTCGCTCACCCGGTTGAGGAACTCGCGCGTGACGCGAAAGTTCACGTCGGCCTCGAGGAGCGCGCGCCGTACCTCGCGGAGGCCGTCCCGGATCATGGGTTCGGTGAGGAGCCCGCGCTGGCGGAAGCGCCCCAGAACCCCGTCCAGTTTCCTGCTTAGGTCTTCAAACATCCGGAGTCCGCGTTGAAGGCGGTGCGCCGCGTCCGAGGCGGCACGCCGCGTTGAATGCGGTACAGCTATTAAAGCTCGTCATTACAAGATCGAGATTCAAGGCTCCGTAATCACCTGGCTGCGGCGCGCACCCACCGACACCATGGCGATCGGCGTCCCGACCAGCTCCTCGATGCGGTGCAGGTAGGCGCGGGCGTGGCGGGGAAGGTCGCTCAGCCGGCGGGCCCCGGTGGTCGGCGCCTGCCAGCCGGGGAGCGTCTCGTAGACGGGTTCGACCGAGTCCAGCTCCCAGGCGGTGGCCGGGAACGGGATGTCGGCTTCGCCGCGCAGGCGGTATCCGGTCGCGATCCTGATCTCGGGGAGGGTGTCGAGCACGTCCAGCTTGGTGACCGCGATCCCGGTCAGGCCGTTGACGCGGGCGGCGTAGGCGCCCACCGCTGCGTCGAACCACCCGCAGCGGCGGGGCCGCCCCGTGGTCGCTCCGAACTCGCCGCCGAGCTCCCGCACGCGCTCGTCCATGGCCTCGTCGAAGGCGGTGGGGAGCGGGCCGTTGCCGACCCGCGTGGTGTACGCCTTCACCACGCCGACTACCGAGTCGATCGCGGTGGGGCCGATGCCCGCGCCCACCGCCGCGGCGCCCGCGGTGGTGTTGGACGAAGTGACATACGGGTAGGTGCCGTGGTCCACATCCAGCGCCGTGCCCTGGGCCCCCTCGAGCAGCACCCGTTTCCCCGCCGCGAGGGCACGGGCGATCTCGCGCCCCGCATCGGTCGCGACCTCGGGAACACGGCCGGCCACCGCCATGGCCTCCTCGACCGTTCCGGCGCGCGCCTCGTCGGCCCCCAGATCACGCAGCCGGCGGCGCGCCCACTCGATGCCCCGCGCAACCCGTTCGGCCCCGCGCCGGCTGTCGAGCAGGTCGGCCACCCGCACCCCGCGCCGCCCCGTCTTGGCCTCGTAGGCGGGGCCGATCCCTCGCCCCGTCGTCCCGATCTTCCGCCGGGCTGCCTCCTCGGCGGCGTGATCGAGCGCCATGTGATACGGGAACACCACATGCGCGCGCGTGCTCAGCCCGATCCGGCCCCGCGGGTCCACGCCGCGCTCGGTCAGGCGGTCGATCTCGCCGAACAACTGCGCGAGGTCCACCACCACGCCGTTGCCCAGCAGACATCGCTTGCCCGGGTGCAGGATGCCCGACGGCACCTGGTGCAGGATGAACTGCCGGTCGCCCAGGAGCACGGTGTGCCCCGCGTTCGCCCCGCCCTGGTAGCGCGCGATCACGTGCGCGCCGCCCGCGAGCACGTCGACGACCTTCCCCTTCCCCTCGTCGCCCCACTGGCACCCGACGACGACGGTGCAGGACCCCCTCAGCGCGGCTGTGTTCAATCCGCCATCCGTCACGCGTGCGCCAGCGCGCTGCGAACCTGCAAGCCGGCGCTGGCCAGACACGCCACGACCTCCCCATGCCGCGTTTCCGCCAGCGGCTTCAACGGCGCCCGCGGCACACCGCCGTGGTATCCGAGCAGATCCAGGGCGTACTTGACCCCGGCCACCCCCATGCCGCCCACCACCGCGTTGTGCAACGCCCCGATCCGCTTCTGCAGCGCCCCCGCGGCGGCCATCTCCCCGGCGTCGTAGTGCTCGCACACCTGCGCACACTCGCGGGGCGCCAGGTTGGCCACGCCCAGGATCCCGCCAACCGCACCGATCTCCAGCGACGCGTAGAGCAGCGCCCCGCTCCCGACCAGCACCTGGAAGCCGCGCTGCGTGTGGGTGACGAGTTCGGCCACCGTCTCCAGCTTCCCGCGCGAGTCCTTGATTCCGATGATGTTCCCGTGGGTCGACAACTCGGCGATCAGCCCGGTGGGAAAGTCCAGCGTGCTGAAGCGCGTGGGCACCTGGTATAGGATCACCGGAACCTCCGACGCGTCGGCCACGGCGACGTAGTGGTCGCGCACCACGGCCGGCGTCATCGCCCCCTTGTAGAACGCGGGCGGCTGCACCAGCACGGCGTCCGCGCCCCGCGCGACCGCCATCCGCGTCAGCCGCAGCGTCGTGCGCAGCGACTCGGCCCCGGTCCCCGCGACCATCAGCATGCCCTCCGGCAGCACCCCCCGCACCACGTCCCACGACCGCTCGCGCTCGGCCTCGTCCAGGTACACGGCCTCGCCGGTCGAGCCGCCGATCACCATGCCGCGCACGCCGCTGCGCGCCCACCTGCCCACGTTGTCCCGCAGCGCCACCACGTCCACCTCGCCCGTCACCGGGTCGAAGGGCGTGGTGGTGGGGATCATCACTCCGCCGATGTCGAGAGGGGTCGCACTCATTCCAGCGTCATCCCTTTGTTCCGAGTCGTCATTTCGCACCGCGGTTCCGCCGACCGGGCGCAAAGATACCCATCTTCTCGCGCGCCAGCCCCAGCGTCTCGCCCGCCATCGCCCGCGCCCGCGCGGCCATCTCCATGATCCGCCCGTCCAGGTCGGACTCACGGCGCAGAACATCGGCCCGCCGGTCGCGCATCTCCGCAGTCAGGGCCACCAGGGCGTCCGCCGTCCGGCCCTTGAGGTCCACGTAGCGAAGAGTACCGGCAAAGTAGTCCTCGCGCATCTGCCGGGCATCATCTTCGTGGCCGGAGGCCGCGAGCAGCGTGAGCAGGTTCTCGATGCCGGGGCTGACCTCGCCGCTCGGCGTCACCCCTGAATCCGTCACCGCGGAGCGGATCTTCTTCCGCACCGACGCCTCCTCCTCGAAGAGCCCGATGTAGTGCCGCGGTCCCAGGCTCTTGCTCATCTTCCGAGTCGGATCGGCGGTCGACATCACCTTGGGCACCTGCGTCAGCAGCGTCTCGGGCTCCGGGAACACGAAGCCGAAGCGGCTGTTGAAGCGCCGCGCGATCCCCCGGCTCAACTCAAGGTGCTGCGCCTGGTCCTGCCCCACCGGCACGCAACCCGCCCGATACGCCAGGATGTCGGCCGCCTGCAGTACCGGATAGAAGAGCAGCCCGGCCGAGACGAACGTCCCGTCGTCGTCGGTGTCGCCGCCCCTGAGCAGCACCGACTTCTCCTTGAACTGCGTCATGCGGCTCAGGTCGCCGAGCGAGGTCAGCGTCGCCAGCAGCCAGCACAACTCGGTCTGCTCGGGCACGGTGGACTGGATGTACACGGTGGTCCGGTCGGGGTCGATCCCGGCCGCCAACAGGCTGACGAACATCTCCCGCGACGCGTGCTTCAGATCGCCCCCGGCATCGGGCGACGTCAGCGCGTGCAGGTCCACGACGCAGTAGACGCACTCGCGCTCGTACTGGAGCCGCGCCCAGTTCTTCACCGCGCCGAAGTAGTTGCCGATGGTCATGACGGCGGTCGGCTGGATGCCTGAATAGACGAGCGAAGGACGGGTCATGGGCACGGACGGGTTCTGAAGGCGCAGGCTGTTACCGGGGCGAACGAGGGCTGCTTCGGAGCACAGCCAAGGTAACTTAGCGTAGCCCGCGCCTCAGTTCGACCCTTTTGTCGGGGTTGTCAGGGCGACGACCCGGGCGCGGCC
>VXMI01000110.1 GCA_009841165.1 Gemmatimonadota bacterium | reverse complement strand
ACCGGATTGGACCCCAGCCCCGACCCCATCGAGATCTGGTACAGGAACTCCCCGCCGGCCAGATCCAGCTCCCAGTACAGCAGGCCGCTGTCGTCGTCCCAGTAGAGGTTGAAGAACCCCTCCATCTGCGACATTCCCCCGGTCTTCTCCGCGATCGTGGGCCGCGAGTCCTGGGCCGCGGCGGGCGCTCCCGCGACGACGCCGGCCGCGATGGCCAGAGCGACCGAAACGAAGAGGCGAAGGAAACGTGCGGGCGTGATCGAAATGAACATCTGGCTGCCCTCCCCGGGCTTTTGCCGGCGCGCTGGGTTGGTCGGGCCGCCGCGTCCCGCAGAGGGTCCTGGCGGCGGGTGAAGGTACGTCGGAGACACTGAGAAAGACTGGCGATACGCGCAAGGCTACCGGTTTTGCGCACGGGCCCGGAGATCGCACAAGATGTAATGCTTACTTTACATTATGTAATGTTTTATAGACATTATAATGTGCAGATCCCGACCCCGCGATGCGCGGCCCGCTAGCGCGGTCCTTCCACGAGCGTCGGCGGCACCCGGGCAAGGGTCGCCTGCTCGATGTCGTAGGCGTAGGCGATCAACTCCGCATCGGTCCAGAGGTCGCCGATGAACGCAAGCACGAACGGTGTCCCATCGTCGTAGTATGCGAACGGCACCGCGACCGTGGGCAGCCCGATGTCGTTGATGATGTTGCTCGGCAACTCGGCGTGGTTGTTCGGACGGTAGTCGGGGCGCTCCGGATCCTCCACCAGCGGCCGTATCGGCTCGCCCGCCTGGGGGAAGAACAGCCCGTCCAGCTCGTTGTCTGCCAGCACTGCCCGGAAGAGGGCGCGCATCTCGCGCCGCCAGGCCTGGAAGGCGTCCCCCTCCTCGGTCGCGGTCGGCGCGACTGGCAGCCTTCGGCCCCGCCCGCCGCGGAACCGGCGCCCGGACAGCTCCTCCCACTCCTCGACGCTGTGGAACGCGGCGTCCGGCCCCAGACCCTGCAGGTAGACGGCGAGGTCGTGGCTCCCCACCGAGGGCACTCCGGGGCGATCTCCGTACAGCTCCACCCAGCCGCGCCCCGCGAACGGATCCTCCACCACCGTTCCGCCTTCGGCCTCGAGTACCTGGACGGCCTCGCTGTAGAGCGCCTCGGTCCCGGGAGCGAGCGGCAGGAACGACTCGCGCCACCCCTGGCCCACGAGCCCGAAGCGCTTCCCCCTGATCGCCGTCACGGAGAGCGCGGCCTCGTACCCCGAGTCGGGGATGTGCTCCGCCCCCGCGTACGACGCCAGATCCTCGGGGCTGGGACCGGCGATCACATCGAGAGTGACCGCGGCGTCGCGCACGGTGCGCGCCAGCGGTCCCACGACGTCGCGGTAGGTCGCGTCGCTGGGCACTACGCCTTCGAGCGGCACCAGGCCGAAAGTCGGCTTCACCCCCACCAGCGCCTGCGCGGCGGCCGGGTTCTGGATCGAGCCGCCGGTCTCGGTCCCCAGCCCCAGCACGGCAAAGCTCGCGTTCACCGCGGTCGCCGTCCCGCCGCTCGATCCGCCCGGCACCCGGTCCAGGGCGTACGGATTGAGGGTCTCGCCGGCCACCGTGCTGCGAGTGCGGGTCCCGTGCGCCGCGAAGTCCGGCATGTTGGTCTTGCCGAGGATTACTGCACCCGCGTCCCGCAGCCGCTCCACCGCGACCGCGTCGTCGCCCGGGACCATGTCGACGCCCCCGGTCGCGGCGCTGAACCCGTTGAAACCGGCCGTGGTCACCAGCCCCGCGTAGTCGAGGTTGTCCTTGATGACTACGGGAACCCCGTGCAGCGGCCCGCGAGGTCCGGTCGTGCGCAGCTCCTCGTCGAGCCCGGCGGCAATCGCCAGCGCGTCCGGGTTCATCGAGACGAACGCGTTGTAGTGGCCCTCGTAGCGCTCGATCCGGTCCAGGAACGCCTGCACCACCTCCACCACCGTGTAGGCCCCGGCGGCGTATCCCTCCTGCAGCTCCGTCGCGGTGAGTTCGACGACATCGATGGGCTGGTCCGCGGCGTCGGCCCTGACAGCCGCGAGGACCGCGATCGACAGGGCTGCGGGCCAGACCAGTCGGCGCAACGGGATGCGCGGTAGTACGGCGGGTTTTGCGGGCATGGTCGTCGTGGGGCGGTGGTGTCTCGGAACCCGGGATCACCCTGACAGTACGGCGGTACCGGCATCATGGGAAAGGACAACTCCGACGCCGGCGGCCCGTCGGTTCCCCGGTACCGCCCGGGCCGCCAAGGGACTATCGTCAAGCCATGGCCAGCCCCACTGAAGCCCTCGTCGCACTCCTCGACCTCGAGGCGATCGGCGGGAGCACCTTCGTGGGGCGCAACCGGGACCTGGGGGCGGGGCGCATCTACGGAGGCCAGGTGCTCGCGCAGGCGCTTGTCGCGGCCCGGCGGACGATCCCGCAGGCGGACCGCGAGGCACACTCGCTGCATGCGTACTTCATCCTCGAAGGCGATCTCGCGGAGCCTGTCACCTACTTCGTCGATATCCTTCGCGACGGCAGGAGCTTCGTCACGCGCAACGTTTCGGCGCTTCAGCATGGCCGCACCATCTTCACCCTTTCGGCGTCGTTTCACAGGACCGAATCCGGCCTGGAGCACCAGCTTCCGATGCCCGACGTGCCGCCGCCCGAGGAGCTTCGCCCCGACCTGGAGGTGCTTCGTGAGGAGGCTCACCGGATCCCCCAACGGCTGCGTCCGGTGCTGACGCAGGACCGTCCCGTCGATTTTCGGTCGGTTCTGGAGTACCGCCCCTTCGATCCCAAACCCGTGCCGCCCGTGCAGCGCATGTGGGTCAGGACGATGGGAGCGCTCGGCGACGCGACGGTACAGCACCAGGCCGCGCTTGCGTACGCCTCCGACTACGGCGTGCTCGCCACGGCGCTCAGGCCGCACGGGCGGCATGTGCGCGATCCCGGCCTGATGGTCGCATCGCTGGACCACTCGATCTGGTTTCACCGGCCCTTTCGAGCCGACGAATGGCTGCTCTATTCGATGGACAGCCCGGTCACCCACGGCGGCAGGGGCTTCGCGCGCGGCACGTTCTTCACGCGCGACGGAACGCTCGTCGCTTCGGTCGCGCAGGAAGGGCTGCTGCGCACGGGCATCAAGCCGCGGCGCAAGCGGCAGCCACGGGCCCGCGACGCCCGGTGAGAATCGCGCACCCCCCTCCCCTCCCAGCCAAACAGAGGCAACTGCCATGACCGATATGCAAGCAAGATTCGAGTCCGCACTCTCTTTCCCCCAATACCTTGAGACCGTGCGCAAGAACGAGGACCTTTGGCGCGGCGTGCACGACCGCGTGCGGCTGCCCGACGGAGCCGTCGACGAGGCCCGCTCACTGCCCGGCACCTGGCACCTGCTGGCGCTGAGCGAGGACTGGTGCGGGGATGCCGTCAACATCCTGCCGGTCATTTCGCGACTGACGGAGTGGCTGCCCAACGTGGATCTGCGCGTCCTGTCGCGCGACGAGAACCTCGACATCATGGACACCCACCTGACCAACGGCACGAGCCGCTCGATCCCCATCGTGATCCTGTTCGACGAGGACTACGTGGAACGCGCATGGTGGGGTCCGAGGCCTGCGGAGATTCAGAAGTGGGTGATGGAAGAGGGGATGAAGATGGACCCGGGCCCCCGCTACGCGCAGGTCCGCCGCTTCTATGCCCGTGACAAGGGGAAGGCCATCCTCTCGGAGCTGCTCGACCTGATCCGATCCGTTGCCACGGAGCTGCGCCTGGCGCGGTAGCCGGGAACGTGTGCCGGGTTTTGCCCGGCGCTCGACGCAACCTTATTCTCTAGCAGTCCCAATCCACTCTCCACAGGACCCCGATGCCAGGAACGCGCTTTCCGATTCCGGGGGCATTGGCCGTGCTCTGCGGCCTCGTCGCCCTCCAGCCCGTCGCCGCCCAGGTCCCCCTCGGGATCCGCACCGCCTCGGGCCTGACCATCTCACCCGTCTACGAGGGCTGGTACGAGAACCACGACGGGACGTTCAGCCTCTCATTCGGCTACTACAACCGGAACTTCGAGGAGATCGTCGAGTTGCCGCACGGTGCGGCCAATCGGCTCGAGCCCGCAGTTTTCGACGGCGCGCAGCCCACCCGCTTCCACCCCCGCCGGCACTGGGGGGTCTTCACGGTGACGGTGCCGGCGGACTTCGGCGACCAGGCGGTCGTGTGGACGATCGACTTCCGCGGCGAGCGCAACTCGATTCCGGGCCGGCTCCACCTCGACTGGAGGATCGATGCGCTGGACGGAGAGGCGGAGACCGGCAACACGCCGCCAATGCTGGCCTTTGCCGAGGACGGGCCGAGAGGCGCCGGACCGGGAGGTCCATGGGGCGAACCGATCGAAGGGGTGATGGGCACGCCGCTGCCGCTGACCGTGTGGGCCTGGGACGACGGCCGTTCCCGCGGCAGTGTGGTCAGGGCGGGACGCACCGGGGTTCCGGTCACGCTGACCTGGTTCAAGCACCTGGGCCCGGGTGACGTGACATTCGCTGAGAACACGGCGACGGTGCCGATCGAGGGAGGCAAGGCGACGACCCTGGCCACCTTCACGGAACCCGGCGACTATGTGATTCGCGTGAGAGCAAACGACGGATCCGGGGTGGCCACCGCAGGCCACTCCCAGTGCTGCTGGACCAACGGATTTGTACGGGTGAGAGTGACCCGCTGAACGAAAGAGAGACGATGCACCGACAACGCCGCCAGTTCCGGAACGCCGCCGCGAGCGGAATGCTGGTGACCACTGCCCTGGTGACCGCACCCGCGCACGCCGCGGCCCAGGATCATCCGACCTTCGCCCGCGAAGTGGCCCCGATCATCCAGCAGAACTGCCAGATCTGTCATCAGCCCGGCTCGATCGCACCCATGTCGCTCACCAGCTACGAGGCGGTCAAGCGGTACGCACCGCGGATCCGCGAGAAGGTGGCGGCCCGCATCATGCCGCCGTGGCACATCGACCGTTCGGTTGGAATCCAGGAATTCAAGAACGACCGGGGCCTGACCGACGAGGACCTCGAGACGCTGGTCACCTGGCTTGACGGCGACATGCCCTTCGGCGACGAGGCCGACATGCCTCCCCCGCCCGTGTTCCCGGACGGGAGCGAGTGGCAGTACGAGGCGCAGTTCGGGCCGCCCGACCTCGTCGTCCGGTCCGAGCCGTACACCCTGGCCGCACAGACACAGGACAAGTGGTTCCGGCCCGAGACCCCGACCGGCCTGACCGAGGAGCGCTGGGTCAAGGCGATCGAGATCCGGCCTTCCTGGCCCGACGGGCGGCGGATCGTCCACCACACGCTGGCGTACCTGATCCAGGACGAGGACCCCGACGAGATGACGCCGGAGACTGCGGCGCTCAGCTCCAGCAGCCGCGCGATGGGCGGGCCCGGGCTCTTCATGGAGTGGGCCGTCGGCAAGGTCGGCGAGATCTTCCCCGACGGAGCCGGAAAGCTCATGCTGCCGGGCTCGAAGATCCGGTGGGAAGTCCACATGCACGCGATCGGCCAGGAGGTGAAGGACAGCTACGTGGAACTCGGCATCTGGTTCTACCCCAGGGACCGGATCCCCCAGAACAGGACCCGCCTGGCGTTTTACAACGCGACCGGCGACGATCTCGACATCCCGCCGGGTGAGATCGCGGTTACCCAGGACTTCCACGTGGTCAGGTGGCCCGCCCGGCTCGAGAACTACCAGCCCCACATGCACATGCGGGGCAAGGCCATGGCCATGGAGGCCATCTACCCGGACGGCCGCAGGGAGATCCTGAGCCAGGTCAACAACTTCCAGTGGCAGTGGCACATCAACTACATCTACGCCGATCACGCCGCGCCGCTGCTGCCGGCGGGAACCACGCTCGTGTTCACGGCGTGGCACGACAACACCCCCGACAACCCCAACAACCCGGACCACACCCAGTGGGTCGGCTGGGGCGACCGGACCGTCGACGAGATGGCCCACGCCTGGGTGGACGTGACCTACCTCACCGAAGAGCAGTACGAGGCGGAAGTGGCAAAACGCGAGGCCATGGCCACGGACAGCGAAACCAGGGAGGGGACGAACCGGTAGGGTCTGCCCTCCGCGCACAAACCCTTCATGGCCGTCGAACGACAATCAACCTCGAGGGGGCGTGCCCTGGGCCTCTGGCTTGGCCTGGGCGCCTTCGTCCTTCTCCTCGTGCTCCCCGTGGATGCCACGAACGTGCCTGCGAGCCGTTTGGCCGCGGTGGCCCTTCTCATGGCGATCTGGTGGGTAACCGACGCCATTCCGCTCTTCGCCACCGCGCTCCTGCCCCTCGTCCTCTATCCCCTCCTGGGGATCATGTCCGGGCATGATACCGCACCGATCTACTTCAACAGCACGATCGTGCTCTTCCTCGGTGGCTTCATGATCGCCCTGACGATGGAGAAGTGGAACCTGCACCGCCGCATCGCGCTCAACATCATTCATGCTGTGGGGGGCGGGCCGGCGCGCATCGTTCTCGGCTTCATGGTCGCGGCCGCGTTCCTGTCGATGTGGATCTCGAACACGGCGACGGCGGTGATGATGGTGCCGATCGGGCTGGCCATCTGCCTGCAGATCGAGAGCGAGGCGGGACGCGAGGGTGCGCGCCACCTCTCGGTGGGGCTGATGCTCGGGATCGCCTACGGCTGTACGGTGGGCGGGCTCACGACGCTGGTGGGGACGCCACCGAACCTGTCGTTCGTCCGCATCTTCCAGATCCTTTTCCCCGACGCACCGGCGATCGCCTTCGGCCAGTGGCTGATCATGGCCTTCCCCGTCGGCGTGATCATGCTGGTGGTGGCGTGGCTCCTGATCACGCATGTGTTCCACCGCGTGCCCGAAGGGGTCAGCATCGATCACGGGGTGGTGGAGAAGGAGCGCCAGGGCCTTGGCGGCATCTCCTTCGAGGAGCGCGTGGTGCTGGGGGTCTTTGCGGCGACGGCCCTGCTGTGGGTTTTCCGCGTCGACCTTCAGCTGGGGTTCCTGACCGTGCCGGGCTGGTCACGCCTGCTCCCCGACCCCGGACTGATCGACGACGGGACGGTGGCGATCGCGCTCGCGTCGGTGCTCTTCCTCATCCCCGCGCGCAACCGGAGCAGTGGAGCGACGCGCGTCATGGGGCCCGACGTGATCCCGCGCCTGCCGTGGAACATCGTGCTCCTCTTCGGCGGCGGCTTCGCGCTGGCGGCGGGCTTTCAGGAGACGGGGCTCGCGCAGCTGATCGGCAGCCAGTTCGAAGTGCTGGGCAGTCTGCCCGTGTTTGTGATGATCCTCCTGGTCTGCGCGGCGCTGACCTTCCTCACGGAGTTCACCAGCAACACGGCGACGACGGAGATGATCCTGCCGATCCTCGCGTCGGTGGCCGTGGTGACCGGCACCCATCCCCTCGTGCTGATGATCCCCGCCACCCTGTCCGCATCCTGCGCCTTCATGATGCCGGTGGCGACCCCGCCCAACGCGATCGTCTTCGGCAGCGACCGGATCACCGTGGGCGAAATGGCGCGCACCGGCATCTTCCTGAACCTGATCGGCGTGCTCGTGATCGCCACCATCGTGTTCACGGTGGGGCTGGCGGTCTTCGACATCGATCCTTCGATGGTGCCGGAATGGGCCAGGTCGATGGCGGAAGGGCCGTTGCAGTAGGAAGTCGCCCACTTCCTCTGGAGGCTTGTGAATCAGTTCACTGGAGGCTTGTGAATCAGTTCACAAGCGTCGACCTGGTTCGGTCAATGCCCCCTACGGCACGATCACCGAGAGCGCCGAGGGCACCGCCTCCAGGCGGACCTCTCCGGTCCGCGACTGGAGGACATCGCCGTCAACCTCGTAGCGCAGGGGGCCGTCGAAGCGCACCGTGAAGGCCTCGTCCTGCCTGAGGCTGACTCCCCTGGCGCCCACATGCCTGCCCTTCGCGGCCAGGTTGAAGAGGCGCGCGCGCCCCAGCGGCGAGGCGTCGGCGATTGCGCACGCATCGAGCCTCCCGTCCTGCAGGTCGGCGTCCGGTGCGATCGGGAAGCCGCCCCCGAAGATGCGGCCATTCGATACCGTGAGGATGAGGTGCCGCCCTTCGGTGCTCCAGCCGCCGCCGTCGGACAGGTGCAGGTGGGGGCTGCGGAAGAAGAACAGCTGCTGCGCCGCGGTTGCCTTGTACAGCAGCTCGCCCTTCAGGAAGCGGGCCCGCTGCGTGGCGTCGATGACCGCGACGTCGAACCCGAACCCCACGAGATTGAGGAAGTGTCGCGGCGAGTCGCGCCACGGTTCCGCGCCCGCCGTCTCTGGACGGGCGCAGGGACGCCATTCGGAGATCACCCGGCCCACGTCGATGCGTCGGGTCCTCCCCGCGGCCAGCGCCGCCACCGCATGCTCCGGATCGTCGTAGCTGAGCCCGAGGCTCCTAGCGAAGTCGTTCCCGGTTCCGGACGCCAGCAGACCCAGGACGACATCGGATCGGGCGCACGCCACCACACGGTCGGCGACCTGGCTCCACGTGCCGTCGCCACCGACGGCGACGACCAGTCGCGCCCCACCTGCCAGGGCCCGGTCCGCGAGCGCGGCTTCCTCGCCGGGACCCGTGGTCGACTCCCATTCGTACGAATCGAGGTGCCGGTCGAGCAGACCCCGATACAGCGGAATGCGGCGCGCGCCCCGTCCACGGCCCGAGGCCGGGTTGAAGATGACGAAGGTGCTCATCCGGACAGTCGGGACCTCCAGTCTCTCAGATGGTCTCCAGCTCCTCGAACACCTGGACCCCGTCCGTCATCCACTGCTCGCGGAACGGATAGGTGGCCACTTCGTCGAGCGTGAGCTGAGAGGTCATGGGGTGCTCGTAGAGCCTGAGCGAGCCCACCTCCTCCTCGTGTTCGCTGTGTGGACCGCGCATGTGGATGTCCACCTTGAAGCGGCTGCTTCCGTTTACCATGAACGACTGGTACAGGTGATCGACCGGCTCCGAGCGGTACTCGGTGACTTCGAACTCCAGAACGGGGCGGTCGCCGTCGCGCACGTCCACCCGCATCCGTCCGTCGGAGGGCTCCAGGGCGATGTCGAGATCCTTCATGTAGTGCGGCAGGTGCCAGCGTTCGATGGCGTGTTCGCGGGAAGCCTCGGTGCTCGTCCCCACGAGAAATGGATAGAACGCCGACTTGGCCATCCCGCGGTCCCGGCTCAACAGCGGCGGCACGATCACCGAGAGCACGATCTCCTGGTAGGGACCGGCCATGCTGTCGGTGAAATCGAAAGCGGTGATCGCCAGGATGCTGCATTCGTGCTGCACTTCGAGCGGCTGCAGGTGCGGCGGCAGAATGCGCCGGGCGTCGGACGTGGGCATTTCGAAGAAGGCGCTGACGGCCTGGGAATAGTGGTAGCGAGTCAGGGGCATTTGCCGTGTTTTCCGAGTACGGAGGTGATGATTCGGGCGCCCTCCTCAAGGTCCGAGCGGGAGTGCGCCGCCGAAATGGACATGCGGAAGCGCGACTTGTGCTTCCCCACTGCAGGATAGCGGACGGGATTGATGTAGACACCGGCGCGCAGCAGGTCTTCGGCGATCTGGAAGATGCCTGCATCGTCGCGGATCATGATCGAGATCACCTGGGAAGTAGAGTCTCCCACGTCCACGCCGGCCTCGTGCAGCAGTTCGTGCATGTAGCGCGCGTTGTCCCAGAGCTTTTCGCGCAGCTCCGGCTCGTTGCGGGCGATCTCGAGCGCCTTCAGCAAACCGGCAACGACTCCGGGCGGCAGCGCGCAGGAGAAGACACGCGACCGCGCGAATCCCCGCAGATACCAGATCAGTTCCTGCGGTCCGGCGACGAAACCACCCAGGCCGCCGAGGCTCTTGGAGAAGGTGCCGAGGTGGATGTCGACTTCGTCGTCCAGGCCGAAATGCTCAGCCAGGCCCCTGCCGGTCGGACCGTAGACGAAGGTGGAGTGCGCCTCGTCGACGAGGATGCGAGCATCGTGCCGCCGGCAAACCTCGACGATCTCGGGCAGGTTGGCCACGTCGCCGTCCATCGAATAGACGCCCTCGACGATCACCAGCTTCTTGCCGTCGAATCCCCGCAGCTTGCGATCCAGGTCCTGGGCGTCGTTGTGGCGGAAGAACCGCGACGTGGCCTTGGAGAGGATCATCCCGTCCACGATGCTGGCGTGCGCCAGCTTGTCGGCCACGATCAGGTCCCCGGGGCGCATCAGGCCTGCGATGAGTCCGACGTTGGCGCTGTAGCCCGTCGGGAAGACGAGCGCCGCTTCCTTGCCCTTGAAGTCGGCCATCTCCCGCTGGAGTCTCTTGTGCAGGTCCATCGAGCCGGAGAGGACCGGGGACCCGGACGCACCCGCGCCGTACTTCCGCACCGCGTCGCACACCGCGTCGATCACCTCGGTGCGATAGGACAGGCCCAGGTAGTTGTACGACGCGAAGTTGATCAGCTCGTGGCGAGTCTGCCCGGTCTTCGGATCGGCGATCGACACGCGCGTCGACGGCGCCGAGCCCATCGGGAGCGCGTAGAGGTAGTAGCCCGTCCCGAACTCGGCCTCCCGCCACCACTCTCCGAACGGCTCCAGGATCGCAAACGCATCGTCGCCGGCCCCGAAGTAGTAGTTGGTGTAGTCGTAGTCCCTGAGGCGCGTTGACGCCGTGGCGTACCCGTCGCTAGCGTTCCGCACGTTACTCATCTGTTTCCTGCCGTTCAGGATACGTCATTGGATCTTCGCGGTGCCGTGACCCTCACCTCGCTGAGTGCAGCGCTGGTGGGGTGCGACCTTGTCCAGCGCGCGATAGTGGCTCCCATGGCGCGGCTGCTCCCCGCGCGCAGAGAGGCCCTGCTTACACGCTGGCAGCGATTCACGGCTCACGTGGTCATCCTCTTTCTTCGTCATCTGGGCCGTGTCCGTTTCGGCGAACTGCCCCACATCCCAGGGGACCCCGGCGTCCTGGTGATGATGAACCACCAGTCCCTGCTGGACATTCCGATCATCGTAGCGTCCGTGCACGGCGTCTATCCCCGCATCGTCACGCGCAGCCGCTATGGGCGCGGCATCCCGCTAATCTCACACATGACACGTCTCTACCGATACCCCATGGTGGATCCGCGAGCAATGCTGCGTGGCAAACTCGACGAGCTGCGCGAGGAGGCATCCGCCTCCAGCCACCCCCTGGTCATCTATCCCGAAGGGACGAGAACCAGAACAGGAAACATCGGACCGTTCAAGACCCTCGGGCTCGCAACCATCCTGGAGGCACGCCCGTGGACGGTCCATGTCGTTGTGGCGGACGGTCTCTGGAAGTGGTCGAGACTGCAGGACTTCTTCGGGAACCTGTCCTCGATGGATGTCCGGGTCCGGCACGCGGGGCCTTTCGCGGCACCTCCGGCAGGGACGGACCCGGCTCCATTCATGGGGGAGATGCGGAACGTGATGAACGGGATGCTGGCGGAAATGCGCGCCGGATCCGTGGGCGCCGGACGCAGATGAGGGAAGGTTCGGCACCGATCGCGGAACTCGTGGCCGCGCTGCGGGCTGCGGGCGGACAGGGGCTGGTGGCGGTTGTGGCGTACGGTTCGCACGTGATCTCGGCTGCGCCCGGTCGACACAGCGCGTATGACCTCGTGGTGGTGGTGGACAGCTACAGGCACTTCTACACGGCGCTGCGTGCCCACGGTCATCCCGGGCGCAACACGGTCGTGCTTGCGGCGGTCAGCCGGGTTCTTGCACCGACCGTGATCGCCTTCTGGCCAGCGCCGCCTCACGGGCCGCTCGCCAAGTGCGCGGTGGTGTCGCGGGCCCACTTCGCGCGCGAACTCGGGCGGCGGCGGCGCGACCATTTCTGCCTGGGGCGGATGATGCAGCAGGTGTCGGTGGTCCACACCCGTGACGAAGAGGCGGCTGCGTGGGTCGACGCAGCCGTTGCGGGCGGGCGCGAACTGGTGCCTGACTGGACGCTTCCTTTTCTGGACGCGCCGTTCTCCGTAGAAGCCTTCTGCCGGCGCATGCTGGAGGTGTCCTACGCGGGCGAGATCCGGCCGGAGCAGCGAAGCCGGGTGGAGACGGTTTACGAGGCGCAAGCGGAGTTCCTGCGCGAGACCTACACGCCCATTCTGGATGCGCGCGTGGCAGGGGGCCTGCTCGAGGCGTCCGATGGACGCTACCGTTTCGTGGTGCAGCCGGCGCGACTTGTCCGCTTGCGATGGAACGCCTACTTCGCATTGAGCAAGGTGCGAGCCACAGCGCGCTGGCTCAAGCACATGATGACCTTCGACAACTGGTTCGCCTATATCGTCCGGAAGGTTGAACGGCGAACCGGGATGGCGGTGGAGATTACGCCCATGGAGCGACGCCTGCCCTTCCCGCTCCTGCTCCCGAAGGCATTGCGCGTCCTTCGGTCGAGGAATTCCACAGCCCGGACTCCGCACGGCCCGGGGGAGGACGGGTCGCGTTGACGGAACCGGAGATCAGGACACCGTGAGGCCCGAACTCCTGGTATTGGCCGTGGTCGTGGGAGGGGCTCTGGCCACGATGCCAATTTTTGCCATAGGTGCCGCTCGGCGCCGGGACGACCCGCTCGAATCCCCAAACCGGGGCAAGTTCGTGCTCGGATCCTTCGCGCGCAGCTGGTTCTACTGGCTTGTCCGGCCGCTGGAACGCGCATCGCTCGCGCTCGGTCTGTCGCCGCTCGCGTACAACCTGCTCGGCTTCCTCTTCGGCGCGGTCAGCGGATCGCTCTTCGCCCTCGGGCACTTCGCTTCCGCCGGCTGGGCGCTGCTGCTGAGCGGCGTGGCCGACGCCCTGGACGGACGCATCGCCCGCGCACGCGGCCTGGCCTCGCCGCGCGGGGCGTTCCTGGACTCCACCATCGACCGCTTCGCCGAGGTGGCGGCCTTTGTGGGGCTGGCGGTGGCGTTTCGCGCCTCGGGCTTCGCGCTCGCAACGATCACCGCGGCGCTGGGGGGCTCGCTGCTGGTGAGCTACACCCGCGCACGCGGCGAAAGCCAGGGGGTGCTGTGCACGCTGGGAATCATGCAGCGCGCGGAACGGCTGCTGCTGATCGGCTTCGGGGCGATTCTCGATGGGGGCGGGTCGGCGCTGATCGGGCGTCCGCCGGGGGCTTTTCTGCTGGGGATCCTGGTTTTGACGGCCGTGGGCACGGTGGGGACGGCGGTGTTCCGGACGGTTTGGATCGCGCGGCGGCTGGAGTAGCGCTGGGGCGGGTCAACCGTCAGGTAGCGTCGCAGACGTGGTCGAATGTCTCGACCGCAACGCGTCCGCAGGCCGATTTCACCTTTTCCCAGTCCCGCCATTGTGGCGTCAGGTCCCGGTACTGGGAGAGATCGGAGTCGTCGAGATCGAAGGGTAGCGGATTTGCCAACTGGGTCTGGAGCTGTTGCAGCGCCGACTCACCGCTCTCCTGCGGATAGAGCCTGTCTAACGAGCGCAGGGCTTCGCCGGTCGCGCGGGCTCCCATGTGGGCCGCCAGGGCGACGAAATCGAGGTAGTCCCTCGTGGCATTTCGCTTCAGGATGAGGACGCCCTTGATGCGCAGGATCTCCGCCTGGGTCGGGATGGTGAGTGCCATTCCACGCACCTCAAGCGTGGTGGTTTCGAGCGGTTCCGTTCGAATCAGCTGCCTCACTCCGGTCTGGATGCCCGCCAGGCTCCCGAGAATCTGAACCGGCCTGGCAACCCGGGCCGTCTTCCATCCGGCAACCGATTCCAGCTGCATGAGCACCGCGTCAAAGCGGTCACGCAGATCCGTCAGCACATGATCGGCGTCCATCGAGAAACGGTGCTCCGCGTGGATGGCGGCCGCTGTGCCACCGACCAGCACAGCCCCCGGCAGGACATCTTGAAGGTGCGCGGCCGACGACAATAGTCGCTCCCACTCAGGAACGCGCTCGGGATTCCTCGGCATATCGCATCCAGAAGTGATGACGCTGCGCATACGGATCCTGCACGTATTGCACGCAAATCCGTTCGATCCCGTCCAGAATCGACGGATCCCTTCGGATCGCCAGGCGAAGGTCGGCCCAATGCCGCCACTGGCCACGAGCGATGATGTCGTCGATCGCGGCCAGCGTGAGGCGACTGTGATTGAGGTGGCGGTGGCGCATGGATCCGAATCTAACGGCGCCGGGAACGGCACACACCGCCCTCTCAGAACGCCTTCATGTACGTCAGCTTCACCACGCCGGTCCGCCGCTGCCAGCGCTCCGTCCTGGGATCCAGCAGGTCGCCCGTCAGGTACCCCGTATCGAAGACCACGAAGAGGTCGCTGCCGGGTGTATGTATCCAGTTGATGCGGATGTTGGCCTGGACCTGGTGCGAGACGTCGTCGTACTGGACCAGGGCGTTGGCGAAGAGCGACCGGCTGACCGCGGCCAGTACGGTCAGGTTGAAGACACTGGTGGCGAAATCGCCGTCCTCGACAGGCAGGCTGATATCGTTCCTTCTGTAGTCCGCGCTGAGCGTGAGGTAGGGCCCCGTCTTCCACATTCCTCCGACCGCCACCTCGGTGCCGTCGCCCCGCCCGACCCCCCCCCCGCGGGAAACCCCCCCGGGCGCGGACCCGGGGGGGGGGGTGGGGGGGTGGAGGGGGGGGGG
>VXMI01000161.1 GCA_009841165.1 Gemmatimonadota bacterium | reverse complement strand
GGATTGATAATCCCTCCCCCCCGGTTAGATTCGCCGCCATGTCCTCCGATCGTTCCTTCGCGAGGCTCCCCGGTTTCCGCGACTTCGTGCCCGGCGAGTTTGCGCTTCGCCACCGCATCTTCTCGACATGGCGCCGCGTCTCCCGCAGCTACGGCTTTCAGGAGTACGACGGCCCGCCGCTGGAACCACTGGCCCTCTACATGGAGAAGAGCGGCGCCGAGATCGTCGAACAGCTCTACAACTTCCGTGACAAGGGCGGCCGCGACGTCGCGCTCCGCCCGGAGATGACCCCGTCCCTTGCACGCATCCTCGCCATCCACAGCCGGCAGACGCCCAAGCCGATCCGGTGGTTCTCGATCCCGCAGCTCTTCCGCTATGAGCGCAGCCAGCGTGGCCGCCTCCGCGAGCACTTCCAGCTCAACGTCGACATCGTAGGCGAGGCCGGTGTCGCGGCCGACGCGGAAGTCCTGGCCGTGGCCATCGACTCGGTCAGGGGATTGGGGTTGAAAGAGTCGGACTTCGTCGCGCGCGTGAACGACCGGCGCCTCGTCGCCGAAATCATGCTGGGACTGGGGATACCCGCGTCCCTGCAAACGGCCTGCCTCGCCATAATCGACAAGGCGGGCCGCGCGGGGCGCGCGAAGACCTGCGACGCTCTCCGCCAGGCGGGCGTCTCCGCCGGCGCCGTCGACACAGTCGCCGAACTTGTGGATGACGGATCCCTCGCCAACGTCCGCCGCCTCTTCGCGAACTACAAGCCCGTGCTCGCGGCGCTGGAGCCGCTCGAGGAACATCGGACCATTCTCGACGCGATGGGGCTCGGGGGGTTCGTCGAGTTCGACCTCACCGTCGTGCGCGGCCTCGCCTACTACACCGGCATCGTGTTCGAACTCTTCGACCGGGCCGGGGAACTGCGCGCCATCTGCGGCGGGGGCCGCTACGACCGCCTGCTCGAGCTGGTCGGCGGAGAACCCCTCCCGGCCGTCGGCTTCGGAATGGGCGACGTGGTCCTGGGCGAGCTGCTGCGCGACCGCGGCCTGGCTCCCCGGACCGCCCCGTCGTGCGACTACTTCATGATCTGGGTACAGGCGGAGCAGCGCGCCACGGCGCTCGACGCGGCGCACCGGCTGCGCGAAGCGGGTCGCTCGGTCATGTACACGTACCGCCCGCAGGCGGTGGGCAAGCAGCTGCGCCAGGCCGCCCGGTGCGGCGCGGCCAGGGCCGTCATCATCGGCCCCGATGAGGCCGCTGCCGGGGCGGCCACGGTCCGCGACCTCGCGACGGGCAGTCAGGAGACCCTGTCGCTGGAGTCCCTTCTCACGCAGCGAGCCGTGCCATGACCTCCCGCACCCCCGCCCACGAACCCGGCACCGAGGACACCCGCGCCGCCCGCAAGGTGATGACGCGGGCAATCCGGCGCCTGAACGTCCTCGAGTGGATCCTGCTCGGGGCCGCGGCCATCGCTTCACTGGTCGGCGGCTGGCTTGCCGCCCTACTGGGCAGAAGCGCCCTCGGCTTACCATTCAGGGCCACCTGGATGATCGCCTCGCTGCTTCTCTTTCTGATCCCCGGCGCGATGGCAATGGTGGCTGAGCGCCGAAGCCGGAACGCAGCGCCGAACAGGGAGGGCGCGGCGCAAGACGAGGACCAACCCGAATGAAACAAGGCCGATGAGCAAGAGGAAGGGCAGACGCAAGGGGTTTACACCCCGGTCGGAGGATTTCAGCGCCTGGTACAACGAGGTCGTACAACAGGCGGAGCTGGCGGACTACTCGCCGGTCCGCGGAAGCATGGTGATCCGGCCGTGGGGCTACGGGATATGGGAGAACATGCAGCGCGCGCTCGACGACATGTTCAAGGCGACGGGCCACCAGAACGCATACTTCCCGCTCCTGATCCCCATGAGCTTCATCGAGCGTGAGAAGGAACACGTCGCCGGCTTCAAGCCCGAACTGGCGGTGGTCACGCACGCGGGCGGCAAGAAGCTCGAGGAGCCGTACGTGGTGCGCCCCACCTCCGAGACGATCATCTACGCGATGTACGCCAAGTGGGTGCAGAGCTATCGCGATCTCCCCATCCTGCTGAACCAGTGGTGCAACGTGATGCGCTGGGAGCTGCGCACGCGGCTCTTCCTGAGGACGGCCGAGTTCCTCTGGCAGGAAGGCCACACCGCCCACGCGTCGGCGGATGAAGCCGAGGCGGAGGCACGCACCATCCTGGCCGTCTACCGCACCTTCATGGAGGACTGGATCGCCATGCCGCCCGTCACCGGGCTCAAGAGCGAATCGGAGAGATTCGCGGGCGCCGTACGGAGCTATGCGTGCGAGGCGCTCATGCAGGACGGGAAGGCACTGCAGGCGGGGACCTCGCACATGCTGGGTCAGAACTTCGCGCGACAGTTCGGTCTCACGTTCCAGAGCGAGGAGGGCAGGGAGGAGTACGCCTGGAACACCTCGTGGGGCGTCTCGACGCGCCTGGTGGGCGGAATGGTGATGACGCACGGAGACGACGGCGGGGTGGTGGTCCCGCCCCGGCTCGCGCCGACGCAGGTCATGGTCGTGCCGATCGCCCGCAACGACGACCAGCAGGCGATGCTGGTGGAAAAGGCGGCCGCGATCGTGGCCGAACTGGAGCAGCGGGGTGTGCGCGCGGCGATGGACGACCGCATGCACCTGTCGCCCGGCGCCAGGTTCTTCGACTGGGAGCGGAAGGGCCTGCCGGTGCGCGTCGAGATCGGGCCTCGCGACGTGGATCGCGAAGAGGTCGTGGTGGTGCCGCGGGTAGCGGCCGAAGGCGGGCCTCGAAAGGAAGCGCTGCCGGAAGGGCAGGCGGTCGCGGAGATGGCGGACCGGCTTGAAGAGCTCCAGACCCGGCTGTGCGAGACTGCGCGCGCCAGGCGGGAGGCCGACACGCACCGCGGCGAAGTGTCGTCGATCGACGAGCTCGGGGAACTCCTCGACAGCGGCGTGGGGTTCGTGTACTCGGGCTGGAGCGGCGATCCGTCGGTCGAGGCGCGTGTCAAGGACGCCACCAGGGCCACCATCCGGGTCATCCCAGGCGAGGAGTTCCGCTCCGCCACGCCCCCGACACGCTGCGTGGGTGGGGGACGGGCGCAGATGGAAGTGGTGTGGGCACGGGCGTATTGAGCCCGGCGCGGCCACCGTTCCCCCGCCTCGGGGGCGTGCTGCACTGCGGCTCCCACTCCCTGGAAGCCCTCGCCGACGAACACGGCACGCCGCTCTACGTCTACGACGGCGACCGCGCCCTGGAACGCCTGAGCACGGTGCGCGACGCCTTTCGCGGCCCCGAACTGCTCGTCGCGTACTCGGTCAAGGCCAACCCGAACCTCGCCCTGCTCGACCTCTTCGCCCGGGCCGGCGCCGGCGCCGACATCGTCAGCGGCGGCGAACTCTATTGCGCGCTATGCGCTGGCATCGCGGCCGAGCGCGTCGTGTTCGCCGGCGTGGGCAAGACGCGGGACGAGATGCGCCAGGGCCTCGAGTCCGGCATCCGCGCCTTCCACGTGGAGAGTGCGCAGGAACTGGAAGTCCTCGGGGCGCTGGCCTCCGAGCTGGGCCGGGAAGCTCCCGTGGCGGTGCGGGTCAACCCCGACGTCGACAGCCCCACTCACGCCTTCACGCGCACCGGGCACGCGCGCGCCAAGTTCGGGGTCTCGCCCCGCGAAGCGCTCGCGCTTTACCGCCGCATCGCCGACCACCCGCATCTGCGCGCCGTGGGGGTGGACGTGCACATCGGTTCGCAGGTGCGCGAGGCGAGCCCCTTCCTGCGCGCCCTCGACGTGATCCTCGACGTGGCGGCCCGGGCAGGCCGCGAGACCGGCGCCGCCATCGAATACGTCGACCTCGGCGGCGGTTTCGGCATCGAGGACCCGGTCGCGGGAGAACTCGATCTCCCCGCCCTGGGCCGCGAGGTCGCTCTGCGGCTGCAGAAGGCGTCCCGTCCCCTCCAGCTCGTCGTCGAGCCCGGCCGCTTCCTCGTCGGCGATGCGGGCGTGCTTCTCACCCGCGTCCTCTACGTCAAGCGCAGCGGAGGCAAGACCTTCGTGGTGACCGACGCGGGGATGACCGAGCTCATCCGCCCGAGCCACTACGGCGGCGAGCACGCGATCACGCGGGTGCGAGAAGGGCGCCAGGCACCGGCCGAAGAGGTGGACATCGTGGGTCCGGTCTGCGAGCAGGGTGACTTCCTGGCTCGCGGGCGCAGCCTGCCGCTCCCGTCCCGCGGCACGCTGCTGTGCGTCCACCAGGCGGGCGCGTACGCCGCCGCCATGGCGTCCAACTACAACTCGCGCCCGCGCGCCGCGGAAGTGCTCGTGCATGACGGCCGCGCCGCCCTGGTCCGCCGCCGCGAGCGGTACAGCGACCTCGTCCGCAACGAGCGTCCATGAACACCCGTACACGCAGCCGCATCCTCATCGTCGACTACGGCTCCCAGTTCACGCAGCTCATCGCGCGCCGCATCCGTGAGGCCAGCGTCTACTGCGAGATCCATCCCCCTACACGCTCCGCCGACTGGGTGCGTCAGTGGTCGCCCGCCGGGATCATCCTCTCCGGAGGACCGTCCTCGGTCTACGACGACGATGTGCCCGGCCTCGACCCCGGCGTCCTCGCACTCGGCGTCCCCGTGCTCGGCATCTGCTACGGGATGCAGCTCATCGCCCAGCACAGGGGGGGCAGGGTTGTCCCGGGCAGGCGCGAGTACGGTCGCGCCAGCCTGCGCGTGCTGGATCCGGACGCAGCGCCGGGCGCCGACACGCGCACGAAGCCGGACGGCGACCCCGCCGACCTCTTCCACGGTTTCCAGCCCGGCGAGGATGTCACCGTCTGGTGCTCGCACGGAGACCACGTCGACGAGCCGCCTCCCGGCTTCGAGACCATCGCGGCCACGCACGACCTGCCCGTCGCGGCGTTCCGGGCGCGCTCCCGCCCGCTCTACGGGGTCCAGTTCCACCCCGAGGTCGCGCACACCCCCCGCGGTCAGGAGATCGTCGACAACTTCCTCTTCCGAATCTGCAAATGCAGCGCGGACTGGACGCCAGGGGCGTTCGTGACCGAGTCGGTCGAGCGTATCCGGCGGACGGTCGGCGGCGAGCAGGTTATCTGCGGGCTGTCGGGCGGCGTGGATTCCGCGGTGGCGGCGGCGCTCGTGCACCGGGCGGTCGGCGACCGGCTCACCTGCATCTTCGTCGACACCGGGCTCATGCGCATGAACGAGCGCGAAGGGGTCGAGCGCACCTTTCGCGAACACATGGGGATCCGGCTGGAGGTGGTCGAGGCGGCCGATGAATTCCTCACACCGCTGCGAGGCGTCGCCGACCCCGAAGCCAAGCGCAAGATCATCGGCGAGACCTTCATCCGCGTCTTCGAGCGCACCACCCGCGAACTGGGGACGCACGCCCGCTTCCTGGTGCAGGGGACGCTCTACCCGGACGTGATCGAGTCGCTCTCGGTCAAGGGTCCCTCGGCGACGATCAAGACGCACCACAACGTCGGCGGCCTGCCCGACGACATGCCCTTCGAACTGATCGAGCCCCTTCGCGAGCTCTTCAAGGACGAGGTGCGCGGGGTCGGCCGGACGCTCGGACTCGACCGCGCATTCATCCGCCGGCACCCCTTCCCGGGTCCGGGGCTGGGGATCCGCGTGCTCGGCGAGGTTTCCGCGGAACGCGCACGGATGCTGCGCCGCGCCGACGCGATCTATCTCGACGAGATCGAAGCCGCCGGCCTGTACGACGACATCTGGCAGGCCTTCGCGGTCCTCCTGCCGGTCCGCGCCGTGGGCGTCATGGGCGACAGCCGCACCTACGAGCACGTCGTCGCACTCCGCGCCGTCACCTCGCGCGACGGCATGACCGCTGACTGGTATCCCTTCGACGCCGCCTTCCTGGCCCGCGTCTCGACCCGCATCATCAACGAGGTCGCCGGCGTCAACCGCGTCACCTATGACATCAGTTCCAAGCCTCCGGCGACGATAGAGTGGGAGTGAAGCGCGGCGACTGCGATCACCGCCGCGCTCTCGACACCCACAGGCACCCGCACCGACACCCCCCCGGGGGGATGGTCGCCTACCCGGTCGTGTCAGGCCGGCTGCTCAGCTCCACCAAACGGTTCTGGACGTCGGTCCACACGGCTTCCATGAAGAACACGTCGCCGCCGTGCACCTCGGCGAAGGCCAGCAGATCCTCCTCGCTCACCCCCATCTCGGCCAGGACGCGTGCCCGGTCCTCGTCCGGGATCACCGCCCCCGACGAACGCAGTTCGGCGGCCCGCAGCGCCACGTAGGTCTGCACGAAGGACTCTCGGCTGATCGTCGCGGGTTCAGCCGGAGTGCAGGCGGCGGCGAGGCCGGCGATCACGACCGCCAGCCTGCCGCACACCCCCCTCAAGCCCGTCCCTCGCGCGTCGCCGCCCGCCACAGCAGCCAGCACAGGCCGGCGAACGCCGCGGTGCCGACAATGCTCGATACCCACGGCAGCGCCGTGTCCATCCATTCGTGCCCGACCTGCCACATCGACGCGGCGCCCGGGTCTCCCGTGACCTGCGTGACCGCGTAGATGGCGCCGCCGATCAGGACGCCCACCAGCGCCGCGCCGGCGATCAGCCCGGACGCGAACAGCACGCCCCGCTCGCGCCTGTCGGCCAGCACGCTCACCCCGTCCTCGTCCTCACCCGCGTCCTCGTACTTCTTCGTCAGCGCCCTCCGTATCAGGCCCCCGATCAGGATCGGCGTCATCAGCGAGACCGGCAGGTAGACGCCCACCGCAAAGGCCAGCGACGGCAGCTTGAAGACGAACTCGACGACGAGCGCGATCCCGATCCCGATGAACACGAAGGTCCAGGGCAGCGACGCGTTCAGCACGCCGTCGATCACCAGGCTCATCAGCGTGGCCTGAGGGGCGGGCAGCCCGTCGACCGTGCCGATCCCGTAGGACTCGTTCAGCACGATCAGGACGAAGCCGATCGTCACCGCGCAGGACAGCACGCCCAGCATTTCGCCGACCTGCATGCGCTTCGGGGTGGCCCCCACGAGGAAGCCCGTCTTGAGATCCTGCGACGTGTCGCCGGCCGCGGCGGCCGAGATGCACACCACCGCGCCCACCGCCAGCACCGCCACCTTGGTCGCGGAGCCGCCGTCGTTCAGCCCCAGCGCCACCCAGATGAGCGACGTAAGCAGCAGTGCGGCGATCGTCATCCCCGACACGGGGTTCGACGACGACCCGATCAGACCCACGATCCGGCTCGAAACCGTCACGAAGAAGAAGCTGAACACCACGATCAGCAGGGCGCCGAGAATGTTCACCGGCACGCCCGGCCAGAGCCACAGCGCCGCCGCCATCAGCGCCGCCAGCAGGAGCACCAGCTTCATGGGCAGATCCTGCTGCGTGCGCGGCAACGCACCGCCGGTGCCCCCGGCCACGTGGCCCATGCCGAGCCTGATCGACTCGATGATCGTCGGGAACGACTTGATCAGCGTCACGATGCCCGCGCAGCCGACCGCGCCCGCCCCCACATACCGCAGGTAGTAGCTCCAGATCTCGGCCGACGCCAGCGACGACATCGGGTCTGACGCCGGGTATACCACGCTGTCGCCACCCCACAGGTTGATCGCGGGTATCATGATCAGCCACGACAGCGCGCTCCCCCCGAACATGATTGCCGCGATGCGGGGCCCGATGATGAAGCCCACGCCCAGCAGCTCGGGTGTAAAGTCGCCCCCGATCTGCGCCTTGGCAGGCAAGCGCACGTGCGGCCCCTCGTTCCACAGCCCGAACCCGTTGCCGTTCGCCAGCGCCTGGTAGAGCGCGCCGATCCCCAGGCCCGAGAAGAGGAGTCTGGCCTTGCCGCCGCCCGTGTCCCCCGCCACCTGCACCTCGGCGCACGCGGTGCCCTCGGGGTAGGGGAGCTTCCCGTGCTCGCGCGAGATCAGGTAGCGCCTGAGCGGGATCATGAAGAGCACGCCTAGGAGGCCGCCGAAGGCCGCGATCACCGACACCTGGACGAGGTCGACCATGATCGTCGGGTCGGTCCG
This sequence comes from Gemmatimonadota bacterium, assembly GCA_009841165.1. GTDB lineage: Bacteria > Gemmatimonadota > Gemmatimonadetes > Longimicrobiales > Gaopeijiaceae > Bin94. The sequence continues at coordinate 6,810 of VXMI01000161.1, read as the reverse complement.
CTGCCAGATGAAGAGCGCGGGCAGGGTGAAGATCACACCCGCGGCCACTGATTCTCCCGCGGAGCCGATCGTCTGCACCATGTTGGTCTCGAGGATCGTGCCGCGCCTGAACGCGCGGAAGATCGCCACCGCCATGACCGCCGCGGGGATCGAGGCGCTCACCGTCAGCCCCACCCGCAGCCCCAGGTACGCGTTGGCCGCCCCGAACACCACCGCCATCAGTATCCCGACGACCACCGCCTTGACGGTGAACTCCGCCATCCTCTCATTGGGCGGCACGTAGGGGCGGTACTCGCGCCCCGGGACGACCTCGTACGCTTCCGGGGGGAGGCCCTTGCGGGCCGGGGGATCCACCGATGCCATGTCGTGTCCTTGGGTGTCAGGAGTGTCGAGTTGTCCGGGCGTGGCCCGGATCTTCCATGGTGACGTCGGATGCACGCGCGCCGCTGCCGGGAAAGCCTGTCAAAACGGCAGCCCCGCGCCAGCCATTCTGACAGGTTTCCTGCCATTTCGGCAGTTCCTCTGCCGGTTTGGCCGCCTTCAGCGGGCGCCGCACCGCGCCGACGCTGCCAAAGTGGCAGTTTACCGAACGCAATCGCAACAGGAGATCGACATATGCTGAACGCCGAACGTTTGACCGTGAAGGCCGCGGAGGCCGTTGCCGCCGGCGCGAAAGAGGCCAGGCGTGCCGAACACCCCGAGTTCGAGGGACTCCACCTGCTCAAGGCGCTCCTCGAACAGGAAGACGGCGTCGTGGTACCGGTGCTCAACAAGATGGAGGTGTCGCCCGACAGGGTCGCCCAGGCCGTCGGCAACGAACTGGGCAGACGCGCACGGGTGAGCGGCGGAGCCGTGCCGGGTGCATCCCGCCACCTGCGCCGGGCCTTCGACGCGGCGGAGGAAGCCGCCCGCGAACTCGGCGACGCCTACATCTCGACCGAGCACCTCCTGCTGGGGCTGATGGCCGCGGGCAGCGACGCCGCCCGCATCCTCAAGGCCCACGGCGTGACGCGCGACCGCCTCGATACCGCTCTGGAGGCCATCCGCGGCTCCCACCGCGTCACCGACCAGAATCCCGAGGACAAGTACCAGGCGCTCACGCGCTACTCCCATGACCTTACGGAACGCGCCCGCGGGGGAAGGCTCGACCCCGTCATCGGCCGCGACGACGAGATCCGCCGGGTCATGAAGGTCCTGGCCCGCCGCACCAAGAACAACCCGGTGCTGATCGGCGAGCCGGGCGTGGGCAAGACCGCCATTGCCGAGGGGCTCGCGCAGCGGATCGTGGCGGGCGACGTGCCCACCTCGCTCAGCGACAAGACGCTGGTGTCGCTCGACATCTCCGCCATGCTCGCCGGCGCAAAGTACCGCGGCGACTTCGAACAGCGCATGAAGGCGGTGCTCAGGGAGGTCACCGACGCGGAGGGCCGCTTCATCCTCTTCATCGACGAGCTGCACACCATCGTGGGCGCCGGCGCTGCCGAGGGTGCCGTCGACGCGGGCAACATGCTCAAGCCCGCGCTCGCCCGCGGAGACCTCCGCATGATCGGCGCCACCACGCTTGGCGAGTACCGCAAGCACATCGAGAAGGACCCGGCGCTGGAGCGGCGCTTCCAGCCGGTCTACGTGGCCCCCACCTCGGTCGAGGACACGATCACGATCCTGCGCGGCATCAGGGAGCGCTACGAGGTGCACCACGGCGTGCGCATCACTGATGACGCGCTGATCGCCGCCGCCAGATTGTCGGACCGCTACGTGGGGGGCCGCTTCCTGCCCGACAAGGCCATCGACCTGATGGACGAGGCGGGGAGCAGGCTGCGCATCGAGATCGACTCCCTCCCCCAGGAGATCGACGAAGTGGAGCGAAGGATCATCCAGCTCGAGATCGAGAAGCAGGCGCTGGGGCGGGAAGACGACCGGGGCGCGCGCGAACGCCTCTCCGGCGTCGACGCCGAGCTCTCCGAACTGCGCGAATCCAGCCAGGCCATGAAGGCGCGCTGGCAGGCCGAGAAGATCCAGATCGCCCGCATCCAGCAGCTCAAGGAGCGTGTCGAAGGCCTGCGCACCGAGGCCGAGCAGGCGACCCGCCGCGGCGAGCTGGGCCGCTCCGCCGAAATCCAGTACTCCGAGATCCCGGCCGCCGAGGCCGACATCGCAAAGGCCGAGGACCGCCTCGCCGCGCTCCAGACCGAGGGCAAGTTCCTGAAGGAAGAGGTCACTGCCGACGACATCGCCGAAGTGGTCGCCGAATGGACCGGTATCCCCGTCACCCGCCTCCTGGACTCCGAACGCAGGCGCCTGGCCGGCCTGGAAGCGCTGCTGGGCCGGCGGGTCATCGGGCAGCAGAAGGCGCTGAGCGCCGTTTCACACGCCGTCCGCCGCGCCCGCGCCGGCATTCAGGATCCCGACCGGCCCATCGGCTCGTTCCTCTTCCTCGGGCCCACCGGGGTGGGGAAGACCGAGACCGCGCGCGCCCTGGCCGAGTTCCTCTTCAACGACGAACGCGCCATGGTCCGCATCGACATGTCCGAGTACATGGAAGCCCACGCCACTTCGCGGCTGGTGGGAGCGCCTCCGGGCTACGTCGGCTACGACGAGGGCGGCCAGCTCACGGAAGCGGTGCGCCGCCGCCCCCACGCGGTCATCCTGTTCGACGAGGTCGAGAAGGCGCACCCCAGGGTCTTCAACATCTTTCTGCAGATCCTCGACGACGGTCGCCTCACCGATGGCCAGGGCCGCACCGTCGACTTCCGCAACACGGTCATCATCATGACCTCGAACATCGCCGGACCCGAGGTTTTGGCCCGCGCCGAGGCCGGCCCCTGGAGCGGCGTCGAAGAGATGGTGCGGCGGCGCCTCCGGGAACACTTCCGCCCCGAATTCCTTAATCGCGTGGATGATGTGATCGTATTCAAGCCATTGTCCCCAAGTGAGTTGGAGGAGATCGTCGACCTTCAGCTGCACCGTGTGGCGAAGCTGGCCGCAACCCAGGACGTGACGCTCACGATCTCCGACGAGGCCAGGCGGATCATCGCCCGCGAAGGCTACGATCCGGCGTTCGGGGCCCGTCCGCTCAAGCGTGCCGTGCAGCGGCTGGTCCAGGACCCGCTGGCGATGGCGCTCCTCGACGGCGGTGTGGCACCGGGGAGCGCCGTGCGGGTCGACAGGGGCGCCGACGGGGCGTTGGCGCTCACCACTGCAGAGGAGTAGCAGGTTGAGAGCGACATTTTTCGCGCGGGCAGGCGGCCGGCAAGGAAAGAGTCACCGAGTCGGCGCGGTGCCGGGTGGAGGTGGGCGGATCGCTGTCCCGGGCTCGGGACCGGCATCCTGGCTGCCGCTCCTCGCTCTGGCCGCCTGCGCCGGTACCGCTTCACCTCCCGCGTCCAACTCGCCACCCGGTGCGGACCCGTCGCCGGAACCCGCCGGTGTCGTGGCAGCCTTTCTCGACGCCGCCAACCGGCGCGACCACGCCGTCATGGCCTCACACTTCGGCACCGCCGCCGGCCCCATCGGCAACCGCGGCGGCACTCTCGGCTGCGCATTCCGCAAGGTCTTCTCCTGGATGGGCCTGGGCGACCGATGCCTCACCGCGCAGGAAGTTGAACTGCGCATGGACCTCCTGGCCGCCATCCTCGCCCACGAGTCGTACCGGGTCGCCGACCAGACGACCGTGGCGGGAAGGGACCGCCCCGCCACACGCGTCGAGGTCGAGATGGACACGAGGACGAAGCGTGGCGCCCGCGTCCCCTTCGTCCTTGTCCAGACGGACGAAGGGACGTGGCTCGTGGAGGAGGTGGACCTGGAGCGGCTGACGGGAATGACGAGTAGACCGGTCGGCAATCTCGCGAACCACGCTCGCCGTTGCCCTCGTCCTGCCGATCCTCTGTGCGCTCGCCGGCCTGCCATCGCTCCTCACCTGTCGAAGGCAGGGCAGTAGCCACCGCCATCGCACTGTATACTTCAAGTTGCGCGAGTTGGCAAGGTGGGGTCGGTGGGTCGGAAATGGCTGGATGGGACTCCGCGACTTGTGCCATCACGAAACAGCGTTCATGGTGGCAACTGGGTCCATAATTCTTCAAAAATGTAACTAGCAATTGACCTAATGTAATGTCAACCTTACATTGCACTCGATCGCACAGCAACTCTCCGGGTCCTGCTTTATCATTGAGGGAATGACTCTGCAGATACCACCGTACTCCATCACTTCGACCATCTTGAGGCTGGCCGAAGAGATCGGCGAGGCGATCGGCCGGGCCGAAGCCTCGGCTGTCGCGCAGGACCTGCGGCTGCGGCGCGTCAACCGGATCCGCTCGATTCGCGGGTCGCTCGCCATCGAAGGGAATCGGCTATCGGAGGACCAGATCAGCACGATTCTCGACGGCAAGCCCGTGGTGGGACCGCTTCGCGACATCCAGGAGGCGCGAAACGCAATCGCGGCGTACGATCGCTATCACGAATGGGATCCCTCGGCCGAGTCCCATCTGCTGCGCGCCCACGAAATCCTCATGAGGGCGCTCTTGGACGCACCCGGACGCTACAGGTCGGCACGTGTGGTTGTAATGGACGGCGACGAGGTCCAGCACCTCGGTCCCCCGGCGAACCGGGTTCCCGGCCTGATGGCCAGCCTCCTCGAGTGGCTGGCCGGCACCGACGAACATCCGCTGATCTCAAGTTCGGTCTTCCACTACGAATTCGAGTTCATCCACCCGTTCGAGGACGGCAACGGGCGCATGGGACGGCTGTGGCAGACCCTGATCCTGACCCGGTGGAATCCACTGTTCGCGGCGGTCCCTGTAGAGAGCTTGATCCACGCCGGGCAGAGCGACTACCATCGGGCGATCCGAGAGAGTTCAGCCAGAGGCGAGAGTACCCGCTTCATCGAATTCATGTTGCATACCATCCTGGCTACTCTCCAGACCCCCCAAGTCACCCCCCAGGTAACCCCCCAGGTCCAGCGTCTTTTGTCGGAGTTCAAGGGCACGATGTCGCGACGCCAAATCCAGGCAGCGCTTGGTCTACGGGACCGCAAGTCACTGCGCCAACGCTATCTGCTTCCGGCTCTGGAAGACGGGTACGTCGAAATGACCCGCCCCGAAGCGCCCAGTGCGTCGAATCAGCGATATCGTCTGACCGAACGCGGTCGTCGCTTACGAGGATGACACGACAAGACTCAGCCGTGCTCCACCAGCTCCACCAGCACCCCACCGGTCGACTTCGGGTGCATGAAGGCGATGCGGTGTCCGCCGCGTCCGGTCATCGGGCCGTCGGAGGTGAAGCGGTAGCCTTGCGCTTCCAGCTTGCGCATCAGCCCGGCCACGTCGGGGGTGCGGTAGGCGATGTGATGGAGGCCGGGCCCGCGCCGGGCCAGGAAGCGGGCCACGCCGCCGTCCGGCACGACGGGGCGGATCAGCTCCACCTTCCCCACGAAGCAGATTTCCACACCCTGCGATTCCACGCGCTCCGGTGAGGTGGCCGCGTGGCCGGTCAGACCCTCCAAAAGCCCCTGAACCTCGTCGAAGGAACGCACGGCGATGGCCACATGGTCCAGTTCCAGCGACGCCGGTAGCCGGACGGGGGTGGGCCTGCCGGCCTTCGGCGCGGGATCGCCACCGGCCCGGGAGTCGGGGTGCGCGGGACGGGGCGTGTTCAATTTCGCGGCCCTGCGGGTATAGAATACATGTGAGAGTCTTCGCAGCGGGTAACACGACTGGGTCACTTCAAACTCGGGGATATCCATAATGGCCGATAGCGCGAATCTCGTCACGCTTACCGACGACAACTTCACGGAACAGATCGAGGACCATGACGGCCTTTCGATGGTCGACTTCTGGGCTGCCTGGTGCGGCCCCTGCAGGATCGTCGCTCCCTTCGTCAGCGAGCTCGCCGACGACTTCGCGGGGCGCGTGCGGGTAGGCAAGCTGGACGTGGACGCGAACATGGCCACGTCGATGCGCTTCGGGGTCCGCTCGATTCCGACCATCCTCTTCTTCAAGGGGGGGGAGCACGTGGATACGGTCATCGGAGCGGTGCCGAAGGCGCAGCTGCAGCAGAAGATCGAGCAGCACCTGTAGGCGGGCTCACCAGGCGTGAGGCCGGGCACGCTCTACGTCGTGGCCACGCCAATCGGCAACCTGGCCGACCTTTCGGAGCGCGCCCGCGAGGTACTGGGCGCGGCCGACCACATCCTCGCCGAGGACACGCGGCGCGCGCGGGTGCTCCTGTCGCACATCGGCGTGGCCACGAGACCCGTCTCGCTCCACGCCCACAACGAGGCCGCCCGGGTGGCGCTGGCGCGGCGCTGGCTGAGGGCGGGCGATGATGTCGCGGTCGTCTCGGACGCGGGCACGCCGCTGCTCTCCGATCCGGGAGAGCGCCTGGTCGGGGCCGTGATCGAAATGGGCGGAGAGGTCGTGCCGGTTCCCGGTCCTTCGGCGATACTCGCGGGACTGGCGGTGTCGGGCCTACCTTGTGTGCCGTTCACCTTCGTGGGATTCCCGCCGCGCAAGGCGGGACGGCGGGCCCGAGCGCTGGAGCGGATCATCGACGCCACAGAGACCACAGTGCTGTTCGAGTCTCCCTCGCGCCTGGTCGGCCTGCTGGACGAGCTGGCGACGCGCATGGGGGAGTCGGGTTCGGAGGGGGCCGGCTCACGGGTGTCCGCGGTGCGGCGCGTCGCGGTCTGCCGCGAGATGACCAAGGTGCACGAGGAGGTGTTCCGGGGCTCCGCTGCAGAGTGCGCCGCCCACTACCGGGAGCACCCGCCACGAGGCGAGGTGACGGTGGTGGTGGAGGGGCGGGCCCGGCGGGGAG
>VXMI01000202.1 GCA_009841165.1 Gemmatimonadota bacterium | reverse complement strand
CGGTGGGCGCCGGCGTCGTTACTGAAATCATCGAATAGAAGAGCAGGACCATGGCGAGCTTTGCCGGTATCAAGACGTTCGTCGACGAGTGCGTCGCCGAGATGCAGAAGGTCACGTGGCCCGACCGCGATCAGCTCCGCAACGCCACCTGGGTGGTCATCCTGTTCACGATTCTCATATCGATCGTGATCTGGATCATGGACATCATCTCGAGGCTTGTTCTCGTCGACTTCATCATGGGGGTATTCAGGTCTTGAGCGAAGGCGACCGCTGGTACGCTCTCCAGACCCAGGCGCGGCACGAGAACCGGGTCAGGAAGCTCATCCAGCAGGAGATCGACAAGCACTCGGATTCCGTGGCGGAGATCCGTGAAGTGCTGGTCCCGACGCAGGAAGTCGTCGAGATCCGGCGCGGCAAACGGGTCCCAGTGACCAAGCCGATGTACCCCGGCTACGTCCTCGTACGGATGGTCCTGAACGAGCGCACCGAACACACCATCAACGCCATGAAGGGCGTGAGGTTCGTGGCGCAGGCGGGAGATCCCCAGCCGCTTCGCGAAGAGGACATCAACAAGATCCTGGGAATCGAAACGAGCGAGGAGAAGGCCGGCCGCGAGGAGATCCCCTTCCGCGCCGGGCAGGTGGTGGAGGTGATCCAGGGTCCATTCACCGACTTCTCGGGAACCGTGCAGGACGTCTATCCGGAAAAGGGAAAGGTCAAGGTGGAGGTTTCCCTGTTCGGGCGTCCGACCTCGGTCGAACTGGACTTCACCCAGCTGAGGGGTTTCTAGCAGCCAAGGAGTCTCGGAGATATGGCAAAGCGTACGGCAAGGAAGAAGGTCCTCGGCTTCATCAAGCTGCAGATCAAGGCGGGCCAGGCGAATCCCGCCCCGCCCGTGGGCCCCGCCCTGGGGCAGCATGGCGTGAACATCATGGACTTCTGCAAGCAGTTCAACGCGCAGACCCAGAAGCAGGCCGGGACGCTTACGCCGGTGGAGATCACCATCTATGCCGACCGTTCCTTTTCCTTCATCACGAAGACGCCGCCGGCATCCTTCCTGATCCTGAGGGCCGCGGGAATCGACAAGGCCGCATCCAACTCCCTCGAGGAAACGGTGGCGACGCTGTCGTTGGAACAGGTCAGGGAGATCGCACACACGAAGCTCCCGGATCTCAATACCGACGACATCGGCTCGGCCATGCGCATCGTTGCCGGAACCGCCCGTTCCATGGGAATCGCCGTGGAAGGGGAGATCACGGCCTGAACCGCCAGGAAAGTCGAAATGCCTAGACGCAGCAGGAAATACTCGGAAGCGCGCGGGTCCTACGACCGGCAGACGCGGCACCCCGCCCGGGATGCGCTCGGACAGGTCAAGACGATGGCGTACGCGAAGTTCGACGAGAGCGTCGAGGTCGCCACTCATCTGGGTGTGGATCCGCGCAGGGCCGATCAGGTCGTTCGCGGAACCGTCGTCCTGCCCCACGGCACCGGAAAGTCGGTTCGCGTGCTGGCCATCTGTCAGGGAGACAAGGAGACCGAGGCGCGTGAAGCCGGCGCGGAGTTCGTCGGAGTGGACTATGTGGCGAAGATCAAGGAGGGCTGGCTGGACTTCGACGTGTGTGTGGCGACCCCCGACATGATGCGCATGGTGGGCCCGCTGGGCAGAATCCTGGGTCCCCGTGGGCTCATGCCGACCCCCAAGGCGGGCACGGTGACCCCGGACGTCGGCCGCGCCATCCAGGAGATCAAGGCCGGGAAGATCGAGTACCGCGTGGACAAGACCGGCAACCTGCACGCCCCCATCGGCAGGGTTTCCTTCGAGGTCGAGCGCCTGGAGGAGAATCTGAACGCCTTCATGGCTTCGGTTCTGCGCGCGAAACCCGCGGCCGCCAAGGGCACCTACGTCAAGAGCGTCACCGTGGCCAGCACGATGGGCCCCGGTGTCCCGGTAGATCCCAACAGCTTTACCCGGAGTGCCTGAGTCATGACCAGGGAAGAGAAACAGGCGTTCGTCGCCGAGATGCGAGATCGGCTGAGCAGGACTGAAGCGATCTTCCTGACCGACTTCACGGGTCTGAACGTGCAGGCGATGACCAGCCTGCGCCGGGAAGTAAAGAAGGTCGACGGCGAGTTTCTGGTGGTGAAGAACAGGTTGCTCCGCCGGGCGATGGCCGAGACCGAAATGCCTGACGTCTCCAGCTACCTGACAGGGCCTACGGGAGTGGTCTTCACTGACGAGAGCGTCGTCGGCGCAGCCAGGGTGGTGGTGGACTTCGCGAAGGAGAATGACGACAGGCCGGTCTTCAAGGTCGGTGTACTGGAAACGAACGTCCTCGAGCCCGAGGACATTGTGCGGGTCTCACGTCTTCCTTCCAGAGAGGAACTCTTGTCCGAGATCGCGGGCGCGCTGGGCGGACCGACGTCCGCGCTCGTGGCCGCATTGACCGGCAAGACCCAGGAAATGGCGGGTCTCATCGACGCGCTACGCGAAACGTTGGAGTCGCAGGGCAGCGGCAGTTGAACCAGAAGCCCGCAGAGCCGGGCAAACCCCAGGAGGAAATGAGATAATGGCCGTGAATCAACAGGAACTGCTCGAGACCTTCGGCAACATGACCGTGATCGAGCTCTCCGAGTTCGTCGAGGCCTTCAAGCAGCAGTTCAACGTGACCGCGGTAGCGGCGCCTGCGATGGCTGCGCCGGGTGCGGTTGCCGAGACTGCCGAGGCCGAAGAGGAGAAGGACGAGTTCGACGTAATCCTCGAATCCTTCGGAGCGAAGAAGATCCAGGTGATCAAGGTGGTGCGAGAGATCACCAGCCTCGGTCTCAAGGAGGCCAAGGCGGTAGTCGATGGAGCCCCCAGCCCGATCCGGGAGGCGGTGACCAGGGAAGAAGCGGAAGAGGTCAAAGGCAAGCTCGAAGCAGTCGGCGCGACGGTCAACCTCAAGTAGTTGGGGCCGTCCGAGTTTGCCGTCCGGGTCACCGGAGGGCGGCTCCGGCCCGCCCAAGCGGACGGAGCAGGGAAAGATCGACAGGCTGCATCGCAGTCGAGGGGCCACGTGCGTCCGTGCGCGCGTGGTCTCCGTGTACCCCCGTTCCGTGCATCGATGTAGGCAACCATGACAGGGGAGTAGTCCATTGGCTAATCCAAACGGCACCCTACAGGGTCCTCGACCGGTCGTAAGCTTCGCCAAGCTCAGGTCGAGCATGTCCATGCCCAATCTTCTGGGCGTCCAGATTCGGTCCTTCGGAAAACTGGTGGCGACGGACGTCGACCCCGATCAGATGTGGCATTTCGGCCTGGACCGGGTCTTTCGCGAGATCTTTCCGGTTACGGACGTAAACGGCGACCTGGAGCTGGATTACGTTTCGTCCGAACTCGGTGAGCCGAAGTACAGCGTCGAGGAGTGCATCGGGCGCGACATGACGTACTCCGCTCCGCTGAAGGCCGTGTTGCGGCTCGTGGTCTGGGAAAAGGCGGGCAAGAAGGACCGGCGTCCCGGAGACATCATCGAGAAGGAAGTCTACCTGGGTGATCTGCCGCTCCTCACGGAGCTGGGGACCTTCATCATCAACGGTGCCGAGCGGGTTGTGGTCAGCCAGTTGCACAGGTCTCCCGGAGTGGTGTTCGAAGAGGACATCCACCCCAATGGAACGAAGCTGTGCAAGGCACGGATCATTCCGTTCCGGGGCTCGTGGGTCGAGTTCACCATCGACATCAACGACATCTGCTACGTCCACATCGACAAGAAGAAGAAATTCCCCGCCACCGCCCTCCTGCGCGCGTTCGGCTACGGTTCCGACACCGACATCTACCGACTCTTCTTCGAATCACGAAAGACCCGGGTCCCGTCCCGGGACGAGGACGTGCGGGACCTGCTCGGCGCGGTCCTGGCGGAAGACATCCTGGACGAAGAGACCGGCGAGGTGCTCATCGAGCACGGCGACGAGCTGGACAGCGACGGCATCGAACTCCTGCAGCGCGGCGGTTTCGAGTCGGTCGCGCTGTACAAGTCCGGCCAGGAGGGCCAGGGCGGCCGTCCCGGCGAGAGCCCCATCGTCAAGAACACGATCAGGAAGGATCCGACCAATAGCGAGGAAGCCGCTCTCAACGCCATCTATTCCCTGCTGAGGCCCGGCGAGGCGCCCAACCTGGCCACGGCCAGGGCAGCGCTGGAACGGGTTTTCTTCGATCCCAAGCGCTACGATCTCGGCCGTGTCGGCCGCTACAAGATCAATCAGCGGCTCGGGCTGGACATCGATGCCGGCGAAACGGTTCTGACCAGGGATGATTTCGTCGAGATTCTCCGTTGTCTGATCGAGCTTACCGAGGGTCGCGGACGGATCGACGACATCGATCACCTCGGGAACCGCCGCGTGCGCACCGTCGGCGAGCTCATTGCCAACCAGTTTTCCGTCGGACTCTCGCGGATGGCACGGCTGGTCAGGGAGCGGATGACCATCAATACCGACCGCAAGAAGATCAACATCGACGATCTGGTCAACGCACGGACGGTGTCGGCGGTGATTCAGGCGTTCTTCGGCTCGTCGCAGCTGAGCCAGTTCATGGACCAGACCAATCCCCTGGCTGAGCTGACACACAAGCGGCGGCTCTCGGCGCTCGGTCCTGGCGGGCTGACCCGGGAGCGCGCCGGGTTCGAGGTGCGGGATGTCCACTATTCCCACTACGGGCGGATGTGTCCCATCGAGACGCCGGAAGGCCCCAACATCGGCCTGATCACCTCACTGACGACGTACTCGCGCATCAACGACCTCGGGTTCGTCGAGACCCCCTACCGGAAGGTGATCGACGGCCGGGTCACCGAAGATGTCGCCTGGCTGTCCGCGAACGAGGAGCAGGAGGCATCCATTGCTCAGGCGAATGCGCCGCTCCTTCCCGACGGCCAATTCCGCAACGAGTTCGTTCTCTGCCGTCGCCGGGGGGACTTTCCACTGCTTCGTCCCGCCGAGATCGACTATATCGACGTCGCGCCCGACCAGCTTGTTTCGGTCGCCGCCGCAATGATTCCGTTCCTCGAGCACGACGACGCAAACCGGGCTCTCATGGGTTCCAACATGCAGCGCCAAGCCGTCCCTCTGCTGTACACCGACGCTCCCCTGGTCGGGACCGGTCTCGAGGAGAAGGTCGCCCGTGACTCCGGGGCGGTCACTACCGCAAGGAGGGACGGGACGATCGTACGGGTCACGGCGGACGAGATTGTTGTGGACACGGGCAAGGGCGGAGCCGAGGAGAGCAACCGTCTTCTGGCCAAGCTGACCCAGTTCGATCGCTATCCACTCAAGAAGTTCCGGCGCACCAACCAGGACACCGCCATCAACGAGAGGCCGCTGGTCAGGACCGAACAGCGGATCAGCCAGGGCGACATCATCGCCGACGGTCCTTCGACCGATCATGGTGAACTGGCGCTTGGACGCAACGTGCGCGTCGCCTTCATGCCTTGGTACGGATACAACTTCGAGGACGCGATCGTCCTTTCGGAGCGTCTGGTTCGCGACGATCTCTTTACGTCGATCCATATCCAGGAACTCGAGCTCCATGTCCGTGACACGAAACGCGGGATGGAGGAGATCACCCGCGAAATCCCAAATGTGGCCGAGGAGACCCTGGGCGACCTGGACGAGCGGGGCATCGTCCGCATCGGTGCCCAGGTCAAGAGCGGCGACATCCTGTGCGGCAAGATCACGCCCAAGGGCGAGACTGAACTGTCGCCGGAGGAAAAGCTGCTCACGGCGATCTTCGGGGAGAAGGCCAAGGACGTAAAGGACTCTTCACTTCGCGTGTCGCCGGGTATGGCCGGCACCGTAATCGACGTGAAGATCTTCTCGCGCCGGATAGACGACCCTCTCCTTGAGCGCGAGCACGGTGCGCGCATCGGAGAACTGAGACAGCGGGAGCGAGAGGAAATCCGTCGCGTCAGCGAGGCTCGTGACGAGGAGCTGTTGAACCGGCTCAAGAGCCAGACCGTGGCACTGTGCCTCAAGAAGGGCACCGTTGAGCCGTACTACGCCGAGGGCACGAAGCTCACCGCAAAGCGACTGCGCGAACTGGTGTTGTCCGAGGTCGACCTGTCGAGTCTCAAGGTCGCGAACCAGAGTGCGAACGACGAGCTGAAGGAGGTCATCCGGGAGGCTCAGCGGCGCATAGAAAGGCAGCGCGAGCGCACGGAGGAGCAGATCGACAAGGTGTTCCAGCCGGACGAATTGCCGCCCGGGGTGGTTCAGCTGGTGAAGGTCTGCATCGCCGAAAAGCGCAAGATCTCCGTAGGCGACAAGATGGCCGGCAGGCACGGCAACAAGGGGATCATCGCGAGGATCGCTCCCGAAGAGGACATGCCCTACCTGCCCGACGGCAGCCCGGTGGACATTGTTCTCAATCCGCTCGGCGTTCCATCGCGCATGAATGTGGGACAGGTTCTCGAGACCCACCTCGGTTGGGCGGCCGACAACCTGGGATTCGAAGCCAAGACACCCGTGTTCCACGGCGCTTCCGAGGACGAAATCGCCCTGCTCCTGAGGTTGGCCGGAGCGAAGTGGGCCGGCGAGCATCTCGCCAAGGGCATCGCGTGGCCCTTCGGACGGCACGACTACCAGGAGTTTCTCGACGTGGCGAGATCACACGCCGAGAAGGGTCACCGCGAGCTGCCCGCGAATGGGAACGGAGACGGCGGAGCGCAGGGCGTGGTGGCGATCGGAAAGAGCCTGGACGCCTACGCGGAGGCGGCGCGCGGCACCGACGCGGCAGGACTGTTCCGCAGGTTTCGCGATTTCCTCGTGGCTGCCGGAATCCGCGTGGCCGCGGGGAGGCGGCAGGTGGTAAAGCAGGCCTTCCCCCGGATCGCCGCGCTGTGCACGGCCTCGCCCCGGGCAGGGCTCGAGGCCGCGCTCCAGGAGTTCCTGGCCGCGTCCGAGATTCTCTCGAACGGCAAGGTCTGGCTCAGGGACGGACGGAGTGGGGAACGCTTCAAGTTCCCGATCACCGTGGGTTCGATCTACATGCTCAAGCTGTCCCACCTGGTGGACGACAAGATCCACGCACGAAGCATCGGGCCGTATTCGCTCGTTACCCAGCAGCCTCTCGCCGGCAAGGCGCAGTTCGGCGGACAGCGCTTCGGCGAAATGGAGGTCTGGGCCCTGGAGGCGTATGGTGCCGCCCACACCCTCCAGGAGATCCTGACGGTCAAGTCCGACGATGTCCAGGGCCGTTCGAAGGTGTACGAAGCGGTGGTCAAGGGAGAAAACCTCCCCATGCCCGGCATCCCGGAGTCCTTCAACGTGCTGGTGAAGGAACTCCAGGCGCTCGGCCTGACCGTGGAACTAGGCTCCGACCAGTAATCCCAAGGAAGGATTGAACATGATCGACTTTCCCCGCCCAAAGGAAGCACGGTCCTCGGATTTCGACTTCATCCGGATCAGGATCGCTTCGTCGGAGGATGTTCGCGAGTGGTCATACGGCGAGGTGACCAAGCCGGAGACCATCAACTACCGCTCGTTCAAGCCGGAACCCTCGGGGCTCTTCTGCCAGCGCATATTCGGGCCGGTGAAGGACTGGGAATGTGCCTGCGGCAAGTACAAGCGGATTCGCTTCCGCGGCATCGTCTGCGACCGCTGTGGCGTGGAGGTCACGCTCTCCAAGGTCCGTCGCGAGAGGATCGGCCACATCGAGATGGCAGTACCCGTGAGCCACATCTGGTTTCTCAAGACACTGCCGAGCCAGTTGGGCTACCTGCTGGGGATGACGCTCAAGGACCTCGAGCAGGTCATCTACTACGCCGCCTATGTCGTCACCAATCCCGGGAACCAGGATGTCGAATTCCTGGACCTGCTCGACGAGGACGAGTACTACGACCTGCGTGTCAAGGCACGGGCGGAAGAGGACGGGGACTTCAAGGCGGAGATCGGAGCCGAGGGGGCCCGCACGCTCCTGAAGCGGCTCGACTCGCCCGAGATCCCCATCGCCGAGCAGAACCGGGACGGAAAGGGTCTCGACCGTCTGGCATCGTGGCTGCGTCACGAGATCGCAACCGAGACATCGCAACATCGCAAGAAGCGGAAACTGCGCCGGCTCAAGGTGGTCGACGCGCTGCGGAACTCGGGCGACACGCCGGACAAGCGCAACAAGCCCGAATGGATGGTGCTGGACGTGATCCCGGTGATACCACCCGATTTGCGACCCCTGGTGCCTCTCGATGGAGGGCGGTTCGCCACGTCCGATCTGAACGACCTCTACCGCCGGGTCATCAACCGGAACAACCGGCTGAAGAAGCTGATCGAGATGCGGGCCCCCGAGGTGATTCTCCGGAATGAAAAGCGGATGCTCCAGGAATCGGTCGACGCCCTCTTCGACAACGGGCGCCGGTCCAAGGCGATCCGGGGCCGGGGCAAACGGCCGCTGAAGTCCCTTTCGGACATGCTCAAGGGGAAGCAGGGGCGTTTCCGACTGAATCTGCTGGGCAAGCGCGTCGACTACTCCGGGCGCTCGGTGATCGTGGTGGGCCCGGAACTCAAGCTGCACCAGTGCGGGTTGCCGAAGGCAATGGCGGTCGAACTCTTCAAGCCGTTCATCATCCACGAACTGGAGAAGCGAGGCGAGGCGGAGACGGTGAAGCGGGCCAAGAAGATCGTCGAACAGGACGATCCCAAGGTCTACGAGGTGCTGGAGGACATCATCCGGGACCACCCGGTCCTGCTAAACCGTGCCCCCACGCTGCACCGCATCGGGATTCAGGCCTTCGAGCCGGTTCTCGTCGAGGGCAAGGCGATCCGCATTCATCCCCTGGTCTGCACGGCGTTCAACGCCGACTTCGACGGAGACCAGATGGCCGTGCATCTGCCGCTCTCCTACGAGGCGCAGCTTGAAGCCCGGGTGCTGATGCTGTCGAGCAACAACGTCCTTCTGCCATCGAACGGACGGCCCGTGGCCGCTCCCAGCCAGGACATGGTGATCGGGTGCTACTACCTGACGAAGCCGCCGATCGAAATCGCCCAACTCGAGCCGGTGGCGAGCTCCACCAAGGTTCCGGAGCCGCAACGGGTCGAGGCCGAATCCCGGCTCGACACCCTGTACAGCGACGCCCGCCGCTTCTCGTCGTACGGAGAGGTGGAGATGGCTCTCGCCCACGGCCACGTGGAGTTTTCGACCCCCTGCCACTTCTGGGTGAGTCCGGCAGGCGGCGGGATGGAAGGTGGGCCCTCTCCCCGGCCCGAATGGGTGCGGACCACCGTGGGGCGCGTCCTCTTCAACTCCATCATCCCCGAGTCGATCGGTTTTCTGAATCGGACCTTCGGGAAGAAGCAGCTCGGGGACCTGGTCTTCCGGTGCTTCACCGATGCCGGGCTGGCGGCGACAACGCAGTTCCTCGACCATCTCAAGGACTTCGGTTTCCGCTACGCGACGCTGGGTGGCGTGTCGGTGGGCGTCGACGACCTCGAAGTTCCGCCGGAGAAGGCGCAACTGCTCGAAGACGCTACGCATGAGGTTACGCGGTTCCAGAATGCCTATGCGTCCGGCTTCATTTCAAACGGAGAGCGCTACAACAAGATCATCGACACGTGGACCCACGCCAACAACGACGTGGCCGATGCCATGGTGCAGCACCTCGAGAGGTCCAAGGGCGGGTTCAATCCCGTGTACATGATGATGACCTCCGGGGCGCGCGGGAACCGCGACCAGATGCGTCAGCTGGCAGGGATGCGCGGCCTCATGGCCAAGCCTCAGAAGAAGCTGACGGGGGGGATCGGGGAGATCATCGAGAGTCCGATCAGGTCGAACTTCCGCGAAGGCCTTTCGGTCGTGGAATACTTCATCTCGACCCACGGCGCCCGGAAGGGACTCGCCGACACGGCGCTCAAGACCGCCGACGCCGGCTACCTCACACGGCGTCTGGTCGATGTCGCTCAGGACGTCACGATCGCCGAGGACGACTGCGGAACCTTCCAGGGAATCCCGATGAGTGCGCTGAAGGAAGGGGAGGACATCGTCGAGCCGCTCGCGGACAGGATCGTGGGGAACGTCGCCCTGGAAAGCGTCTACGATCCGATCGACGGCGAGTTGATCCTCACGGCCAACGAGTTGATCAGCGAGGAGGCCGCCGAGGCGATCGAGGACGCCGGGATCCAGTCGGTCAAGATCCGCTCGGTGCTCACCTGCGAGACCAAGCGGGGAATCTGTCGGATGTGCTATGGCCGCAACCTGGCCACCATGCAACCCGTGGACATCGGAGAGGCCGTCGGAATCATCGCGGCGCAATCGATCGGCGAACCCGGGACCCAGCTCACGCTGCGGACCTTCCACATCGGCGGCACTGCGGCCCGCATCGCAGCCCAGAACCAGCGAAAGTCGAAGATCTCGGGAATCGTCGCGCTGGATCGGGTAACCACGGTGACGGACCGCAACGACAAACGCATCGTGACCTCGCGGGAGGGCAAGATCGTCATGCAGACGCGAGAGGGCCAGGTGCGGAGCAAGCTTGCGGTCCCCTACGGTGCAGAGATCCACGTCGACGAGGGAATGCGAATCAAGGCAGGCGATCTGCTGTTCAGCTGGGATCCCTACTCCGAGCCCATCGTTGCGGACTCGGAGGGCTACCTGCGCTTCGTGGACATCGTCGAGGAGCAGACGGTGCGCGAAGAGCTGGACGAATCGACTGGCCGCCGCCAGATGATGGTGATCGAGGACAGGGACAAGAAGTTGCATCCGACGATCCAGATCCGCGCGGGGGAGGCACCGTCGAGCGAGCTGGTGAAGGAGTTCATCATACCGGTGGCCGCCCAGTTGATGTGCTCACACGGCGACGAAGTGCGCCCGGGAGACAGGATTGCCAGGATCAGCCGCGAAGTCTACAAGACCCGCGACATCACGGGCGGCCTGCCCCGAGTGGCGGAGTTGTTCGAAGCTCGCAGTCCCAAGGATCCGGCGATCATCACGGAGATCGACGGGACGGTCTCCTTCGGCGACATCAAGCGGGGCAAGCGTGAGGTGTTCGTGGCGCCGAAGAGTGGTCAGCGCAGGAAGTACGATGTGCCGGTAGGAAAGCACATGCGCGTCCATCAGGGTGACCAGGTTCGCGCTGGCGACCGGCTGTCGGAGGGGCCGATCAACCCCCACGACATCCTGAAGATCAAGGGGCCGCGAGCCGTTCAGAAGTACCTGCTGAACGAGATCCAGGAAGTCTACCGGCTTCAGGGCGTGACCATCAACGACAAGCACATCGGTGTGATCGTCAGGCAGATGCTGCAGAAGGTGAGGGTCGTCGATCCGGGCGAGACCCACCTGTTGGAGGGCGACCACGTGGACCGGGTGGAATTCAGGCAGATCAACGAGTTCGCGCAGGCGGAAGGGAAGAAGCCGGCCATCTATGAGCCGCTCCTGCTCGGCATCACCAAGGCGAGCCTCACCACCGATTCATTCATCTCGGCGGCTTCCTTCCAGGAGACCACCAGAGTGCTGACCGACGCGGCGGTGCGGGGCGCCAGGGACGACCTGAAGGGCCTGAAGGAGAACATCATCATCGGGCACCTGATCCCGGCCGGAACCGGCGCGCACAGGTGGCACGACATCGAGTTCCAGGTGGAGCGGGACTACTACGATGAAGAGATCCTGCCGCTGACCGACCCGGGCGAGTTCCTGCCCGGCCTCGGTGCGGAAGTGGAGGAAGTCCCGGCGGAGTAGGCCGGGTGGTGGCGGCGGTGGACCACGTGCTCCCCCGGGGACCTGGGCGACCTCGCCCCGGGGACCGTGATCCGGGTCGCCGCCGACCTCTGCTCCTGTTGACACGGTGGGGGTCTTCCCCTAGCTTTTCCAGGCTGTCCAGGAAATGGCCTGGAGGCTCAGCTCTCCGGGCGAATCGGCGCGCTTGATTGATTGCCCCAAGCGCGCTTTTGTTCGCCCCTGTTGCTGGTTTCCCGCACGAGAGGAAGAGACGAGGAACGAGTTCGGCCGTCATGCCTACTCTGAACCAGCTGGTCCGGAATGGCCGGGCGCGGATCGCGAAGAAGAACAAGTCGCCCGCGCTCCAGAAGAACCCGCAGAAGCGGGGGGTGTGTACCCGCGTGTACACCACCACCCCCAAGAAGCCCAATTCGGCGCTGCGGAAGGTCGCTCGCGTTCGCTTGACCAACGGCTACGAAGTAACGGCATACATCGGCGGCGAGGGCCACAACCTCCAGGAGCACTCCATCGTGCTGATCCGAGGGGGCAGGGTGAGGGATCTCCCTGGCGTCCGCTACCATATCGTCCGGGGGACGCTGGACACTTCGGGCGTGGCGGGGCGCAAACAGGCCCGGTCCAAGTACGGAGCGAAACGGCCGAAGTAGGCCGTACCTGTGAAGTCGCCGTCATGAGCCGTCGTTCGAGGGCAGTTCGCCGCAAGATTCCGGAAGACCCGCGGTACGGATCCGTAGTCGTCCAGAAGTTCATCAACGGGTTGATGCTGGACGGCAAGAAGTCCCTGGCTGAGGCCATCTTCTACGACGCCATGGGCATCGTGGAAACCAAGGCTGGACAGCCCTCCATGAACGTCTTCCAGCAGGCGCTGACAAACGCGAAACCGGCTCTGGAAGTGAAGAGCCGCCGTGTTGGAGGCGCCACCTATCAGGTCCCCATCGAAGTGAGGCCGGAGCGTCGCCAGGCGCTCGCCATCAAGTGGCTGATCGGCTTCTCACGGAAACGGGGAGAGCGGACCATGTCCCAACGCCTTGCCGGCGAAATCCTCGCTGCGAGCAGGGGGGAGGGCGCGACCGTGAAGAAGAAGGATGATACGCACCGGATGGCCGAAGCCAACAAGGCGTTCGCGCACTACCGCTGGTAAGCCGTCCAGCCCGCCGCCATCGGGCCCCTGGGCACCGGCAGGCAGGGAGGGATCCCAGGCGGGAACGCTGTTTGACAGGCACGGCCGAAATCTGAGTTGAAGAATAGAAAATGCCAAGGAAAACACCACTTCCGAAGCTTCGGAACATCGGCATCATGGCCCACATCGATGCCGGCAAGACGACGACGACCGAGCGGATCCTGTTCTATACCGGCCGCCTCCATCGAATGGGCGAAGTCCATGAAGGCGCGGCGACCATGGACTGGATGGAACAGGAACAGGAACGCGGGATCACCATCACCTCCGCGGCGACGACCGCCTATTGGCGGCGGAATGGGTCGGAATACCGAATCAACATCATCGACACCCCCGGCCATGTGGACTTCACAGCCGAGGTAGAGCGATCGCTTCGCGTACTTGACGGAGCGATCGCTGTTTTTTGTGCGGTCGGTGGCGTCGAACCGCAGTCCGAGACCGTGTGGCGGCAGGCTGACCGCTACGGGGTCCCCCGGATCGCCTTCGTCAACAAGATGGATCGCACCGGCGCCGATTTCGAGAACGTGATCCGGATGATGCGCGAACGCCTTGGCGCGAACGCATTCGCAGTGCAATACCCTCTCGGGGAGGCGGACCTGTTCACGGGGGTGATCGACATCGTCGCGATGAAGGCGTTCGTGTGGGACGACGAACTCGGGGCCACGATCGTCGAGGTCGACATCCCGGACTCGCTGCGCGAAAAAGTGGAGGGCCTGCGCCACGACCTCGTTGAAGCCGCCGTGGAGCACGACGATGCGCTGCTGGAGCGCTACCTGCTTGGTGAGGAACTCGGGGAAGACGATGTGCGCCAGGCGATCCGTGCCGCGACCAACTCTGGCACGCTGTTTCCCGTCTTCTGTGGGTCCGCCTTCAAGAACAAGGGCATTCAACGGCTTCTCGACGGCGTGATCGACTACCTCCCGTCGCCGCTGGACGTGCCCGCGATCGAAGGGCGTCCGCCGTACGGCGATGGCGAGCGGCAGACCCGCGAGGCGTCCGACGATGCGCCGTTCTCGGCGTTGGCCTTCAAGATCATGACGGACTCCTACGTCGGAAGACTGACGTACCTGAGGGTCTACTCCGGGTCCTTGCCCAAGGGCAGCCGGGTTCTCAACGCGACCCAGGGAAGAAAGGAGCGCGCGGGCCGCCTTCTGCAGATGCACGCCAACAAGCGTGAAGAGCGCGAGGAGGTGTTCGCGGGCGACATCGTCGCGGTCATCGGCCTGAAGAACGTTCGCACGGGTGACACGATCTGCGTGCCCGACGATCCGATCATTCTCGAGGCGATGAGCTTCCCGGAACCCGTCATTGCGGTTGCCATCGAGCCGAAGACCAAGGCCGATCAGGACAAGCTCGGTACGGGGCTCGCGAAGCTCGCCGAGGAAGATCCGACCTTCCGGGTGCACACGGACCCCGAAACCGGGCAGACGATCATCAGTGGCATGGGGGAACTCCACCTCGAGATCATTGTCGACCGGTTGCGCCGCGAGTTCTCGGTTTCGGCCAACATCGGAAGGCCGCAGGTGGCCTTCCGCGAGACGATCCGGAAGTCGGCGTCCAGGGTTGTCGGCAGGTTTGTGAGGCAGACCGGCGGGCGGGGTCAATTCGGCCATGTGGTGATCGATCTCGAACCCGGTGAACAGGGCTCGGGCTTCGTGTTCGAGGATCGGATAAAGGGGGGCGTGGTCCCGCGGGAGTACATCCCGGCCGTGGAGCAGGGACTTCGCGACGCCCTCAGCTCGGGCGTGGTGGAAGGCTATCCGGTGGTCGACGTAAGGGCCGCACTGACGGACGGTTCCTACCACGATGTCGACTCGAGCGAAATGGCGTTCAGGATCGCCGGCACCATCGCGATGAAGGAAGCCCTGAAGAGGGCAGGTCCCGTGCTGCTGGAACCGGTGATGGATGTCGAGATCGTCACCCCATCCGAGTACATGGGTGACCTCATCGGCGATCTCTCCGCTCGGCGCGGCCGGGTGGGGGGGATGACCGATCGCGGAGATGCCCAGGTAATCGGAGCGAGTGTGCCTCTCGGCGAGATGTTCGGCTACTCGACCAGGCTGCGGTCCCTGAGCCAGGGACGCGCCGTGTACACCATGCAGTTCTCACACTACGAAGAGACGGCCGCGAGCAAGGCCGGAAAGAAAGTCCTGGCGGGCGTCTGACGACCTTGCCTCAACCACCGCAAACCCGGACGAGGAAAGAATGGCGAAGGAGACCTTCGAGCGCACGA
>VXMI01000100.1 GCA_009841165.1 Gemmatimonadota bacterium | reverse complement strand
CTTCCCGCCCCCGCCCGCCGCCGCCTTGATCATGATCGGGAACCCGATCTCCCGGGCGATGGAGAGCGCCTCGCCTTCGTCCTCCACGATTCCATCCGATCCCGGGACCACCGGCACGCCCGCGGCGTGCATCGTTTCGCGGGCCACGGCCTTGTCGCCCATGGACCGGATCTGGTCGGGGGTCGGTCCCACGAACACCAGATCGGAGCGCCGGCAGATCTCGGCGAATTCGGCGTTCTCCGCCAGGAAACCGTAGCCGGGGTGAACCGCCTCCGCCCCGGTGATCTCCGCCGCGGCGACGATGCGCGTCACCTTCAGGTAGGACTGGGCCGGGCGGGCCGGACCGATGCAAACGGCTTCGTCTGCGAACCGCACGTGGAGCGACTCCTGGTCGGCTTCCGAATGGACTGCGACCGTGGCGATGTCGAGTTCGCGGCACGCGCGTACGATGCGGAGCGCGATCTCCCCCCGGTTTGCGATCAGGAGTTTTGTGAACATGCGGTCCCAGCGGTCCTTGGATCAGGCGGGATCGACGCGGAAGAGAAGCTGCCCGTAGTCGACCGGCTCGGCGTTGTCGGCACAGATCTCGACGATCCGCCCCGCCACTTCGCACTCCAGTTCGTTCATCAGCTTCATCGCCTCGATGACGCACAGAACGTCGCCCGCCGCGACGGACGTCCCGACCTCCACGTACGGTTCCGCCTCCGGTGACGGCGCCCGGTAGAAGGTGCCGACCATCGGCGAAGTGACCTCCACCAGATTGGCCGCGGGCGGCTCGGATGCCGGAGCGGACTGCGCGGGCGACGCCGGTTCGGAGCCCGACGAAAGGGCGGGTGGAGCCGCCTCTGCGGGAAGGGACGCAACCCCCGGCAACGCCTGCGGAACCACGACGCCGCTGGGAGACTTGGCCAGCCGAATCCGGGTCGCTCCCCGTTCGATCTCGAGGCTGTCCAGCGACGATTCGTCCACGAGGCGGACCAGCGCCTGTAGAAGCTCGATGTCGATCATCCGCTCACCCGTGTCAGGTATTTGTCCTCACGCCGATCGATCCTGAGCCGATCCCCGACCTCTACGAAGAGCGGAACTTGCACCACCGCCCCCGTTTCGAGCCTGGCCGGCTTGGTGGCGCCCTGCGCCGTGTCGCCCTTGAAGCCCGGATCGGTGTCGGTGACCACGAGTTCCACGAAGTCCGGCAACTCCA
The DNA here is from genome assembly GCA_009841165.1 of Gemmatimonadota bacterium. GTDB lineage: Bacteria > Gemmatimonadota > Gemmatimonadetes > Longimicrobiales > Gaopeijiaceae > Bin94. The sequence continues at coordinate 14,527 of VXMI01000100.1, read as the reverse complement.
CGCTGAGGACGTTGCCGTCATGGACCAGCCCGTGGCAGTCCATGTTCTCCTTCAGGTACTTCAACTGGTCCTTGCCGAGCATATCCCCGCTGATCGGGATCAGGTCGTAGGTCTTCTGGTCCATGAAGTGGAACAGCTCGCCGTCGGTGTAGGAGTAGCTGACCGGGCGCCTCTCCAGCCTGACGCTGGTCACCCGCTCGCCGGCCCGGAAGGTCCTGTCCACGACCGCGCCCGAGAGCACGTTCTTGAGCTTGGTGCGCACGAAAGCCCCGCCCTTTCCGGGCTTGACATGCTGGAAGTAGGTGATGGTCCAGAGGACGTTGTCGATTTCCAGGACCATCCCGTTGCGAAAGTTTGCGGTAGTTGCCATTGAGACCGGTTTCGAATCCTCGCCATCGGCGGGCCTGGCTTCTACTGAGCCGCGCCGCTCCGCCGAACAAGGTAATTGTTGAGACAGCGAAAGCCCGAAAGATAGCTGTCGACACCGAAACCGGCGACTACGCCGACCGCCGCCGCCGACAGGAAAGAGCGGTGCCGGAAGCTCTCGCGGCTCGAGGGATTGCTGAGGTGGACCTCCGCGAACGGTCTGGACGTTGCCAGCAGGCCATCGAGCAGGGCTACCGAGGTATGGCCCAGTCCGGCCGGGTTGATCAGCACGCCGTCCACGCGTTCACGGATCTCCGCCAGATAGTCGAGGATCCTTCCCTCGCAGTTGGACTGGAAGAACTCCACCTCGGCGCCGACTTCGCGAGCCAGCTCCTCCAGCGCCCGGTCGACGTCGGCCAGGGTGGCCGTCCCATAGACCTCCGGCTCTCTGGTTCCGAGAAGGTTCAGGTTGGGGCCGTGCACCACGGCAATCCTCACCAGGTCGTTCCTTTCGTTGGATTGAACAGGCAAAAAAGGAACGCGAACGCCGCACCAGGCGCGCGCTTTCGGGCACTTTCGACCGAGGGTGTATCCACCGCCGCCGGGGCTCGAAAGGTAGATTTTGCCGGACGAAAGTGTCAACGCGCTCGTCATTCCTTGAAGACGGGTCCGGCAAGGCGTTAGCTTCCCTGTCCTTGCAAGGAGGTGGCAACCGCCATGATGGAGCAACTCAGAAGAAGCACGAAGTGGATCATGATCCTCGTGGCCCTGGCCTTCGGGGGACTCATGTTCTTCGAGTGGGGCATGGATATCACCGGCCAGACATCGGGGTCCTTCGGCGAGATCGGCCGCGTGAACGGCACCCCCGTAAGTTACGACCAGTACATGGCTTCGTACCGCAATCTCTACGACCAGCTGGCTCAGTTCCAGGAAGAGCCGATCACCAACGCGCAGAACTCGGAACTGGAAGACCAGGCCTGGGACGAAGTCGTCAATTCGATCCTGATCCAGCAGGAACTGGAGCGCAGACGGATCATCGTCACCGACGAGGAAGTGCAGACGGCGGCGCTGCTGAGCCCGCCGCCGGATCTGATCTCCAGCGCCGCGTTCCAGACGGATGGCGTGTTCGATATCACCAAGTACCAGCAGTTCCTGGCCACGGCCGATAATCTGACGCAACTGCAGCTCGAGGCCTACTACCGCGACGTCATTCCGCGAGGCAAGCTGCTGCGCCAGGTGTCATCCGGGATCTACGTCTCCGATGCCGAACTGTGGAGCGCGTACAAGGACCTGAACGAGCGAGCCAGCGCCAGCTACGTCTCCTTCGAACCGCTATCGCGCGTCTCCGACGACGAGATCGAGATCTCACCCGAGGAGATCTCGCGCTACTACGACGACAACACCGATGAATTCACGGTTCCCGCGAGCGCCGGTGTCATTTCGGTCGCGTTCACGAAAGCGCCCACGCCCGCCGACACCACGGCAGTCATGGACAGGGCTCTCGAGATCCGCCAGTCGATCCTCGACGGCGAGGATTTCGGCGAGGTCGCGATGCGCGAAAGCACCGACGAGGCGACGGCCCCGGACGGCGGCGACCTCGGCGTCTTCTCGCAGGGAACCATGGTCTCCCAGTTCGATTCCGCTGTCTTCGCTGCGTCGCTCGGCCGGGTCACCGAACCGGTGCGAACGAGCTTCGGGGTGCATCTGATCGAAGTGAGCGAGCGCTGGGGACAGGACTCGGCGCAGGCACGCCACATCCTGCTGCCGCTTGTCCGAACCGACGAGTCCGAGATCGACCTTCTGGCCACCGCGGATTCGCTGGAAGAACTCGGCGAGTCGATGCCCCTCACCGATGCCGCCGTGTCCCTCGGGCTGGAAACCGATACGGTGGACCTCATCGAGACCCTTCCCATCGTGCCCGGTGCCGGCGATGTGGCGGAGGGCGGCGAGTGGGTGTTCGACCCGGAGACCATGGTCGGTGACGTGAGTCCGGTGTTCGAGAACCGGACGACGTTCTACGCCATCGAGGTGGTGTCCATCGATCCGGCCCGCACTCTGTCGATCGAGGAGGCGGAGGTCGCCATCCGCGGCAACATCGGGACAGACAAGAAGGTGGCGACCGCGCTGGAGGAAGCCCGCGAACTGGCGGTCGAGGTTCATGCGGGCCGGACGCTGGCCGAAGTCGCCCGCGAGTTCGGGCTGGAGGTACGCGACGCGGGTCCCTTCGCCCGCAACGACTTCGTCCCCGGACTGGGACGACACAACGCCGCGGTCGGAACGGCGTTCGGGCTCGAGGTCGGCGAGGTGTCGGACGCGGTCGAAGCAAACCGGAACGCATACGTCATCGAACGGACCGGCTCCGAAGCCGCGGACAGCCTTGCCTGGCTCGAACAGGTCGACGTGCAGCGCGCGCAGGCGGTCGGCTTGATCCAGCAACAGCGGCTCACGCAGTGGATCGAGGCGCTGCGTGCGAATGCGAACATCGTGGACCGCAGGGAGCAGGTCCTGGCGCCAGCCGAAGATCAGCTGCCGCTGCCGCCGGTCTTCTAGCGACCCCGCGGCATACGCCCGACGCCAGGCTTCAGGGCCTCCGGCGGCGCCTGGCCGGGATCAACTCGTCGTCAGGCGGCGGGGGGAGCCCTCCTCCTGGCTCTCCGAAGCGGCGGATTCTTCGCGGGGGGCCGGAAGTTCCTTGTCCACACGAACCGATGACTGGACTTCCCGGACGGAGGACTTGAATTCCCTGATTCCCTTGCCGAGGGAGGTCCCGATCTCCGGCAGGCGCTTTGCTCCGAAAAGGAGCAGAACGACCAGGAAGACCAGAATCATTTCTCCTACGCCAAGACCGAATGGCATGTCTTCTACCTCCTCTGCCCGCTACCCCCGGAGGGACTCTCCCTGATCGACCGGCCGGTCGCGGGCTGGATGGACAAACTAATCAGATCCAGGACCGGACCGCCACCGCTGCGATCAGGATTCCCACCAGCGTAAGCACATTCAGGGCGATGCTCACCGGGCCCAGCGTGATGCTCACCGAAACGAGATCCAGGAAGAACGGACCCACCGACTGGGAAACCGAAGTCGTCAGGAATGCACGAGCGGCGCTCTGAGGCAGGAAGACCTCGGCCAGCTTTGTGAACAATCCACCCAGAAAGAGTCCGAACACGAGGGCAAACAGGCCCCGTCTCACGATCCGGCGGCGGGTGTGGCGGGCCTCGGCCATCGTCACAGCGACCGATCGGTAACGTAGAGGACGGCGTCCCGCAACGCGTCCAGCGCCGGCCCCGGGCACAGGTCGCGGAGCTCGCCCTCGGCCGCGTCGGCGTATGCCACGGCCTTCTCCCTGGCGTATTCGATCCCGCCGTTTCGGCGTACCAGCGATATGACCCGGTCCACCCCTTCGTCGTCCGGTTCGGTCATCGTGAAGAGATGCCGCACCTCGTCCACCTCCTGAGGCGACATTTCCCGGAGCGCTCCGACGAGGGGCAGGGTCACCTTCCTGCCGCGAAGATCCAGCCCGGCCGGCTTTCCGGTGATGTCCTGGCTGCCCACGTAGTCCAGCATGTCGTCCGTGATCTGGAAGGCCATGCCCAGCAAATGCCCGTAGTTGCGCAGGGAAACCCGGTGTGACGGGTTGCCGGCCAGGGCGCCAAGTTCGCACGCCGCCGACATCAGCGAGGCGGTCTTCGCCGATATGAGACGGTAGTACTCGGCTTCCGAGTACGTGATGTCGTCATAGGACACCAACTGCCTCATTTCGCCGACGCTCATGGTATTGGCCGCCTTTGCCAGAACCCGGACCGCATCGAGATCTCCGAGGCGCGCCAGCTCCGTCACCGAACGGCTGTACAGGTAGTCCCCCATGATGATGGCGATCTGGTGGGTCCACACCGAGTTCACCGTAGGCATCCCGCGCCGCAGCACGGAGTGGTCCACCGCATCGTCGTGCACCAGCGTGGCGATGTGCACCAGTTCCACGACCGCGGCCAGGGTGACCGCGTCGTCGGAGGCTTCTCCCTCGATCTCGCTGCAGAGCAGCACCAGCGTGGGGCGGAACATCTTGCCCGGAACCCGGAGGAGATAGTCGTTGACTTCGTCGACCATCGAGTAGTCGGCCACGGCGATGCGGCCCAACTCCTCCATCACGCTGTCGAGGCGATCCTGAACCGGGGCTTTTATTCCGGCGAGGCCCGCCGGCGCCGTCTTCAAGGCCGTGCTCCGATCCATTCGTCCCGAGTGTGGTGTGCTGGACAATCGTCGTCGCGCCGTTTCGTCCCGATTCGCACGGGGCCAGGGCGGGCGCGCTCCAGAAAAGAAATGTAGAAGGCTGCTCCACACAAGGCGGAGGCTCGACCGCCCCGGCCTATCCGCTCCCGCCTCCGACGAAGGCCCGCAGGTGGTGTCCCAGAACCCGGTTCTCGGACCAGTCACGGATCCGCATCTCCCGCGCGACGGCGGGGTCCGCGAGCTGGTCGGGACACATCCCGATCACCTCGGTGCCCTGTACCGCGCCCCCCATTCGCCGTACCCGACGCTCGATGGCGTGAAAGACTTCGGTGGGATGAGTCGCGATCGGATCCTCGAGATTCATCGAGATCTGCATGCGCTGCTGCCTGGGGAGCCTCAACGCAAGGGCCCTCAGACCGGGGAAGCCGCCCCCCGCCTCCCGGATCCGGGCCGCGATCTTCCTGGCCGACTCCAGGGACAGACCTTCCACGTCCACGTTCCAGGCCAGAAGCACGTCGCGGGCGCCAATGCAGGTCGCACCGGCCGTGGGGTGCGCACGCGTGTGCACGGGCCTCCCATCGTCGTCAAGGCCCGGCAGGTCCGCGTCAGGCCTGCCGGGCCCCCTGCGCCGGATCGCCGCCAGAGTGCGACCGAAAGGCCGCGAGGCCCGGGCGTAGAAGTGAACCGGGATCCCGAGGCGAGCGATTCCATGGGCGACCCGGCGGGACAACCCCATCACCGCCTCCATATCGATCCCGTGAAGCGGCACGAAGGGAAGCACGTCCAGCGCACCCACCCTTGGATGCACACCCCTGTGCCTCTGCAGATCGATCCGCTCCAGTGCGACTTCAGCCGCGGCCAGCGATCCCCGCTCCACCGCGCCGGGCGACCCGATCACCGTCACCACCGACCGGTGATGGTCCGGATCCAGTGTCGTGTGGAGGACTTCGCACCCGGTGGCGGCGAACGCGTCGGCGGCCGCCGCCACGAAGGCCGGGTCGCGGCCCTCGCTGAAGTTGGGGACCGCCTCCACGACCTGAATCATGCCGCCGACAGGCTCACCCTCCGCTGGTCCCCGCGGTGCGGCTCAGATGGGGGTTCCCGGGCTGCGTCTGGAAGGCCCAGTCGAAGACGATCAGCTCGTCTCCCTCCTGGTCGACCCCGATGATCGTGGCGCGCAGCGCGCCGAACCGGGTCTCGCCGTCGTCCCCCGGTACGCGGAACATGTAGGTATAGCCGGGATCCAGAGCGGCCCGCGCCGTGGAGTATCCCGAGCGCGGCGCGATCTCCCATGACTCGCAGTCCGGATCCGCGCCGGGACCGCACTTCAGCGACGTGGTCCAGCGGCTCTCCGGGTGGATTCGCGCTCGCGGTCCCGGCACCATCCACAGTCCCTGCCGGTCGCTCTCGAGCCGGAAGTGTCGATCCTCTCTGTCTCCCGCCATGACCGCCTGCGCATCCTCCGATTCCCGGAAACGGAAGCCCGATGCGCTCGGCACATCGCCGTGCGCGTACATGATCTCGCCCGCGTAGTCGAGCCTGGGGGTGCAGTCCATCGCTTCGCTGCCGTCGCTCTCGTGACCCTGATCGTCGAGGGATGTCACGAAGTATGACGTCGTGTGACCGTTCGTGGCGAGCAGGTCCACGAAACCCGGGGAGTCCGTCTCGCCCACGAGGTAGTAGCCGTCGTCCGCCGAGGCGTAGATCCGGTAGGCCAGGAAGTCGTCCTCCAGCGCCGGCGAATCGTCCCAGTGCAGGTAGGCAGCACCGTCGAGAGCCACCGTTTGCAGGCGCTCCGGCACGGGCGGCGGCACCGGCTCCGGCACCCGGACCTCGACCGCGTACTCGCTCGGCGTCTCCACGCCCGTGTCCGGGTCGACAGCGGCCACGTAGTATTCGTAGGTGACGCCGGCCCTGACGTTGATGTCGCGATACACGCACACCGCATCGATGCAGCTGGTCACTTCGGCGATGAAGAAGTAGTCCGCATCGCTCACCCGCTTGCCGTAGACGCGGAAGGGTTCGCCGTTCCAGTCCGGCCCCAGGCGCCACGAGAGGTCTACGCCCCGATTGTAGTAGGACCCGGTCAGGTCCCGTGGCGCGTCGGGTTCGTCCGCCACGTAGGTGATTCCGAAGTCTTCGTCGCAGGCTGCCTGCGGCACGCTCGCGACCACTGCAATCAGCAAACCGGTCGTCCATCGCCGTTTCATCTCCATGCCTCCCCTCGGTCACATGTGTCCTGCCAGTTCGGTCCATCGAGATCCCGTCGGGACCGCCCGCGAGTTCCCGCCAGTCGCCTCATGCACATGCCGTACCAGAGCCGCCGAGGCTGCGGGGAGGTGAAAACAGGGGGCAGACGCCCTCTCGGGGCCCTGTGACGCACCTTGGGCTGTCCTCTCAGGGGGACGCCACCACGCCTGCGTCACGGACACATCGCAGATCGCAGACAGAATCCTCCGGGCATTCGAGCAGCGGTGCATCCGGACGGGGCTGCTTCCGCGACCCGCTAGCGGCCCTCGGCCCCTCCGGTGCGCTGCTCGTAGTCGAAGTGCAGGTCGCGGTTGTCCGAGAGCGCCACTTCGAAGAGGAAGGTCCAGTTGCCTGTCGCGGTCTGCCGGAAGGAGAAGTCGGCTTCCCACCGGTGCATTTCCCGCTGCAGGCTGATCATGTGGTCGTTGAAGACCCCCGCCACGACGTCGTACGAGGTGCGCCACCGGACCGACCACTTCTCGGTGGGCTGGAAGTTCAGCGTGGCCTGCAGCATCTGGTTGTTGGTCGCGCCCATCCCGCGGTCACGGGCCAGCGAGTAGGAGAATGACGCGTCCCATTTTCCCACCTCGCCCTGCTGCCGGCGCGGTCCCGCCGCACGTTCACGGCCGCCACCGGGCACGATGGTGGACTCGCCCAGGTCCTCGGTCTCAAACCCCGCCGGATCACGCTGGTCATCCTGTGTTTCCTGGGTCTGCCCCGCCTGGGCCGCGTCGCCCTCTTCCGCCACCTCTCCTCCGGTCAGGCCCCTCAGCCAGCGGAAGAGCGCGGTTTGGCTGCCCATCGAGAACCCCAGATTGAGGTTTGAGATGAAGGGCGAGAAGCTGCGCGCGCCTTGCGGACCGATGCCGACATCGTCGAAAAGGAGGTGCTCCAGCGACACCGTGAGGCCGCGCAGGTAGTCCGAGCTGATCTGGTGCGAAACCCGCAGGTTGTCCGCGAAGCCGCGGGTGAAGTGCCCCAGCTCGCTCGCCTGCTCGAAATCGTAGGTCACCGCGCTGGAGCGCAGGGCCAGCACGGTCACCTTCTGCGCCTGGGGAAGTCGCCGGGGGCCCCCCGACGGATCGGCGGCCGCGGTTTCGGCGGCTGCCGAGTCGGCCTCTTCGTCCCCCACCTTCATCTCGAAGGTCTGGGTGAGCCCGAACCGGATCTCGTTCTTGGGCTGGATCGCCCGGTTGCCGAAGATGGCCGTTTGCAGCGCGCTGGGGGTGGCCTCGGGCGTGTAGGCATAGTCGAAGGTGGGCGACACCTTGTGGCGAAGCGTCCCGTCGAGGAAGAAACCGTAGAAGTCCGACTTCAGTTGGGCGCCGAGCGAGAAGCGGCTGGGCGCCGAGACGAAACCGCCCCCTCCCGCGGACAGGGTATCCGAACCGACGGAGCGCCCCGAGAGCGAAATCTGCGGCGTGATCGTCGTGGAGCCGACCAGGGTCTGCTGGTAGTTGATGCTGGTCGACCAGGTGACGTTCTCGGCCGTGAAGTCGATCTCGTCCTGGGCGGCGTGCGGGTAGACGATCGAGCGCTGCAGATCCGCCACGCTACCGAGCCCGGCCCGCTGCGCCGGCATCATTGGATCGAAGAAGTTCCCTGGGAGGTCGAGCTTGGTGTTGCGGTTGAAGTCCACGCTCTGGGATATCGAGATATTGCCCGCCGACAGGCTGGCGGACGCGCCGCCGCGCCAGTCCTGCTCATCCGCCATGGCCAGGGTGAACGGCTGTTCCTCCGTGATCATCGGCGCCGGGAGGTCGCGGATCGCGCGCGCGAGCCTCAGCGAACCCGACACCGTGGCGTTGTTGTAGAACCGCGCCCGGTTCGGCGGTGCGGCAAAGAGCGTGATCGTGGACAGGGAGAAGTTGGCGGTGGGGAGCGTCATTTCCACACGGTCGTCGGAGAGGAATTGCCTCCGGTTGGCGCTCAGCGAGAGCGTGCCGAAGTCGAATCGCCGGTTGAACCCGCCGTCCGAGTCGATCGACTGAGTCACCTCGCGCGGATCGAAGGAATTCTGGCGGACGAAGGACGCGCTCGAGGCGTACCGGGCCGCAAGGCGCAGCTTGGTGCGCTCCGAGATTTCCCAGTTGTAGCCGGCGTCGAAGGCCAGTTCGGATGCGCCGTTTGTTCGCCAGAACTGGCGGAAGTTGATGTTCGAGTCCATGAACTGCCGCAGCCAGCGGAACTGGGTTGCGCCGGTGACCGCCGTGTAGTTTCCGCTCCACCAGTCCATGCTGACCTGGGCGTCCAGATAGTCGTTGATCGCCCAGTAGTAGCCCACGTTGGACAACCGGCGCGCATAGCTGCCCGAAGTCCGCACGATGTCGTTCACAGAGAAGCGGATTGGCAGGAGTCCCGAGCGCCGACCCTGCTCGGTGCTCTGCGCGATGAACGGGAGCCACATCACGCCCACGTCCGCGAAATACAGCAGCACGTTGCGCGCGACGAGGGTGCCCCCCTCGGTCATCTTGATCTCCCGAGCGACGAAGTGGTAGTGGGGCTCCTCCTCGTCGCAGCTCGTGAACATGACATCGTGGCCGAACGACACATCCGCGTTCACCCAGGGGAAATCTCCCCGTACGATCCACTCTCCGAGTCCCGCGTCCATGGTGGTATTGACATCGGATGCGGTGCCCCGGTCCTCGTTGAGGTCGAAGATGATCCTGCGGGTGACGACTTCGTCGCCCTGGTCGGGCCGGTATCTCGCCGTATCTCCGATGGTCACCAGTCTTCCGGTCGTTTCATTGAAGACGAGTGCGGAGTCGGCCGCGAGCTCCAGCCCCTCACGATTCATCACCGCTTCGGTGCCGTCCGCCCCGTAGAGGGTCAGCAGTCTCGACGCGGTTTCGAAGGTGGCCGCCTGGCCCCGGTACTGCACAAGGTCGTAGCCCGGCAGCGCCAGCAGCTCCATCAGCGTGGAATCGGACGTGGCGACCTCGCCCAGGTTGTTGTCCACCGAATCGATCGGCACCAGGCCGGTCGTGTCGCCCAGGCGCCGGGTGAGACGCTCGAGTCGCTCGCGCACCACGTTCTGCAACGAGTCGCGCATCTCCTGCGCCGCCAGCGGGGCGCCCGCCCCCGACAGCGCCAGCGCCAGTCCGAGCCCCGGGAGCAGACGGCTGGGGCGAAGGCGGCCTGCCACGCTATCCGTCACCGTCCGGCGTCGCGGGAGCGCTGCCCCCCGCCGGGTCACCGTGGTTGTATGGGGTGACGTCGGCCCCGGCCTCGTCACCGTCTTCAGCCGCCACCGCACCGTCGGGCGGCGAAGAGTCGGCTTCCTGTTCCCTGGCGTCACGCTTCCTCCACACCAGAACCGATAGGAAGATGCTGGATTCGTACAAGGCAATCAGCGGAATCGTCATCGCGATCGTGACGTTGATCATGTCTCCGGGCGAAATGAAGCTGGCAAGGAGAAGGATCGCGACGAAGGCGTGGCGCCTCTTCGTTCGGAGAAACTCCGGGGTCACTATCCCCAGTACGCTCAAAACGAGGACCACCACCGGCAACTCGAAGACGATCCCGAATGCCAACAGCATTTTGACGACGAAACCGAGGTAAAAGTTGGCCGTCCAGCTCGCCTCGAGATAATCGATCAGGATTCCCGACAGGAATCTCAGTGCGAGTTCCAGAACAATGAAGTAAGCCAGCGCCACACCCGCGACGAACAGGACCAGACCCATCAGCAGGGCCGGGACAATGGCCCGCTTCTCGCGGTCTTCGAGCGCGGGCGAAAAAAACGCCCAGAGCTGATAGATGACCACCGGAGACGCCAGTATCAGTCCCACCAGCAGCGAGAGCTGGAGCAGGATGATGAAGTTCGCTTCCGGTGACAGAGTGAGCAGCCTGAAATCTTCACCGAAGAGGTCCACGGCCGGTCTGATGAGGAGTTCGGGAACATCGAAGTACAGGACGAGCACCAGTCCGGCCACACCCCCCAGGATGAGGGCCAGCAGACTCCACAGGATCCGCCAGCGCAACTCCTCCAGGTGGTCGAGAAACGGCATCTCGGCCTTGGGGTTGTCGCTCCTGGCCAGCAGTCCTTCGCGCAGCCGCCTCATTGGCCGTCTCCCTGTGACGCGGTGTCCGCCTCCAGCGGCATCTCAACCTGCAAACGGCCCTGTTCCACCCTGCGTTCTTTCACGATCAGTTCGTCCACGGCTTCCTGGAATTCGTCGATGTGCTGGAAGTTTCTGTACACCGAGGCGTAGCGGATGTAGGCGACCCGGTCGAGAGGCTCCAGTCGCGCCATCACTGCCTCGCCGATGACGGCCGACGAGATCTCGACGCCCGCCGATCCCGACACCCCGTCCTCGATCCGGTCGACCAGCGCCTCGACTTCGGACGGGGACACGGGGCGCTTTGTGCAGGCCGTAGCTATACTCGCCCGAAGCTTGTCGCGCTGGAAGTCCTCTGCGCTCCCGTCACGCTTCAGCACCTGAAGCGGGCGCTGCTCGACGTTCTCGTACGTTGTAAACCTGCCGCCGCAACGGAGACACTCGCGCCGGCGGCGCACGGCCCGCCCGCCCCGTGCTGCTCGCGTGTCCACGACCTTCGTGGCTTCGCACTCGCACGACGGACAGCGCATGGCCGGCCATCACCAATCCCGCAGACCGGCCCGGACCACCAGCGCACCGGTCCCGCTGCAACCCGTCAGGGAATCTCCTCGAGCCGTTCCCGGGCCTGGGGGACGAGACGATGGTCCGGGTATGACTCGACAAGCCACTCCAGGTAGCCGCGGGCACGTTCGAAGTCCTCGATGGATGCGCACAGAAGGCCCGCCTGGAACAGCGCCTGCGGCACTTCGGGCGCGTCCGGGAAGAGATCCGGGATCATGCGGTACGTGATGATCGCGTCCTCGATCTCGTCGTCCTGGAGGGCCATGATCTCCGCCAGGTGAAGGTACGCGCCCGCCGCGAATTCACTGTTCGGATACTCCTCCAGGAACTGTTCGAACCCGGTTCGCGCCACCGACACGCTGCCCCGCTCGAGCAGGCCCACTACCGCATTGTAGGCATCTTCGGCCGGGTCGGGACGCTGGGTCTCCGCAGACTCCTCGCCTTCGTCCTCCGGAGACGCGGCGGTGGTGTCGGCCGGCTGCTGGCGGGAGACGCGCTCGATCTCCCGGCGCTGTGCGTTCAGCTGCTCGGTCATCAGAGCGATGCTGTGCTGGCTCTGGCCCACCAGTTCGCCCATGATGAGCTGTTGATTCTGAATGTCCAGCAGCCTGTTGTTGAAGTCGCCTCGCAGCTCGAACAGCAGTTCGGCCAGTTCGGCTACCGAGTCGAGTGCCTCGCCGTTGGACCTCTCGACGATGCGCTGCAACGCCCGGAAAGCGGAGTCCTGCCTGACGGCCAGGGAGCGAACTTCGTACTGAAGCTGACGCAGGTCGCCCCTCGTGGCGCAGCCGCCCAGCACGACAACGGCCACGAGAATCGCTGTCGGTCCAATCCTGCCAATCCGGTGCGACACTACTCCTCCTCCGCCCTTCGCAAACGCAAGGGTGCGCAAGCTCCGGTCTTCGACCCCCGCGCCGGGTCTGCGGTCCCGCCCGGCGCGCTAGCGGCCGATGCCGTCACCACCTGCCGTGATGACGAACTCGACCCTCCGGTTCTGGGCCCAGGCCGATTCGTTGGACCCCTGGGCCGCAGGCCGCTCCTCTCCGTAGGAAACGGAGCTGAAACGCCCCGCGTCGAGCCCGAACCCGGTGAGGAACTGGATCACCGCTTCGGAGCGCTCGTTCCCCAGGGCGATGTTGTACTCGGAGGTTCCGCGCTCGTCCGCGTGGCCCTCCATGCGCAACTGGACGCCCGGGTTGGCGCGCAGAATGTCCAGCTTGGCCCGGAGCCTCGTCTCGGTGTCCGACCGGATCGCGGCCTCGTCATAGTCGAAATACACCGTTTCGCGAAGCGTCTGGCGGGACATTTCCGCGCGGCGCTGTCTCTCGCGCTCGGCCGCTTCCCGCTCGGCCCTGAGTCGTGCTTCCTCGGCCTCCTGCGCCCTGCGGATCGAGTCCTGCCGCATCCGCTCCAGCTCTTCGGCAGTCGGGCCGGTGGGCTCCGGCGCCATCTCCGGTTCGGGTTCGCTCCCACAGGCGGCCAGCACGATCGCGGTGGCAAAAGCTGCGAGAACCAAACGACGGTTAGACATACCTGCTCCCTCTGATGATATGGGTGAGGTCTCCCTGCGAATCCACGTCCGGCACTCGTTGTATATAGGTGATCGGTCTGGCCTTATCAAGTGCGGGGGCCAAGCGCCGGCGACCAGTCCGTGTCGGCGGCCTCGACACTCGCTACGAGGAGGCGCGTCCGCCCCGTCCCCGAGTCGACGATGAACACGCCTAATCCGTTGCTCCGCTCTCCTACAAAAACGATGTGCCTGCCGTCTGGCCCCCAGCTCGGGTCTTCGTTGCTGCCCTCCCAGGTAAGCTGTCGCAGGCGGTTGTCACCCACTTCGGTGTCGGCCACGAAGATGTGGTACCGGTTCAGGATCCGGCGTCGCACAATCCCGCCTGCGAAGGCGACCTTGCTCGAGATCGGGGACCAGTCGGGGTCGGCGAAGTAGCCGCCCTGGCCGAAGCGATAGGGAGAGAGCAGGTCGGCGTTGCCGCCGCGCGCAGGCATTGTGTAGATCTGCGGCGTGGCCTCACCGAGGCGGTTCGACAGGAAGACGAGCTCATCGCCGTCGTGCGAGTAGGACGGCTGGAGGTTCTCGGCCCGCCCTCCGACCAGCTGGACGAGACAGCAGTTGTCGCCGAGGTCGTACCTGAACAGCCCCGCGCCGAGGATGTTGAATGCGAGCTCATCGCCGTCCGGATGGTACGCCGGGGTCATATGCTGGCCGTCGCGGCCGGTGTCGACCGGGCGCTCGCTCCCGTCGGCAAGATCGAGTTCGTAGATCCCGGGCAACCCCGTCTTGTAGGACACGTACGCGATCCGGTTTCCGTCGGGAGCCCACGTCGGCGAGATCGCCAGGTTCTCGTCCCAGGTAAGCCGCTGCAGATTCTCGCCGTCGGAATCGACGATGTAGAGTTCCTTCGCGGTTGGGTTGCCGAAGGGCCTCATGGAGAAGACGATGCGGCTGGCGGCGATACCCGGTTCGCCGGTCACCCACTCGACGATCTCGTCCGACACCCGGTGGACCGCCATGCGGAAGTCCTCGTCGTCGCGGGCGGGAAGGGCGAAGCGGCCGCGTTCCACGCTCGTGAAGACGATGTCGTGCAACTCGATCGACAGGAAATGACGTCCTGCGACGGCCTCGACCTCGCCCATGAGGACCCAGTCGGCGCCGTACTGGTCCCAGAGGCTGTACTGGATGCCGTCGTCAGTCAGTCCCTCGGGGAGGGAATCCAGCACGACGAAGCGGTCGCTGTAGTCCAGATCCCGTGCCACAATGCCCTGAATCCCGGACACGAGAGCGGCGTTCGCGTCCGGCCCGGTGAACGGAAGGATCGCCAGCGGCGGAATGTACAGATTCTCGTAGGCAAGTCCCAGCTGAACGCCGGGGATCGCGGCTTCCTCCTGGGCGGCGGCTGGTGCGGCGGTGACGAGCGGAAGACCCGTCAGGGCCGTCAGCGTGAGAACGGCAATCCTGTGCCTCAGCATGTCACCTCCGCGAGTCGCGTGGATGTCTGGCAGGCCGTGGAATAAGTCTCCGCTGCATTCGGGAGGCGATGCATCCGGGC
>VXMI01000078.1 GCA_009841165.1 Gemmatimonadota bacterium | reverse complement strand
GGGTGGGGTAGGGGGGTTTGTTGGTTTGGTTCATACACGGGAATAACGAAAGTTGTGTTTTTGATTTTCCCGGTTAGTTTATCATCATGATTCCCCGTATCCGTCACCAGGCGCGCCTTCGCCGCCTTCTGAGCCAATTCGCCGTCGTGGGGCTCGTGGGTGCCCGACAGGTGGGCAAGACGACTCTGGCCCGCGGCCTGGCAGCTCGCGAGCAGGGTCGGGTTACCTTCTTCGACCTCGAAGATCCGACCGACGAGACACGTTTCGCGGACCCCAAGCTCGCGCTCGAGTCTTTGGAGGGCCTTGTCATCATTGACGAGGTGCAGCGCAGCGAAGGGCTATTCCGGCTGCTCCGCGTCCTTGTGGACCGGCCTGCCAACAGGGCTCGATTCCTGGTCCTGGGAAGTGCCGGGCCGGAGCTGCTGAAGCAGTCCTCCGAGTCGCTCGCCGGCCGAATCGTCTATCACGAACTGCCTCCGTTTCGACTGGACGAGACGGGCGAGGAGAGCATCGACCGGCTGTGGATCCGGGGAGGATTCCCACTTTCGTTTCTTGCGTCCGACGAAGCGCAGAGCGCGGCGTGGCGCGCCGCCTTCATCCGCACCTACCTCGAGCGCGATCTGCCCCAGCTTGGGATCGCTGTGTCGGCGACTACCATGCGGCGTTTCTGGACCATGCTTGCTCACTATCACGGCGGCCGCTGGAACGCTGCCGAGGTCGCGCGTTCCCTGGGGGTGAGTGCTCCAACGGCCAATTCCTATCTCGATGCGCTGGTTGATTCTCTGCTCGTCCGAAAGCTGACGCCCTGGTTCGAGAACCTGAAGAAGCGCCAGGTCAAAGCTCCGAAGATCTATCTGACCGATACCGGTCTGCTGCACTCGCTGCTGAGGCTCAAGACCGAGCCCGAACTCCTCGGGCACCCCAAAGCGGGAGCCTCCTGGGAAGGATTCGCGATGCACGAGGTGGTGCGGGCTCTCTCAATCGACTGGGAGGATTGCCACTACTGGGCGACCCACCGGGGCGCCGAGATCGATCTACTGGTGTTCGATGGCGGACGCCGGATCGGAGTGGAGTTCAAGCGAACCAGCGCTCCCGGGATGACGCGGTCGATGCACTCGGCGCTGGCCGACCTCAAGCTCGACCGGGTCTTCGTGGTCTTTCCCGGTGGCGACCGCTTTCGGCTGCACGAGCGCGTGGACGCCGTGGGATTGGAGCGGGCGTGCACCGAGGGGCTGGACTGATGGCCGTTCGTCACCAGCGCATCTGTCACTCCTGGAGGTCGAAGCCGTACGTATGGCTGACCGTGACGTCGACGCGTGAGGATGCCTGGATCGCCACGCCAACGCCAGCGACCAGACGGGCCTCGTAGCTTGCACCGGATGGGCCGGAGCAACCAGCACGACCACGAGCCTCCTCGTTGCGTGTACGCGGCGCCGAGCTGGACACCGAATCGGTCTCCCAGGGGCGTATGGGCGGTGGCCCCGACCGTCATGTGCAATTCGCGATCGGAGGTGTCTGGCCAGTGCGGCCCTCCGTGGAACCCGAATTCGGTGATCGGCGGCTGCACCACGAAGCCGAGCACGGCAGTTACGATGAAGGGCAGGAAGTGCTCGAACATGGTGGGCCCTGTCAGCACGGACCGTCGGTGGCGACCAGGAACGGACCGGACGCAACTCCAAGTCGATCAAGAACATTCCCGCAATCGTGGTACCAAAGCGGCCACGCCAATTACCGTCCTGAGCCTGCTTCGGTTGAATGCGTCCGCCTGGACGATGAGTACGGGGCGCCGAAAGCTACGGCTCCCGGTAGAAGTCGATCCTGCAGCGCAACGGGCCTTCGAGGGCGACCCTGTGGGGCAGGCCGGGCCGGATCGTGACGCGGTCCGGTGCCGAGATCAGCCGCTCCTCGCCGGTGCCGATGTTCACGAATCGCAAGCTGCCCTCAAGCACGTGCAACACCGCCCAGTGTCCTGAGGCGAGGGTGTGCTCGGCTTGCAGGGCGTCCGGTATCGTGTCCTGTGTGAAGACTGGCGACACTCCGCCTGGTACGAGACTGTCGGGTAGCTGGTTGGTCATGGTGAGCGGGGGGTTGAGCAGATGGGTCGCTGGGTGTGAGTGGGAAGGGAATCGTAGGGTAACGGGATTTGCGGCGATGGGGGCGCGCGTGGTGACTCCCGTCGTGGAGACTCGGGGGGGGGGCACCGATCCGCTGGACTCTTGCCGGAGGGGCCCAATCACTCTTGGTTTACAGCGGTCCACCGTGAACACCGATTCGGCCCACCCGAAGCGGACGACACACCGTGCTGACAAGGAGAAGCGGGTGAGCGGACGAAGAGCCCCACAGGACCTGGCGCCCGACGTGCTTCGATGGACGCGGGAGCGGGTTGGCCTCCCGCTGGAAGGGCTTGCCGCCAGGACGGGGCGAACGCTGCCCTCGATCCTGGCCTTCGGAGCCTTGTGCATGCTGGGCTGCGCGCCGGCTGACCAGTCGTCGGAGCTCGAGGAGCGCCGGGCCCAGGTCGCCGCCACGGGCGCCCAGGTGATGCCCTTCGACCTCGATGCGACCACCCATGTGTTCGAGAAGACCGAGTTCGGGGGCATTCAACAGGTTGTCGCGGACGCCGCCGACCCGCGTCAGGTGGCGCTCATCCGCGAGCACCTGGAAGTGGAAGCCGAGCGCTTTGCGAGGGGCGACTTCCACGACCCGGCGATGATTCACGGCGAGCACATGGCCGGGCTTCACCAGCTGGTTCAGGGCCATGAACGGCTCTCAATCGAGTACAGCGAGATCGACGACGGTGGTCAGATCCTCTACAGAGCGGAGGACCCGGGACTGGTGGCCGCGATTCATGTCTGGTTCGACGCGCAGCTGCGGGACCACGGCGATCACGCGAGTGGTCACCGACCGTAGCAGCTGACGCAAGCCCCTGAATCCGGCGCGCCTTCCGGGCGTCTCGTCACCGACGCATCTGTCCGACGGGCATGTGCGCAGCAGGAGATACATCATGGAAAAGCTCGCCGGCCTCGTCCTGATGGGCGTGTTCGGAGCAGTTCTCCAACCGCAGATCGGCGAAGTGGGGTTCAGCGCGGGGCCGTATTGGCCCGACGTCACCAGTCGTCAATCGCAGACTCGTATGGCGGTCGGGCTGACCGCACGCACGCCCCCGGACGCTCGTCTCGGCCTTGAGTTCGGGCTCCGGTACAAGCAGGGAGGCATACCGCTGACCTGCGGGCTGCGACCGAGGGAGCCCAGCACACTGGCCGCACAACGGCAGGCTCCGGTTCGACTCGACACACCGTGCCCCCCTGATACGGAGACACACCAGGCGGAAGACCGCCAACACATGCACGACTTCATCGACTTCGCCGTGCTTGGACAGGCGCGGTACGGTGTCGACGACCATCTCACGCTTCGCTTCACCGCCGGCCCCACCTTGGGTATCCCGGTCAAATGTTCGAGGGAAAGCCTGACGTTCGGCGACCGGCAGGACTGTTCGGCGTCACGGGTCGACACCGACTGGCGCTTCGTCACCGGAGCCGGGGTGAGTCTGGTTGTATCGCCCACACTGAGCGCTTCGGTGGACTACCGCGTCGGCATCAACCTGAGAGATCTCGGGGAGGTGACCACATCGACGGGGCCGATCCACGGCATCGCAAGGTCCCTCACAGCAGGTGTGTCCTATCGCTTTGGCAGCTGAAAGACCGGCAAGCAAGCGTTCCCTTGGGCCTCCCCTCTACACGTCGGGCCCGACGGTGCGCCGAACGCTTGCCAGCAGTTCCACACCCGTCTCGCATTCAATGATGCGGTCTCCGATGCGGGCGATCCGCTCCGGGTCGGCGACGCCCTCCAGCAGCCGCGAAAGGGGCTCGGCCGTCTCCGCGCCGAACTTGAGCCTCGCCAGCCGACAGACGATTGCGGCCCGGCCTTCCGCGCGGCCCTCCACGCGCGCGCGCTCACTTCTCTCGCGGTATTGCTCCTTCAGTTCCTCCACACCTGCGTAGATCATCTCCGCCTCCTTCAGCGACTTCACCTCTTCCAGCACCTCTTCTCCGATCCCCCACGATGCGGCCGCGCCCAGCACCCATTCCCGGAACGCTTCGCGCAGCCTCGCGTGCTCCGCTCCGGGATACCGCTCCAGCACCCGGTGAACGACGCGCGATACGTTGCCGGGGGAGGGGTCAAGCTCCAGGCTCGCGATCCACGACACCACGTTCGCCTTCGGTAGAGGGTGGCGCGCCCGATCACGCAGGTCAAGGACCTCGTGGCGCAGTCCGGGTTGACGTACGGCGAGCCAGCCGTATACCGGATCGATCAACTCGAGGATGTCCCGCGCGGCTGTCCAGCGGGCCTTTCCGTTGTAGATAGTCACTGCGAGCGTGGGCGGCAGCCCGCCTCCGGGGGCGAGCTGGTTGCCTTGAGCGTTGGCGCCGGTCATTCCGTGGTAGGCGGCGACGACGTAGTGGTGGACGCGCACCGCCATGTAGCGGTCGACCGCCGACTGGAACTCGATCGCGAGGAGCAGATGTGGGCGGCTCCCGCGGAAGTGGATCTTCCACAGGAGATCGGCGTGGGAGCGGACCAGCCCGGCCGCAGATTGTAGGACTGGTCGTGTCGTCGGGACTCCGGGGAGCTCATGGCGCGAGGCAGGTTTTGGGGGGGACTGGGGCTCCCGGATCCAGTTGTGGAGCCGAGTGAAAGCCCGTCGCGCGTAAGGATCGCTCGGGAGTAGGGGCGGTTCCATAGCAGTTTGGGACTTGTTGTTTCGGGAGCTCCTGCCGAAGCCGAAGCCGCGTCCGCGGTCACGCGCGTCGTGGTAGAATGTCGTGTAGACGTTACTTCATGTAACCTGCGCTTGTCATTTCAAGCGTCTGGATCGGCGTGGATCCCCCAACCACCCCCAACATCTCCTCATGAATCCGCCGCCATTCCTGCCCCAGATCGACCGTCCGGGCCTGAATCCGGAACCCCTCGAGCCACACCTCGGCCCTCAGCGGCTCCTCGCCCACCTGCGGATACAGCAGGATCCCCTCGTGCCGCGCGCCGTCCGGCCGGGTGGCCTGGCGGTTCCGCAGGTACGCGAGCAGTTGGTAGAGGTTGCCCGAGTGCAGCTTGCCGGTGCCGGTGCCAGCGCTGGAGCCCGTCCCGGACCCGCGTCCGCGGGCGAGCGCGCCCAGGTAGAACTTCGTGTCCAGGATGATGCGGCGCTCGGGTGATTCGAGGATGACGTCCGCTTCCATGACGGGGATCCGTGCGCGGTTCGCGGCGTCGGTGGCGCGGGCGTCCGCCCAGTCGATCCGGCGGCGGCCTCCCGGATTCACCCGGTAGAGGCGCTGCTCGCGCTCGTAGAATCCCGTGACGAAGTCCTCGAAGAGCCTCCACATGGTGGCCTTGTCGCGGCGGAAGTCGCGGAAGGCGGTGTGGCCGGTCTTCTCGTCGACCATCGCGCTGTGGTGGAGGAGCCGGCACACCGAGAGCAGGTGATGGTAGACCCGGCGCTGGCCTCCGAGCTGGACCTGGCCGAAGGTGTTCCTCTTCAGCCGGACGCGTGAGACGCCGTCGAGCCTCCGGTACGCGGAGCGCACCTCGCCGCGGATGGATCGGTCCAGAGGGATCCGGGGGCTCAGCAGGCTGCCCAGCGATGTGCGCAGGATGCGGTTGGGCAGGATGTCCACCGACAGCTCCTCGAAGTCGCACGCGGCCCGGGCTCGCGACCGCAGTGCCCGCTTGGCCGTCTCGCTGACCGCCAGCTTGCCGCGAATGCCCGCGAGATCCTCCCGCCGTTCCACGTACCCCCGGTCGATGCCGCGGCGGACGAGGTGATTGACGCCGGTGGCCAGCACCTTGCCCAGCAGGTCGCGGCTCGAATTCCAGCCGTTTCCCATTGGGATTCCACTCATGGTATCTTGGACCGCAGATCTAGCGGCGGGAACAAGCAACAAGCCCTAAGGGACCGGTGTGCAGCGATGACGGACATTGTGGACAGCCAGAAGCGAAGTGAGATGATGTCTCGGATCCGGGGTCGTGACACCAAGCCCGAACTCATTGTCCGCCGAATCGCACACAGGCTGGGTTTCCGCTTTCGGCTTCACCGTAAAGATCTCCCTGGCTGCCCGGACATAGTCTTTCCTCGATACCGGGCGGTCATTATGGTCCACGGGTGTTTCTGGCATCGGCATCCTGACTGCAGATACGCCTACACGCCGAAGACACGCGTGCGGTTCTGGCAGGACAAATTCGAGGGCAACGTCGTTCGAGACCGCCGCAACGAGATGGCCCTAAGAGAACTCGGCTGGCGGGTCTTGGTGATTTGGGAGTGCGAGGTGAACGACATGGGGGCGGTGGAAGAGCGGATTGAGGCGCATCTCAAGGTGCCGGATGGTCGCCGGGCGGACACCGCAACACGGCAGACGCCTTGAGTGTGCAATCCGTTGTAGTCGGAGCGATCAGGCGATGACCGATGTGGTTCCGGTGGTGGACCTGTTTTCCGGGCCGGGAGGGCTCGCTGAAGGATTCGCCGCGTATCGGGATGCGCGCGACCAGCCTCGTTTCCGCGTTCTCCTCTCCGTAGAAATGGAGAAATCCGCCTACCAAACGCTCCGGTTGCGCGCGTTCTTACGCAAATTCGAACCGTCCGACCTGCCGTCCGAATACCATGATTTCCTCAACAATGGGGCCCAAGAAGAGCCGGACTGGAAGTGCCTTTATCCGAAGGAATGGTTCGAAGCTTGTGACGAAACCCTTTGTTTGGAGCTTGGAACCCGCGACACTACCCGCGTCGTCCAGCATCGGGTTAGGCAGATCAGGAAAGAGTATGGTGATAACACTGTGCTTCTCGGTGGGCCGCCATGTCAGTCGTATTCGCTGGTGGGGAGAGCTCGCAATGCCGGAAACGAGGCGTATGACCCTGACACGGACAAACGGCAGTCATTGTATGACGACTACGTCAACGTACTTCGGGACCTACAGCCGGCGGTCGCGATCATGGAGAACGTGAAGGGGATGCTCTCCGCACGCCACTTGGGCGAGTCGGTATTCGACCGCGTTACACACGGCCTGCGAAACGCGGGTGGAAAAGACCGCTATCGACTGGATGCTCTGGTTTCCAATCAGGGCCGTAGCCTGTGGGAACCCGAGCGAAATCCGAAGGACTTCCTTGTGCGCGCCGAGGACTACGGAGTGCCACAAGCAAGACATCGAGTCTTTGTGGTTTGTGTACGGAGGGATGTCGCTGACCAACTTTCGCAGGTCGCTCAGTTGCAGCTCAAGACGGGCCTGGCTACCGTATCTGTGCTTGAGATGATTGGGGACATGCCCAAACTCCGAAGTCGTCTAAGCCGTGGCGACAGCAGCTCCGCGTGGAAGGCCGCCTTAGCGTCGGCTTGCGATCTGATTCAGCCCCTCCCGATGCTGACAATGACGAGAGACCAGAGGCTTCGCTTTGACGAGGCTATCGCAAAGGCACGACGGACGACAAGGGAGCCAGCACGGCCTTATCGTGGCCCCGCTGGAGGCACCGCGATGTCCTGTCCCAAGGATTTGCACGATTGGATTGTCGACGACAAGCTGACTAGGCTGCCGAATAATGAAACCAGGGGACATATTCCCGACGACTTGGCGCGCTATCTCTTTGCTGCGGCATTCGCGTCGGCGATGGGTCGCTCCCCCAAGTCCCCTGATTTTCCGCCACAACTTGCGCCGAAACACGCGAACTGGAAGACAGGCAAGTTCGGGGATCGGTTTCGCGTTCAGCTAGGCGACCAGCCTTGTCGCACTGTCACCAGTCACATATCGAAGGACGGCCACTACTTCATCCACCCCGACCCTGGCCAGTGCCGAAGCATAACGGTCCGAGAAGCCGCCCGTCTTCAAACGTTTCCGGACAACTACTTCTTCTGTGGAGGCAGAACCCAACAATACGTCCAGGTGGGCAATGCAGTCCCTCCCTATCTCGCTCGGCAGATCGCGGGAAGAGTATGCGAGTTGCTGGACGAGCGGAGGGCGTCCGAGTAGTGGGGAGGGGCCCAGAACAGAAAGGCTTCGGCCGACACAAGAGGAGAAGTCTCCGACAGGATCGCCGAGCTCAGTGAAACTCTTGGGATAGCAGCCTGTCCTCTGCGTGCCAAGGGTCACTCGTCGTCTGGCATCGGCCATGCTCGATGCTGTTCAGCCACGCGGAGAATCTCATTCCCCTGCTTGGCCTGCTTTTGCGACGGGACCTTTGTCCAAGAAGCCGCCGCGTAGCCTGCGAGAGTCGTAGCGATGCCGATCTGCCACCCTCGGAGATTCTGCGACCTCGATCCCCACCCGACTAGGTAAAGCCATCCCTCCGGCGTCACCTGCATGACATGTGCGATGTTCTCGCGATCCTCGGCACTTAGCCCGAATCCTCGCCGCTGTCGCCTGTCACCGACCGTTGGCAGTGGCTGTCCCTGGGCTAGCTCTTCTTCGAGCCTCTTGGGGACAGAGACGTTCAGGGTCTGCAAATGCCGCCAGCAATCCTCGGCCTTACACCACTCGGTCACATTGCGTTGACCGGCCGACTCGACGATCTCGTCGTAGACCAATGGCATCCACTCGTAGAGTGTGGCCCCAACGGCAGCGGAACAGTCCTGCTCGGCCCAGATCCGTGATAGATCGACGCGGCCAGCAGTCCGAAACGACAGGAGTGCGACGGTATATGTTACCGCATTCGCCCGGTACGCTGGAAACTTGTGTTGACGCGCACATTTCTCAGCCCTCTTGAAGATGATGGCACGCGCGATCAGATCCTTGTAGTATTCGTCATCAGGCTCCCACAATCCTGGATGTTGTTTGGCGAGTCTTCCCATGAAATGAACGAAGTTTTTCTGTGCTCCGCGGCTAACGACATGCGGTAGCCTCGCCCACGTGTTGACGAATTTTGCCAGCAGGACTTTGTCGAAACGTTGACGGGCAAGTGCCATTTGATCGAATCGTTTCTTCTTCGCAGGTGTCTTGCCCTCTCTGGCCCTAGCCACTTGATACTGGCCTCGAGCACGTTCGTAGAACCACCGCTGTTGTTCGCCTGGCGCCCACACAGTCTCTGACAGCTGCTGGATCCTAACATGAAATGGGTGGTTGGCCGAAAAGTCAGATTCGTTGACTCGGTTCTGCGTGTTGGCGAAACGACTAATCTTCGGAACAAGGTCCTCGATGTTCTCAGGCCGCACGATCGTGATCTTGGCCTGTACGGAGACGTCAGAGAGATCTTGGCCATCGCGGTCTCTTGCGCGATGGATCGACGCGACAGTCTGACCGCCGTTGACGACCTGCAAGCCGGTGATGGTCCGAAGGCCAACACCGCGTGCCATCGGGGTCAAGTCGACCGACTCAGCGGTGGCAGAGATGCCATTGTTGTACGCGAGAAAACGCTTTGGCTCTTTCCTCAACGTGTCACGGATGCCCCTGTTCACCTTCCCTCTGGCCTGCAGGAATGACCGCACGTTCAGTTCCAAGAGCCTGGCACCAAACTCGTGATAGAGGTCGTGTAGCAGGTCGGCCGGGAGGATAGCCAGGTAGCTGGTATAGTCGGCGCCATTGTCCGGTATGGCGAGACACGGAAGTGGAGCGCCTAGGCGACCCTGGAGATCGATCTCGATCGGTTCGTACAATCGACCCGATGACTCTGCACGGTAGAGTCTCTGGATGTCCCAAACGTCGAGGGTGACTTCAAGCTCTTCGGTGCCTAGGTCCGGGGACCGAAGGCTCGCTGCAATCCCGTCGGTGATCACTACTACCTGGAGACGGCCAACCTCTGCTTGGAGTTCGTGGAACCTCCGCATCATCTCGAAGGTTGGGGACGCCGGCTCCATTCTCTCATGTTGCACCCTGCGAGCCTCTTGTACGACCCTGACAGCCCGATTAGCCGCAGTAGTCAGGGTCGTCGCGTTCACACTCCCTGGAGGTTCGGCCCCATTGAAGATGGTCGTCACAACGTGCAGCTGGCGAGCTTCTTTGTCGAACCCCCAAGCGTTACACTTCCCAATCGCTCGCCCAAATCGACGATCGAGATAGCAGAGTTCAACATCTTGCAATTGCCCTAGGTCTTCCAGGATCTCCAACGCTACGGCGGTGAAGGCGTTTTCCCTGAAGCCGAGTGGTGCAACTTGGTCGGCGCTCTCCGCCAGCTCAAGCGATGCTTGGTTCACGCGGTTCTTCAGTATCCCAAGGTATTCGTCGAAGCGGGCGGTATCAGTCAGCATCGTAGCCTTCGGGTGAGAGAGTTTCCAATACTTCACTTTCGGAGCAGGCAAAGTCGGCGCATGCTGCTATGGCGACGGCGAAAGACACGCCCTCTACTCCGTTGGGGATTTCCGACTCTAGGAGCCTAGGGAATCCGTCTCGGACCTGAAAGAACCGTATCGACCTGATCGAATAGCGTGGCGAGTCGTAGAGTGTCCGTTGCGCTTCGATGTACCCGGCACTGATCAAAGGCTCATCCAGCCGCTTGGCATGTGCGCCCAAGGCGGAGCGAAGTCCATCGATCGCCTCAGGGAGCGTCTCCTTACCTCCCTCCGACTCATCGACCGTTACGACACAGATGTAAAGGGCCGAAATACCGCGGTCATCAAGCTGCCGGATATTCGCCACCCGAAATGAGTGAGGCGTCGCGGCCGCAGTCGTCTTCACCTCGACACTACCGTGCCTTGTCTGGAAATCATGAGGCACCCGGCGCGGCCCGGCCCAAGCCATCACCGCCTCTGTCCCTGGAAGCACCTTCAGAAGGCAGTCACGGAGGAACACCAGTTCACCGTAGAGCCCGCGACAGGCGTCCCGAGACATGCCCTGCGAGCCAAATCGTCTGAGGAACTCTTGCCAGGTTCGAAGACGATCCACCAACGCTGCGACAGCTTCAGTCTCGGAAGTGACCCCGCGTAGTGTGCGGGCGATGTCATCAGCGAGGGATGAGAAGACATCCAAGAACTCTGGTTCGGAGAGAGCGAGTATCAGACGCGCTCTACCAGAACGTCCTGGCGACAACGCGCTCGTCGAAAGCTCGAAGCCCTTGCTCGCGGGCAACTTGGACAATCCGGCAAGCGCGCGCTTGTCGACCTCAAGTATCAGCGCCACGGAGTCATCGGTTGTACGCTTGGCCGCATAAGTCGGACATGCCGCCACCGCTGGGAGGCGCAATCGCACGTAATCGCCGACACCATGACCGGAGGTCTTGAGGCGACCCCACGTTTCGGCTAGTCCAGTCATGTGCCGTGTGGCCCGGACAAGTTTGGCCCGAAGAGTTCCTGCTGTTGATATACGTTGTTCACCACGAATTGGACTTTCGAGGCCGTCGCCACGTTGCCAGTGGGAAAGCTGATCCCGAAACCGAGGACCGGAATGTCCAACGCATCTGCCTCGACTTTCGCATGCCTGCCATTGCCACTCAAGACGTATAGCAACAGAAGGCCTTGGGTGGCAGGACGCACCGCGCGTATCTCCGGACCGGACGGTATCTTTGGCTTGTCCCTTCCCTTGGGATCTTCCTGCCATGCGTTCTGCGTCTGGTCGAGCGCACGCTTACGCTGCGGAGTGGATAGATCTACTAGCTCGTCGGTCGGGCTCACGAGTCGCCTGATCCGGTAGTGATTGGCCTCTTGATAGCTTTCGAGCTCTCGCTCGCGGTCGCGTACATCGGAGGAAGTCAGGTGCCATGCTCGCTCGGCTAGCTGCACGCTCACTGAACCAATCTCACAGGACTGAGAATGACTTCCGCTGGCCAAGAAAACAGTCCATTCACGGAGCAACCCCCTCTCATTCTCGGCGGCGATGTAGTCCGCAAGCAATGCGGTTTTCACTTTGCGAGACGCTTCGTGCTCCTGGTAGGCCACGAGGAAATCGAGTATATGAGAGGACGCGACGCCCTGCCACCTTCTTGAGGCGGAAGACCCTTTCACGCTATCCGATAGGATCCCGCTTCTCTCGATCTCTTCGATCAGATGCCTCCCCGCTTGCCAGTTGGCGCCGAGCCGCACTCGGTCTCTCCAAAAGTTGACGGTCTCACTCATATCGCCGGCGAAAGTGATGTTGATCTGTTTGCCTGTTCTCATCTTGACCTGTGAGGTCACCATCATCATCGGGTGTGACCTGACACGGTGGCCGAAGTCTCGGGGAGTCTGCCCGCTCGCCGCCATTCGATCGAAGTCGTCCCGAAGTTCTTCACTAGCCTCGGAGATGTGGGCAAACCACTCCTTCATTTCCGGCGTCGTGTAGAGGCGACAAAGGTCCAGGTAGCCGGGTCTGTACCCAAACCACCGACCCATCTGCATCAGCGTGTCGTACATGCGTGACGCTCTAAGGAAGTAGCTGACTGATAGCCCTTCAAGCGTCAGGCCACGGGAAAGCTTGTCCCCCCCTACAGCGATCACGTTGAGGCCTGTTGACGAATGCTCAATGTAATCCAAGACCTCTCCTGCCATGCCGTTGATCTCACGGACGCTGATGGACTGCGCGGCTTCCCCGATGTGGGGGTGAATCTCCGACCAATCCTGGACAGGCAGGTACTGGCCTTGAATCGCTTGACCCACTTGCCTCGAGGTGGGAGCAAAGTCTGCATCCCAGAGTTGTCGCAGCTCGTGGTGCAACTGGTTTGGCGAGTCGCCGTCCCCGAGCCGGATCCGTCTTTTCGTCTCGGCGAGCAAGACTCTGATCTGCTCAGCGACTTGTTTCTGGACCAGCGTGAACCGGGTGACGTGCACCAGCATGGAGTTGTGCTCAGTGCTCTGTCCCCGCGCGACACGAGCCGCAACCGAGAGTACGAATGCGAGAACCGCCTCCCGTAGCGAGGGTGGAACCGAATCACCGCCCTCATACCTGGGTTCGTGTAGCTTGTCGTGCTTTGGTGGCATCCATCCCGAGCGCTCACCTAACATCAGAGAATCTGCGTGGTCCGTGACAGTTCGGATGATCGGCAAACCCAGAGAGTCGTCATCATCACGTCGACTCCCGAAAACGCGCTCAGGACCTACATAGTTCGAAGGTGAGGGGAGAGACAAGATAAAGCTCCGAGGGAACAGGTCGGTGCCTTCGGATGGCGTCTCGTTCTTCTCGTGTATGAAAATGTTGGCAAAGGGTGTTGCCGTGTATCCGACGTATGCACTCTGGTCGAACAGGTGTAGCAAGCGCCTTATGCTCTTGTTGATGGCCGTGGGGTTATGATCAGGGTCGGCACGTCCTGTCTCGTCGTATTCTTGTCGCTGAGTGTCGATTGAACCTTGATCGGCCTCGTCATCTACGACGAGCAAGGGAACGCCAGTCAAATACGGGTTTCCGGCCTCGTCACGCTTGTCTGCAGCCCATGTCACCCAACTCAGAAGGTTCCTGAGAACCGAGTTGTTCTTCTTTACCACAAACAGAAGTGGATGACCACCCGGGTTGACAGCAAAGTGCTTTTCGACCTGTCGCTTGAAGTCCCCGTTGTCCGCTCTCGTGGTGATGGAATCCGCTTTGGGAGCTGGATCTACCAAGCCTGCGCCAACAAGCTTGATGGGCGCCTCGGGCGAGGTTGAGGTCGCGCCCCGGTCGTATCCAAGGAAGCCCTCCTCCAGCCGAATCTGAGTCTGACTCCGAAGACTTTTGTGGAAACCGGCGAGGACGATGATCAGCTTGTATCCGGCGTCCGCAGCCTTGCAGATGAGGCCAACGTAGTGAGACGTCTTACCTGACTGTACGTGTCCCATTACGAGGCCCCGGCGATCCCATGCCCCCGGCCTGTTCGGGTCGGTCAGGAGGCCCAGCGCCCGATCAGTCGAATCGTCCAGCCGCCGGAGTGTCGCCGCAGGCCACCTCTTCTCTCGTTCCAGGAACTGCTCGTACCGGTCCCAAAACCGCCACGGAATCGAGCCCTTGCTGTTGCCAAGCCAAGGATCGTATCCGTCACTGTCTCCAGATAGCAGGCGTTCACGACCTATGACCGTTTGGAATGATGCCTCAAGGTCAGCGACAAGAGCATCGATGTCAACGTCATCCGCCTGCACGAAGTGAACTGTAGTCTCGACTTCTCGCCGGATCTGTTGAGAGGTGAGCGAAACAAGCTCATCCGACAGCTGCCGCTGGAGTTTGACGTGGGCAATGGTGCGTACCGCCTTGTAGTTCTCGTTCACGATGCGTCCTTTGGGACAAGGGTAGCTATGATCGCACGAGTCTCCTCCCCTGCGAATTCCTCACAGCGTAGGAGGAGTTCCAACGCTTCCTTATGCGAAGCGCTTCGGTTCCGGCGAAGGGCCTGGTATGCGATCTCGATGACAGCACGGATTTGCCTGTTTGTTGATCCGTGGAATGGCCGGGATGTGTCGTCAGGCTTCTCGGCAGCGTCCAGCCAGATCTGCTCTACTGGCACAGTCTCCTCGATGATACGCAAGGCTGCCTCCAAATCCGTCGACGCTTCCTTGCCTACGGACTGCAGGAGCGCGGAGATAACGGCGTGATCGCGGTCAATTCGGTAGACTGTGACACCCGATTTGCGCCCCGCTTTCCACGGCCGGTCATACTCCTGACGCGTCAGCCGCTGTCGGTATTTGCCGCGGTGGGCAAAGACGGCCCTCGCATCTTGCCGAACAGTCTGGGCCAGCCCCTTCAATCGCTCCCGAAGTTGGAGTGGCGCGCGGGCGGTAGATTTCTTTACATCTAGTTGCCACAAGTGATCCATCGAGTTCGGGATGTCGATGCGAATGCGGGCAAGCTTGTAGTGCTCCTCCTTCGTCCACGGACGGCTAGCTCCGAGCCCCAGCCAGCTTCCCGGCACGATAAGCCTTTTGTTGCGATACAAGTAAAACCCCTGCTGTGCGTTCCAGCCGCGCGGACCCGAGGCCGCTCGATGTTGACCGTCTCCCAAGCGGTCCTTGTGAGGGAGAACATAGCCTTGGATTCGAACGGCCTCGGCATGGTTTGGTACCGCCACTCTCTCTTCAGGCGTTCGTTGAGTGGCCGAGTGACACTCCAAGAACGGATCCCACGCCGCCACTTCGTTCCCGTTGACAGCGATTCTGAGCCGCGACCGCTTGCTGGCCAAGTAGCGGTGGAAAACCATTGCCACGTGTCTCTCGACATCTTCTACAAGGCTCAGGAAGTGCTGATGAGCCCGTTCATCGTCCACTCGGGCGTGGCCGACAAGCCGATCGAGGACCTCCCATAGCACCAATGTGCCGTGATCGAAGTCGTCCAAGCCCTCTAGGAGTCGTTCCGATCCAGGGAATGGATTCCTCAGGAGTCGCCATCCCTGGACATCGCTCTTTTGCAAATAGTCCAAGTCCCATCGCCTAACAGAATCACTGCCGTCTGTCGGCTTCGAGGCGACGGTCAGGCGGCGGCACTGCGAAAGAGATGCTGTCTTCAGGCCCAATCCAAAGCGTCCGAGGTCATTTCGGTCTCGCTCTTCCAGCGGGCTCCTACTGCCAAGCCGCATGGCGTTCCGCAGCGTGGCTTCACCCATTCCACAACCATCGTCAAGAATGGAGACCCAGGAATCAGCGCCTGACCAATGGAATTGGATCACCACGGTGCTCGCTGCGGCTGCGATACTGTTGTCGATCAGATCCGCAATGGCTGCTGACAGGGTGTATCCGTACGACCGCATCGATTCGATCATCGATGAGGCGTCTGGCGGGATCTCGTCGTAAGTCGGCTGCTTCGACAAGTGCGACCTCGGCTGTAAACCTAGCCGTCAAAGGGAATACAAGAATCTCACAGAATATGGACATCGAAGTGTACTATGACCTCTCGTGGTGCGCACCCCCCAGTGTTTGGCATCCGGTTGCTGATTCCGGCGCATGCCGATCAGTGATTCCATTTCATGCCGATCACCGATT
>VXMI01000061.1 GCA_009841165.1 Gemmatimonadota bacterium | reverse complement strand
CCCCCCCCCCCCCACTTGCCCGCCCCCGCCTTCTGGGATCGGCCACGCCCTCGAGCCGGCCGTCTTCGAGCCATCGCACGGAGTGGATCGACCCCATGTTCGCGTCGCGAGGGCTCACCGGAAACAGCGCATGCCCTCGCGCCTCGAGCTCGGCGATGGCCTCGTCGCCGAAGTCGCCCTCGATCTCGGCCGACGAGATGCCGGGGTGCGGATGGCCGAACCTGGGCGCGTGGACGACCTGGTCGCCGGTCATCCCGTATTCGACGAAGTTGGCCGCGGCCTGCAGCAGGCATTCCATGAGCGAGCGGCTGGGTGTCGCCATGACCAGCGCCGGCCGTCCGTCCCGGTAGAGCCAGAGCTGAGTCGAGAACCCGACGGGCAGGTTCGTGTACTTGCGCAGGTATGTGGCGCGGTTCATGACCACGCCGTCCACATTGATCCCCGTGCCGAATGCTTCGGAAGAGCTGGAGTGGGTTCCCGCGGCCACGTTGCCGTCGGCGTCGACGATCACGTTCCCGCAGGTGGCGGCGGCGAAGCCGATGAACGGGCGTGGCGGGCTGTTCCGGATGTCCTGCCAGACGCGACGCGCGTTGTCGGGCGAGATGAAGTCGTCCTGGTTCGCGGGGGTGACGTCGGCCCCGCGCAGCCACAGCTCCTGTGCCACCCGGATCTGGGTGTGGAGCGCTTCCACGCTCTCGGTGGGCGGGCCCATCGAGCGCAGGTCCGCGGCCTCAAAGACCTGCAGGCCGAGCAGGAAGAGGAGGCCGCTCGAGGGCGCGATCTCGTAGTCGCGGTAGGGCGCGCCGCCCGCCTCGCCCGACTTCCACCGCGGAGACACGAACCCCTGCATGGCGGCCATGTCGTCCATGGTGATGCCGCCGCCGCGCCGCGCGACCTCGTCGACCAGCTTGCGCGCGAAGGGACCCGTGTAGAAGTAGTCGCCGCCTTCGTCGCGCAGCCGGGTCATCGTGGCGGCCAGTTCGGGGAGATGGACCGTCTCGCCCACGCCCAGGAGGTAGCCGTCCCGGAACCAGTTGTCGCGGCCGGGGCCTGCGAAGCGCCCCACCATCTTGCGCGCGTGGTGCACGTACCCCCAGAGGATGTGGTCGATGACGAAGCCGTTCCCGGCAAACGCGATCGCGGGCTCCCACAGGTCCTGCCAGGGGAGCCGTCCGTGGGCCGAGTGGGCGGCTTCGAGGCCGCGCACGTAGCCGGGCACCATGGCGCCAAAGCCCGTCCAGGAGCGCGCCTCTTCGTAGGGCTCGCCGGGAGGGGCGCCGCTGGGGAAGGCGAAGGAGCCTCCGGCGGTCGATAGTTCGCCGCTGGCGGCGTCGAAACAGGTGACGCCGAAGCCCCCGCCCAGGGTGGTCATGGTGGGTTCGAGGACGCACTGCACGAGCGCGGCCGTGATGTAGCCGTCCACCGCCGAGCCGCCGCGTTCCAGCGCCCAGAGCGCGGCCTCGGTCGCGTAGGGGTGGTCGGTGGTCACCATCACGCCCGAGCCGACCGCGCGGATGTGGGCACCGATCGGCCGGGGCGGCTTCATGTCCACGCGGGACATCGCAGCCCAGTCGCGCTCGCCGGAGGTACCGGTTCGGCCGGGGAAGTCGCTGGAGACGGCATCAGCGGCATTGGTCCCCACGCCGGAAGCCCCACCCTCCGCACACGCGGCCCCGCCGACCACTCCGGCTGCTACGGACGATTTGAGAAAAGAGCGACGATCCATGGTTCAACTCCCGGGCTGTTGCCCTACCTGATGTTGGCCGACCAATGTCTCACCGTCGCCCCCCGATCAGCAGGGGCCGCTCCGGCACGTACCTCACCATGCGCATGCGGTTGATCTCGCCGGCGTAGATGTTGCCGTCGAAGTCGACGCCGAGGAACTCGATCCCGGGACCGACGTTCTCGTCGTGCTGGGGAATGAAGTAGGTGACCCAGGCCTGTTCGGTCTTGAGGTCGCCGATGCGGATGCCCTTTTCCCAGCCGAAGTTGCTGCGCCACGGGTCGGGCGGGCCGGTGCGCAGGTCGCCGGAGAGGCCGTCGCCCGCGTAGAGGATGTCGTTGGGATCGATGAAGAGGCCGCTCGGCTTCCCATACTGCGTCCAGATGTAGAGAAGATCCCCCTCGGGGTCGAAGACCTGGATGCGGCTGTTACCCCGGTCGGCGACGTAGACCCGCCCCCGCGAATCGACCTTGATGTCGTGGGGGTCGCTGAAGCGGCCGGGCTCGCGGCTCTCCGAACCGATCCCGCCGCCGATTGCGCGGATGAAGGTGCCGTCGCCGGCGAGCCGGACGATGCGGTTGTTGCCGCCCCGGTGGCCGTCCGCGATCCAGATGTCTCCGTTCGGGGCAATCGCCACTCCGGACGGGCCGTTGAAGTGCGACTCGTCGTCGCCGTGCACGCCCGCCTCGCCGAGGCGCATGACCACCTCGCCCTGGCGCGTGAGCTTGAAGACCTGGTGGCCCATCCCCATCGACTCGCCCAGCGCGCCCCTGGGGTCCCCGTGTGCCCCGCCCTCGGTGACCCAGAGGTAGCCGTTGTGGTCGAGGGCGAAGCCGTGGGGGAAGGCAAAGAGCCTCGCGCCGTAGCTGTCGACCAGATTGCCGTCCAGATCGAACTTCAGGATGGGATCGAAATCCGTCCCCGCACACTGATTCGCTCCGCAGCGGTCGAGGATCCAGAGGTGTTCGCCGTCCGGATCCGGGATCGCACCGCTGACGATGCCGAGGGTGCGGCCTTCGGGCAGGTGTTCCCATCCGAGGGTGGCCCGGTAGGGGTTTGCGGTGGTGGTCTGCGCCCCCAGCGGCCGCGGGTGCGTGATCGTCGGCGACAATGCGCCGATCAGCATCGCGGCCAGTGTAATCATGCCGCGTCTGTGGTGTACCTTTAGCATGTTCCCGGCCCCTCCGCCTGGTCGCCCCCGCGACATGGACTCATCATATCCCCGGGGAATAGAGGTGCAGTATGCAGACAGTGACAAGGAGCTCCACCTTCGCGACGCATCGGATCGCCGCGTTCTTCGCAGCCGCGGCCGCTCTGTCGATGGCGTACGGCTGCGGCTCCGAAGGCATCGACCAGCCGCAGAACCCCACCGAATTGCCGACGCCCGACCCCGACCCCGCGTGCGATCCCCGCATCACCGTGCCGGACGGCCTTTGTGCCCGGATCTACCACCAGGGCGTGGGCGCCGCGCGCCACCTCGCGGTCGCGGCAAACGGCGACGTGTTCGTTGCGATACGCAACCAGGGCGGCCAGCGGGGCGGCGTGGTCGCGCTCCGCGACATCGACGGGGACGGCCGGGCCGACCAGACGCAGGCCTGGGGCGAGGACGGAGGCAGCGGCATCGCGCTCGGTGACGGCAGGCTCTACTTCGCGACCAACAGCGCCGTCCTTCGTTATCCGCTTGCCGCGGGGTCACTGACGCCCTCCGGCCCACCTGAAACCATCGTCTCGGGGCTGCCCGCCGACCGCAATCATGCGTCCAAGAGCATCGCGCTCCACCCCGACGGCAGCATCTTCGTGGGCATCGGATCGCCATCCAACGCCTGCCAGACGATCCCCCGGACGGCGGGGTCGCCCGGCAAGGAGCCTTGCGGCGAGCTGATCACGAGGGCCGGGATCTGGCGATTCGCAACCGACCGCCTGGACCAGAGCCAGTCGGACGGCGAGCGCTTCTCGACCGGGGTCCGCAACGCCGGTGCGATCGCGCTGCACCCGGAGACCGGCGAGCTGTACTCCGTCATCCACGGCCGCGACCAGCTGCGCGAGCTCTGGCCCGCGTTCTACTCGCCCGGCGACGGCTCCGAGAAACCCTCCGAGGAGTTCGCGCTCATCGAGGAGGGGTCGGACTTCGGCTGGCCCTACTGCTACCACGATCCGAGCAACAACACGAAGGTGCTGGCGCCCGAGTACGGTGGCGACGGGGTCGAGGTCGGACGGTGTGCCGACATGGACATGCCCGCGATCGGCCTGCCCGCCCACTGGGCCCCCAACGCACTGGCGTTCACCACGGGCGGTACCCTGCCCGAGCCCTATCGCAACGGCGCCTTCGTCGCCTTCCACGGCTCGTGGAATCGGACGCCCTTCCAGGCGGGCTACAACGTGGTGTGGATCCCGTTCGAGGGACACGCGCCCACGGGCGAGTGGTCGGTCTTCGCCGACGGATTTGCGGGCGGCGAGATTTCCCGGTCGATTCAGGCAGACCATCGGCCGACCGGCGTCGCGGTCGGACCGGACGGCTCGGTCTATGTAAGCGACTCGCTGGGAGGGCGAATCTGGAAGATCACCGCCGAGTGACGTGAGGCGACGCCTGAATGGATCGGACGGAACTGCACGCTGTCTCGAATGAGGAACCCGACCTCGCGTTGCAGGACGCGAACGAGGAACCACCGCTTCCGCGCTTCAGCATTCGTCGCAAGGGGACGCAGATCAATCTGGGCCTCCTCCTGCTGATCGCGCTCGGCATCACGAGCGTCGTGGTCGGAACCCGGTCGTTCGACGACATCGAAACCGCAGTGTCGCGGGATATCGAGGATCTGATGCAGTCGGACGAAGTCGCCAGCCGCCCCTTGGACGAGTTGATGGGCCGGACGGCCGACGCGCTTTCCGATGGGCGCATGTGGTCACGCGGCATGGGAATCGGGTTTGTGGCCCTGGCGGTGTTCCTTACCACCGTCCTGATCCTGCTCGGCATGCGTCTGATCACCATCGAGCTCTGGATACGCCGCATGGGCGCGGGCGATCTGGACTACAAGCCGACCATCCGCGGCAAGGACGAGGTCACCGAGACCGCCCGGTCGGTGGAGGAACTCAGGCAGCGCTCGATCAGGGCGCTGCAGCTCGATCTGGTCAGGAAGCTCTCCGAAGGACTGAAGGAGAAGAACGAGGAGCTCGAGCAGCTGGTCGACGAGCTCCGGCAGCGTCAGGAACAGATCATCATGCGCCGCAAGCTGGTGGAACTCGGCGAGCTGACGGCGGGCGTGGCGCACGAGATCCGAAACCCGCTGAACTTCATGAAGAACTTCTCCGAGGCCTCGCGCGAGCTGCTGGAGGAGCTGGAACAGATGCTCGGCAGGTCCGCCGATCGGCTGGACGGAAGCAATCGGGAGGAGATCGAGGAGTTGACGCGCAATCTGGGCGTGAATCTGACGCGGATCCTCGAGCACGGGGACCGGGTCGAGCGCATCGTGAGGGACATGGTGCAGATCGGTCGCGGCGGCGGTGAGCTGCAGTGGGTGACCATGAACGACCTTCTCGCCAAGCAGGCGTCGCTGGCCTACCAGAGCGTCCGGGCCCAGAACCGCGAATTCCAGGTGGACATCAGGCACGAGTTCGATCCTGACGTGGGCCGCGTGCGCGTGGTGGCCGAGGACATGAGCCGGGTTTTCATCAACGTGATGCAGAACGCCTGCTACTGGACCGCCGAGAAGATGGAAGCGGGCAATGGCGGCGAGGGCGCCTACGTCCCCACGGTGTGGCTCAAGACCCGGCGCGTCGGCGACGAGATCGAGATCCGCATTCGTGACAACGGCAACGGTATCCCCGGGGACGCCATCGACAAGGTTTTCAACCCGTTCTTCACGACCAAGCCCACGGACAAGGGTACGGGACTGGGGCTGAGTCTGTCGCACGACATCGTCCGGCAGCACGGCGGCTCGATCAGTCCCCTCTCGGAGCCCGGCGAGTTTACCGAGATGATCATCAGGATTCCCGCCCGGGCGGATGCGGTGGCGGTGGCTTAGCCCGGATTCCTCAAGACCAAGGGCAGCACCGACCTCCAAAAACTGTCGCAAAGCGAACGGTGCGGTGTATCCGGCACCCGTGCGGCTCTTGGTTCAGGATGTTATTCAACCTGAACCAAGAGCATGACAGGCACGAAGAGGGCTTACGCTACCGGTTAGGGCCTGTCTACTACGCCTGACCCATGCGGCCCGGTCGCTGGACTTCCCGGCCGGGCAAACAGCTCCCTGAGCGCCCCGCCATCCGCCGCGCATACCCCCCTTTCCGTGACCAGCCCCGTGACCAGCCGCTTCGGAGTTACGTCGAACGCGTAGTTCGCGGCACGCGTCCCCTCCGGCACCACCCGCACCCGCCGCTCCACGCCGTCGTCGTCCACACCCCACACGCGCGTGACCTCGGCGGGGTCGCGCTCCTCGATGGGGATACCCGCGCCGTCCTCGATCGTCCAGTCGATGCTGGGTGACGGCGCCGCCACGTAGAACGGGACGCCGTTGTCGCGGGCGGCGAGGGCGAGGGGGTAGGTGCCCACCTTGTTGGCGACATCGCCGCCCGCCGTAGTACGGTCGG
The DNA here is from genome assembly GCA_009841165.1 of Gemmatimonadota bacterium. Taxonomy (GTDB): domain Bacteria; phylum Gemmatimonadota; class Gemmatimonadetes; order Longimicrobiales; family Gaopeijiaceae; genus Bin94. Next base: position 9,981 of record VXMI01000061.1, on the reverse strand, counting down.
TACCCACGATGACGAGGTCGACCCTGCCGCGGCTCAGCAGGTGCCCGGCCGCGCTGTCGGAGACGAGGGTGTGGGGGACGCCGTGCTGGCCGAGTTCCCACGAGGTGAGGCCGGCGCCCTGGAAGCGCGGGCGGGTCTCGCGCACCCATACGTGGATGCGCAGTCCCTCATCGTGCGCGAGGTACATCGGGGCGGTGGCGGTGCCCCAGTCGACCGTCGCGAGCCACCCCGCGTTGCAGTGCGTCATGACGTTGAGTTCACGCCGCCGGCCGCCCGCACCTGCCCTGTTCGCTATCTCTCTGAAGATCCCAAGCCCGTGTTCACCGATCCGGCGGTTGCGGTGCACGTCGTCTTCGCAGAGCCGGGCGGCAAGGTCGTGGCCAGCTTGCGCGCGTTCGCTCGGGGGGAGTCCCCGGAGAAGCACCCCGGCCGCGTCCAGCGCCCACCTGAGGTTGACGGCGGTGGGCCGGGTCGAGGCCAGCAGGGCGATCGCTTCGTCGAGTGACGCGTCGGACGGGTCCGTGCGCATTGCGAGGGCGACGCCGTAGGCCGCGGTCGCGCCGATGAGGGGGGCGCCGCGGACGACCATGTCGCGGATCGCGCGCGCGGCGTCGGCGGTCGAGTCCAGCCCGATGGTCTCAAAGCGGTGCGGGAGGAGAGTCTGGTCGATGACTCGAACCTGGCCATCGTCGCCCTCGGTGAAGATCGCACGATAGGGGACGCCACCGACGTTCATTGCGGCACGTCCGCGGCGTCTTTCAGGTCGTTCTGCATCAGGAGGCTCCCGCCGATTAGCAGCATCGCGTCCCGCCCGTGACGCTCAAGGTTGCGGGCGGCCGCGTCGATCTTGATACCCCCTGCGGGCGTGGGCAACGCCGGCGGATCGGGCCGAGCGGAGCGCGGACATCCAATGGACCTTGGGATCGGGCCGATGACAGCCCATGTTTCGTGCGTTGGGAGCCGAGATCCATGAGCGAAGAGGGCAGGAGTCTCGCCGTGATCGAATACAAAGGCTACACTGGGGTCTTCGAGTACGACGAAGAGTACGAGTTCTTCGCGGGACACGTGGTCGACACGCTTGACGGTATCAACTTCGAAGGGCGTTCGGTAGCCGAACTGAAAGAATCGATGCGGTGCGCGATCGACGACTACCTCGAGTTCTGCAAGGAAACTGGTCGAGAGCCCAGCAAGCCCTATTCAGGTAGGATTCTGGTGCGGGTTGATCCAGAGGTTCACCGCAGGCTGGCCACCAAGGCAAGCGGCCAGAGGATGTCGATGAACGCCTACATCGCCGCGCGCCTCGGCGAAATCTCCGTCTGAAACCGTCTCCACCCTCCTACCGCTCCCGCACGAAATACGGCCTCGGCGCCGGAGCCGGATCAGGCCACACCCGTGCCGCATCGTCGCCCGAATACACCACGCCGCCCTTCATCACGTACCTGATCCGGGCAGCGTTGCGGATGTCGTCCAGAGGGTTGGCGTCCAGCACGACCAGGTCGGCCAGCTTGCCCACCTCCAGCGACCCGATCCGGGTGTCGAGGCCGTGCTGTTCCGCGCCGCGGATCGTCGCGATCTCCAGAATCTGCTCTGGCGGAAAGCCGCCTCCCGCGAAGAGTTCCAGCTCCCAGTGGGTGCCGAGCCCGACCATCTGGCCGTGCGCGCCCAGGAGCAGCGGGGTGCCGGCGTCGTATAGCTTCCGCAACTCGCTCGCCATCTGCCAGGCGTACATGTCGTCGGGCCAGAGGTGGGTGGTGCGGCGCACGCGCATGAGCGACATGGGGTCGATGAAGTTGGCCAGCTTCGGGTCTTCCCACAGCTTGCCGGCCTGGTGGAACCAGCCTTCGCCCATGGGGCCGTTGTAGACGACCACCAGCGTGGGGGTCATCCCCGCCTCGGTGCCGCGCCAGAACTGCACGACATCGTCGTGGAACGGGGCCAGCCCCATCGAGTGCTCCATGGTGGTGACGCCATCCATGATCTGGGTGAGGTTCATCTGCGGGTCCGAGGCCGACTCCGAGAGGACGTTGAGGCCCATTTCGCGGGCCGCGATGGCCGTCAGGTGGCGCCGTTTGCGCGTCGCCTGCGCGTAGTCCTTCACCGCGATCGCGCCGTGGTCGAGGTTCCAGCGCACCTGCTCGCGGGCGTCGTCGAGGTTCTCGATGGGCCGGTACATGCGCAGCCGGCCGCCGTGCCTGCGGCCGTAGATGATCGACCCGGTGGTGAAGAAGCGGGGACCCGTCATTCCGCCCGATCGGACCATGTCGGTGACCCAACCGTCGCGGTATTCGTTGCCGTAGACCTCGACCATTGTGGTGACGCCGTACGCAACGGGGCCGCTCAGGTACGCGGGCGCCTGCTCGATGACATGCAATGACGAGTGCTCGATGTGCGGATGGGCGTGGGCGTCGATCAGGCCCGGGATGATGGTGGCGCCGGCGATGTCGAAGACCTGGGCGCCGTCGGGGACCTCGACATCCGGCCCCACCGCGACGATGCGGCCGCCACTTGCTACCACCGTGGCATTCTCGAGGACTACTCGCGCAGGATTCATCGTGACCACGCGGGCGCCGGTCAGGGCGACAACGCCGGCCGCTCGGGCGACGTCGTACTCGATCGCCAACTCCGTACGCCGGGCCTCGGAACCGCCATCCGCACCCGCCAGGATGGCTTCGACCGACTTCTCGTAGAAGCCGCTGCCCCGGGTCCAGCCGAGGGTGCGTCCGTCAGGGGACCAGGTGAGGTAGCCGCCGTCGTTCGCGTCGACCCGCCAGGTGCGGCCCTGTCCATCGAAGGGGGACACGGTGATGGGCGAATCGGACGCTTCGAAGGGAGTGATGAAGGAGCGCTGGTACTCGCGCAGCGCGATCCACTCAAGGTCGGGAGAGGGGACCGCGGCAACGGAGTGAGGGAAGACGTAGAGGGTGCGGCCGTCCGAACCGTCCCTGGCGATATACTTTAGCGCAAGAATACCGTCTTCCCATGTCGTATAGTATATCGTTCGGCCGTCCGGCCCGAAGACCACATTCGGCGGAATCTTGCCGGCGATGTTGGCGTACTCGAGCGGCTGCCCGGCGATGTCGGCGAGGCGGCGCTCGCCGTCCGGCCCTCGCACTACCAGCTCGAACTGGACCTGGTTGGACAGCCAAAGGCCGCGCTGCAGTCCGCCGGTCCCGCGCACGAAGGCGATTTCGGTGCCATCGGGGGAGAGCGCGAGGCTGCCGTACTGGGAGGCGACGGTGGTGAGCTGCGCGGTGGCGCCGGGTGACGCGGACCCGTCGGCGGCTTGCATGCGGTGCACCGAGCCCAGCGCGTCGTCGGTCCACGAGGCGAAGTAGAGGGCACCGGTGCGAGGGTCGATGACGGGGCTGGTTTCGTGCGCGTCGGAACGGGTCAGGTTGTGGGCCCCGCTCTCGTCGTGCAGCCACAGCTCGCCGAGGGCCTCGGAGATGATCCCCCGGGACGTTCTTTGACCCCATCGGTGGGTGCGCGTGCGGTCGCGCTCCTCGGGGATGTCGGTCGTGAACCTGATGGTCTCGGACATCTGCCGCCGCACGGGGGCGCTGAAGGGAACCGGTTGCGTGTCGCCCGTGGCGACGTCGACGCGGGCAAGGCCGCCCTGGTGGCCGATGAGGATGGCGGTGCCGTCGGGGTACCAGGCGAGGTTGGGGTATGGGCCGTAGGCCGAGCGGGAATCCTGGCGGTCGCGGTCGAGACCGGTCAGGAGGACGCGCTCTGCGCGCGTGGCCACGTCCATGAGGACGAGGACGGTGCCCTGCATGCCACGGTGGAGGTACGCGAGGTGGGCTCCGTCGTGCGAGGGGGTCGGCTGGAAGGCGCCGCCGGGGCGCTCGATGAAGACCTGCGTCGATCCGGTGGACGGATCGTAGGATTCGACTCGTGCCCCCCCGGGGGGTATGACGTAGGGATTGAAGCCGAATGGGTAGGTCGCGCGGTTATGATGCTCAAAGAGCATGCGGTCGGTGCCGGGCAGCGGGCGAGCGCCGTTAACCGGGCCGTTGCCGGTGAACAGGGACGCCAGATCACCAGACACGTCGATAGCCACCAGCTGGCTCGGGACGCCGTCTCCCGCCGCGCTTGCGAAGATTCGGTTGCCGTCGGCCGACCATGTGGGCCTGTGCAGGTTCACCCCTGCCCAGTCGGAAGCGGCACGCAACCCGCCCTCGGCGCGGTCGAGCACCCAGATCTGGTGGCTACCGGTCCGATCGGAGGAGAACGCGATCCGCTGCCCGTCGGGGCTGTAGCGCGGGGACAGGTTCCAGGACCGGCCTGAAGTGAGCGCCACGGCATCTCCCCCGATGACCGGCATCTCGTAGATCGTGCCGAGGAGGTCGAAGACGATGGTTGAGCCGTCGGGAGCGATGTCCACGCTCATCCAGGTGCCTTCCGTGGCGTCGAAGGAGAGTTCGCGGACTGGTCCGGTGTGCGCTTCGACGGTCCACTCGGGCTGCTGAGCCTGGCCGGGGTTGCCCAACGGCATTGCCGCGAGGGTCAACGCCGCGGCGGTCGGAAGCGGGAAGAGAGTGAAGGTCCTTTGCCGGGATTCCATGAGCCTGCCTCCTTGCGGACACCGCGCCTCCTGGATCACCGACCGGGAACGGTGACCGGAAGTGTCCTCAAGGTACGGGCGTTGCTCGGGGTCGGACGAGAGCTCCCCTACTCGAAGAACACCTCCTGCACCTCCCTCGGCGGCGGGGCCGTCCGCAGGCTGACCGACACCAGGAGCACCAGCGACACCGCCGGACCCACGAGCGCCGGCCACAGCCCGGCGATCCAGTTGTCGAAGGTGCCGTGCTCCAGGTAGCCGAGCACGTACCAAAGCACGCAGGTCGCCGCCCCGCCGATCATCGCGACCAGCGCGCCCGTGCGCGTCGCCCGCGGCCACCACATGCCGAGGAGCAGCGGGAAGGTGAACGCCGACGCCAGCAGGCTGAAGGACATCGTGACGATGAATAGAATCGTCGCGGGGGGATCGATCGCGACCGTCATCGCAAGCGCCCCGATCCCCAATGTCGTCCAGCGCGCGAGACTCACGCCCCGCTTCTGGGATACGTCGCTCTTTGCCAACGGCACATACAGGTTTTCCACCACCAGGGAACTCGCGAGGAGCAGAACGGAATCGATCGTGGACATGGTTGCGCCGAGGACCGCCGCCACGAGAATGCCCCCGAAGAGCGGGTGCAACAGCAGCTGTACGAGCGTGGGCAGCGCGAGGTCGGTCTGCTCCAGGTCGGGCAGGAGCACGCCGGACGCGATTGCGATCAGCGTCGAGCCGATGAAGATGAACGACGAAAACGCGATCGAATAGACGAGCGCGCGCCGGAGTGTCCCGCGGTCCTCGGGGATCAGGAAGCGCGTAACCGCCGCGGGCGCCCCGCCGATCTGGAAGAACCCCCAGACCAGAAACGACGACACCACCCACATCGCGGGCATTCCGCCGAGAAACGAGATCCCGTCGGGGTTGAATTCTGCGTAGCGCAGGTGCATGTCGGAGAAGCCGCCCGCCGCGTTGACCGCTACGGGGGCCAGCACCGCGAAACCGACGATCATGATCGAGCCCTGGATGAGGTCGGTCCAGGCGACGGCGTGCATTCCTCCGATCACCGTGTACAGGATTACTATGCCGCCGAACACGAAGAGCCCCAGCAGGTAGGGCATGCCGATCAGGACTTCGAAGAGGTTGCCGGCCGCCTTCAACTGCGCCGCGATGAGCGGGATGAACGCGATCAGCATGAGCCCGGTCGCGGTCATCGCCACCGCCCTGCCAGGGTAGCGTGCCTGGAAGACGTCGACGATCGTCGTGCACCGGATCCGCGACGCCAGCCGCCGCAGTCGCTCGCCCAGCAGGATGTAGGTGAACCACGCCGCCGCAGCCGAGGACACGCCCGCCGGGGCGAAGTTGTAGCCGAGTTCGCGTTCGGTCCCGACGGCGCCCATGTACGAGCTACCGCTCATCTGCGTGGCCGAGTAGGAGAATCCGAGCGTCGCCGGGCCCAGGTCGCCACGCGCGAGGAAGAATTCCTGTCTGGAGCGGTTGCGCCGGTTGAACCAGAACCCGAGCCCCATGAGGCACGAGAAGTAGAAGATGAGAATGACGGTGTACAAGGCCGCTGTGGACATGGTGGTGCGCCCCGTCTAGCGCCCGGTGCGGGCATGAAGGATGACCGCGCCGATCACATAGGCGTATCCGCCGTATAGAACCACCCAGACGCCCCAGTCGAGATTGGCCGGGCCCGGCGGCCAGTCCACGAGCAGCCCGATGCTTCCGCCCACCAGGAAGACCGTCATCAGAATCATGGAGACGACCGGGACGCGGGCGGGTTCGTCCCCCGCCCGACCAGGCTGCCTGGCACCACCGTGGTCCTTCGCTCGCGCGTTCACTGCCACACCTCCTTCAGCACGCGGATGATGTTCTCGCCCATCACCTTCGCGATGTCCTCGTCGCTGTAGCCCTCCCGGACCAGCCAGCGCGGGATGTTCTTCGACCCTTCAGTGGGGTTCTCGATGCCGCGGACGTAATCCACCGGGATGTGCTCGGGCGCGGGGCTTGCCCCGGCGTCGTCATCCTGCCCCCCGGTCTGCGTCTCGTCGATCGAGAGTGCCGCGGCGTAGACCTTGTGCAGGCCGACGTGGTCCCCGTACAGGGTGTCCGGTCCGAACGCGACATGGTCGATGCCCACCAGGTCCTTCACATACTCGAAGTGGTCCATGAACGACTCGATCCCGTGGCGCAGGTGCCGCGGCGAGACCGTAGTGTGCGGCGCGGCCTCGATCCCGATCACGCCGCCCTTGTCGGCCACCGCGCGGATCACGTTGTCGGGCGCAAGGCGCTTGATGTTCCAGAGGCCGCGGGCGCCCGTGTGCGTGAGGAAGATCGGGTGCTTGCTGACTTCGACCGTGTCGAGGGTCGTCTGGTCGCTGGCGTGCGCGCAGTCGATGGCGAGGCCCACTTCGTTCATGCGGCGGACCGCCTTGCGCCCGAACGAGGTGAGTCCGCCGTCGCGGGTCTCCTTGAGGCCGGTGCCGAGCGCGTTGGACTCGCTGTACGTGATGCCCAGGACGCGCAGGCCGATCCCGTAGAGGATCTCGATCCCGTAGAGGATCTCGATCCGGTCGAGCTCGTTCTCGATCATGGCCGCGCCCTCCTGGGCCGCCACCAGCGCGATCCGTTTCTCGCGGTGGGCGCGTTGGATGTCGTCCACGCGCTCGCACTTGATGATGAAGTCCTGATGCGCGAGGTCGCAGAAGCGCATCCCCATGTCGTAGATGATGTCGTCCCACTTCCACCCGTTCTTCGACGTGATGCACGCCGCGCCGTCGAGGAAGTTGTCGAAGACGCAGTCCCACCAGGAGTCGGCCAGCGCTTCGTAGGCGGTGTGCACGCGGCCCTCGGAGTCGTAGGCGCGGATCTGGTCGGCCTTTGCCGGGAAGAGGTGCGGGTGCTCATGGAGCGAGATCATGAGGGTGCGCTCGACGAGGTCGGCGACCCGGGCCTCCTGGGCGGGCGTGAGCGGCACGAGGTACGGCTCGAAGAGCGACTCGCCCTCGATGAGGTCGTATTCGGTGAAGTCGCGGTGGCTCCTGACGTACTGGTAGGACTTGTAGCCCGAGTAGTTGTGGTGCAATGGCAAGGCGGCTGCTCCGGAAGGGGTGGCGGTGGCTGCCGGCCCGGTGGCGGATCGACCCGCCCAATAGACGGTGCGCGGGCGGGTGCCACAACCGGACCCCGACCCCGGACATGTGCCCGCAGCTCGCCGATGAGGGGTATCGTCAGGTGAGGACGATACTCAGGGGGGAGGTCGCTGAAAGCGGAAGGAGGGCGGTTCACGCGCTGTAGCGCGACTCGCGCAACTGCAGAGTCCACGCCGTTCTCCGGCCCGAAGAGGGATCTCAAGATGCCGGCCATATCCCGGGATCCCCGGACGCGTCCACGGCAGGTAAACCGAAGAGCGGGAAACACTTGGGGAATTGGAGCGGTACGAACTGCGAGTTGCCGGCCGCTCCTGGCTGGCGGGGCCACGGACTGAGCGGTTCGCGCCGGCCGACCCCCGTCATTGTCTTGCGGCTCGCCGACGATGTGCAGTTGTAAACGACCATGATTGCTTGCCAGGAGCGTGTCGTCTATCGTTAGGTTAGAGCGTTACCCATGTCGCACGACTCAGAAACAACAGGAGGAATGCCATGAGAAGCGGAGACGAAATGCTGCAGCAGATTGTTGAGAAGTCCGCCCTGGACACGGACTTCCGGCAACGGCTTCTTGCGGATCCAAAGACCACGATCAGTGGCGAATTGGGCATTACGATCCCCGACTCGATGAATGTCAGGGTCCATGAGAGCAACATGCAGACGGTGCATCTCGCGTTGCCGCCGGATCCGAACATCACCGAGGAACAGCTCGAAGCCATCTCGGCCGGCCTCTGCTGCTGCTGGTAGCCCCCATGGTCGGCGAGTAGTCGACGGACATTCGAGATCCTTCGCTCCCACCCTCGCGGACACGTCGCCTGCGTGCAGTTGCCCGCGCCGTGCGTTGGGTCTCAAGGGCTGGTTGAACGCCGTCTCTGTCCCGGATCGTGGATGGGGTCATTCCGGACCTTGCAGCGCGGGAGGTAGCGACGCGTGACGGGCCGGTTGTGGCGAATCGGGTGGCGCAACCTGGGTCGTAACCGCAAGCGAACCGTGCTCACCGCGCTCGGCCTTGGGGTCGGCTACTTTTCCGTGGTGTTCATGGTCGGCTGGGCCGAGGGGGTCTCGACGGAACTCGTCGAGAGCGCCACGTCGCTCGTCAGTGGGCAGATCGAGATCCACGATGCCGACTACCGGCCCGAGCGCAGCCTTTACGAGACCATCGGCGGACGCGAGGGTGCCGACGTGGCGGAGATCCTGCGAGCCATCGAGGCTGATCCCTCGGTCGTGACCGCCGCCCCGCGCGTGTACGCGAGCGGGCTCGTGAGTTCCGGCGAAGCGACATCGGCCGGCACTCTGCTCGGCGTCGACCCCGAGCGCGAGGTGGCGCTGACACGTTTTCTGGATCCCCTGGCAGCGGGCCGCCTGCCTGCCACCGGCCAACACGAAGCCGTTGTGGGAGACGAGATGGCGCGGCAGCTCGAGCTGAGCGTCGGGGACGAACTCGTCGTCGTCGCCTCGGCGGCGGACGGCTCGATGGGCAACGACCTGTACACGGTCACCGGCATCTTCCGGACCGGCCTGCTCGAGTTCGATGCCAGCACCATGGTCATGCCGGTCGCAGACCTCCAGACGCTCGTGGTCCTCGATCCGGGTCGGGTCCACGAAATCGCGGTCAGCACTGACGATCCGTCCGAGGCCGACCTGACCGCGACCCGCCTCGCAGCCGCCCTTGGAGCCCCGGAACGGGCGATGTCGGTCGCGTCATGGACGGAGCTCAATCCGGTGCTTGCCCAGTATGTCGCGCTCGCCGATGCGACGTACTGGATCTTCATCGTCCTCATTTATTCGGTCGCCAGCTTCGGCATCGCCAACACGACGCTGATGGCCACCTTCGAACGCCGCCGCGAGTTCGCCGTCATGCTGGCGATGGGCGCATCGCCGCGGTCAGTGGTGGGCACGGTGCTGTCCGAGGCGGTCGCGACGGGCGTCATCGGGCTGGCCCTGGGGACCGCCGTCACGGCGCCGCTGTTGATCTGGTTCTCCACGGCGCCGCCCGACATCGGATGGCTCTTCGGCGACCTCACCGTGGAGGGCGTCCTGCTGACGCCGAGTCTCCGGGTGGGGGCCAACGTGCCCGCATGGACCTGGGCGACAATCGGCCTGATCGTCACGGCACTCGTCTCCGCCCTCTACCCGGCAATCCGTGCGGCGCGGGTGCCGCCTGCCGACACTCTGTCGGGCCTGTAGCCGTGCTCCCGCGCGTCCTGGTCCGGCTCGCCCTGAGGAACCTGCGCCGTCATCTGCGCCGCACGGTGCTGACCGCCTCGGCGATGATCG
>VXMI01000014.1 GCA_009841165.1 Gemmatimonadota bacterium | reverse complement strand
GATCTCGTTTCGCCCGAAGGACGGCGAAACCCGTGGAGCAAACAGCCTTCCGCAGCTGCCCGTCGAAGAGAAGGTGACCCCGCAACGCCGGACGCACCGTTGACATCAGAACGTCGCCAGCGCGGACTAGGCGGCGCGCCCGCGAGGGAGCGGTCTGGAACGACTCCTTCGTGTAGCCTGCCAGTCGCCCGGCATCAACGTCGTCTATGGAGATGTAGTTGAACGAGAAGTCCGGAGGCGTACTGGCAGACAGATTCTCAGGATCCACATGGGCAAGCTCGCCGATTCGCCTCGTCCCCCAATCTCCCTCGAACCCCGGCAGCCGCGTCCGACCGGTCAGGAGTTGCTGCATCGCCGCTTGTTTGATCGCCCGCTTCTTGGCGATCAGCGCCTCCAGCGACCCGATCAGGGCGTCTACGTCCATCAGGACGGCGGCGATGGCCCGCTGCTCGGCGGGCATCGGGATTGCCAGTGGGACCGTCTCGAACTTGTCCTTGGGTAGGTGTGCTATGCTCGTCTGAGTCACATAATCCACGAGATACCCGCTCGACGCCCAGAGTTGGAGCATCGACATCATCAGGTACGCGTCGTAGCCTCGGGTGGGTCGAAGCCTGTGCAATGCCTTCTGGAAGTAGCATTCCGGGATAGGCTCGTCCCAAATGGCGGCTCGTCCGATTTCACCGCCTTCACAGACAAGCAAGTCACCTGATCGCAGACGGAATCGGCGCAAGTCGGTCGACGTGAGCGCAACCATGTCGATGTCGGTCAGGTCAATCCGCCCCCACTGAACGGAGCGATTGCCGATGTAGGGTTTCGATACTCCGGCGTTCTTCGCCGCGTCGAGCATCTTGCCAAGCTGGACTCTGAACTCCGCTCCGACCGTTGAGACACCCCAGTCGTTGGGTACCACTCCCGCCTCGGTGTGCTTGTACCCCACAGGTGCGTGAGTTGCAACACCATCGGTCCCTACCACTTGGGTCGCACCCTCCGCCGCGGCACTCTCCGATTTTGCAGACGGTGTCTGCGGAATCTCGCCGAGCGGTTCGTCTCGACCCTCAAACCGAAGCGGATGGCTCAACCCGCTACCCCCATGTCGCGGAGGTGCGACCTTACACGAGATTCAAGTTCCTCCGCCCGCTGTGCGAGTTTCGGAAGCGCCTCGGCGTACCGCGCTTCGAGCACCGTGACCCGGTCCACGAGCCCGGTCGTCAGGCGCTCCACCTGCTGGCTGATCGCATTCTCCATGCTGGCCATCCACTTGCCACGCACCACCATGTCGGCGATCTCCGACGGTGTCTGGGTGGCGTATCGCGCCAGAGTCTCAGCATCCAGCGAGGCCCGCGCATCCTTCGCTGCCCTCTTCGCCTTGGCCTCTGCCTTCATGAGATCCAAGCAGACCTCCAGCGCATCTCGCTCGTCCGGATCCCCCGAGTCGCCGCGAATCTCCTTGAGCCGACGCCTCACGGCGGCCTGCGTTACATTTCCGGCGTCCGTCGTCGCGCCATCCAATGACCGGTCCTCGGCGGTGTTCTCCTCCACAAACGCCTCCACCTCGCGCCCGATCCGGTCCTGCTCGGCAAGCAGGAACTCCACCTCGCGCTGTTCTTCTGCGAAGTAGCGCCCGGCCACAACACCGGGTGGAAGCAGGTCCATCTTGTACTTCGTCCGCCTGACCGTCAGGTCGGGGGACTCACCCGCCTGCCGCTTCCCGACCAGCACTCGCGGCCGCGCCGCCTCCGACCATCCGTCGGTTACCACCAAGTACACGTCGTCCTGCATGACCTCGTCCCAGTAGTCCATCAGGCACTGGTAAACGTCGTAGCGGTCGATGAGTGGGAGATCGGCGAAGCGGCCCAGCAGATCCTCGGACAGGTTCCGTATCAGGGCCTTCGGGGACTCGCCCACCGCGAGTCCGAACAGGCGGGACTCGTGCTCGCGCTGCCAATCGTCGAAGGCGCCCCGCACTCGCTCCCGGTGCGCCACGAATTCGTCATGTCCGAGAACGACCTCGCCGACCTGGCCCGGCGGCGTGCGCGCTTCGACGTATCCCGGGCGGCCATCCGGCTCGAACAACGCACGCCGCAAGCCGGGGAACACCTGCCAGTAGCCGTCGAGTGCGTCGATGTCGCGTTCCGGGATGCCTCCATGGAGGTGCGCGCCGAGGTCGTGAAGGTCCTCCGGCTCGCCGGAGTCGATGTAGCGGGGGATGTTCAGGTTGTAGTCGTTGGACTCGCTGGCGATCTCGTCGAGCGGCACCATCCGCGCGTAGCCGGGGGTGTCGCGCTGGGCGTTGAAGACATCCACGATGCGGTGAATGTCGCGCTCGCGAAGACGGTTCTTGGCTCCGTCTTTACGGAATCCCCCGCTGGCGTCCACCATGAAGATGCCCTTGCGGGTGGCCGCGTCCTCCTTGTCGATCACGACGATGCACGCGGGGATTCCGGTGCCGTAGAAGAGGTTGGCGGGCAGCCCGATCACGCCCCGGATCAGTCCGCGCTTGACGAGATTGCGGCGGATGCGGGCCTCACGGTTGCCGCGAAAGAGCACCCCGTGCGGGAGGATGATCGCGCCCTTGCCCGTGCTCTTGAGCGAAGCGACGAGGTGGAGGAGGAAGGCGTAGTCGCCGTTCTTCGCGGGCGGGATCCCGTACTCGAATCGACGGAACTCGTCGTGGTCCGGGTCGAGGCCGTTCGACCACGCCTTGGTCGAGAACGGGGGATTGGCGACGGCGAAATCGAAGCGCTTCAGGCGTCCGGGGCCGTCGGTGAAGCGGGGCGCGGCCAGCGTGTTGTCGCGTTCGATATCGGCAGTCGTGTGGCCGTGCAGGATCATGTTCATGCGCGCCATCGTCCACGTCGCCACGTCCATCTCCTGCCCGAAGATGGTCAGCCCGTGCGGTGCCTCGTCGGAGGCCTTGATGAGGAGCGAACCGGAGCCGCAGGTGGGATCGTAGACGGAGTGGCGGCGGGGCGTGGTCCGCCCGATCTCGATGACCTGGGCCATGATGCGCGAGACCTCCGCCGGAGTGTAGAACTGCCCCTTGCTCTTGCCCGACTGGGTGGCGAAGTGCCGCATGAGGTATTCGTAGGCGTCGCCCAAGAGGTCGTCGCCGTGGGCTCGGTTGGCGCGAAAATCGAGGCGCTCGAAGATCCCGACCAGCCTCGTGAGCCGATCCGTCATCTCCCGGCCCCTGCCCAGTCGGCTCTCGTCGTTGAAGTCGGCTTGGTCGATCACGCCCTTGAGGAGGGACCCGTTGGCGTCGGCAAGTCGGCTGATAACCTTGTTGATCCCGTCGCCGATCTCCTTCGTCCCCTTGAGCGCGGTCATGTCCGCGAAGCCGCCGCCCGGGGGCACGACGATGTCGGGGTACGGCTCCTCGCTGTCCGCATACTTGTCCGACACATACTTCATGAACAGCAGCGTCAGGACGTAGTCCTTGTACTGCGAAGCGTCCATCCCGCCGCGTAGCTGGTCGCAACTCTGCCAGAGCGAGGCGTAGAGGTGGGATTTGCGTAGGGCCATGGTCAGGAGTCGAGCGAGAGGATCAGCAAAGGAGAGGGCGTGTCGGTCGGGTCGTACGCGGCATGGGTGCCGCGCGTACCCCGGGGGCGCGACGCGTCGCCGAGGTCGGCGACGGGGCAGGTGGTTATGTGGTCGTGGTCCATGCCACCAATGTATCAGGTCGCTCGGCACCGGTCTTGCGCCCGCAAGGAAACGCCGGTCTCGTCAAGGGCGCGGTTCAGCCGGTTGGTGCCGACGTAACCTTGAGTTACGTTTCCGCTCGCCTGAACGGCAGGCGCTACCGAGTGGCATGGGTGGGTCCGGGCAGCTTACACGGGCAGTTTGATGCGAACCGGATTCCCGCCATTCGATGCGGGATTCCCCGCTATCGGGGCTTGATCGAACCCGACCCCTATCACCGGCGAGAGTGGCGGATCGTGCAGTCCCAGTTTGACTTACATGATCTCTCGCCTTGATTCGGGGCGTTGGAAATCTGCGTTATCAGAGAGCCGACGACGGACAGCTTCGGACGGCCTTGGACAGCCGCCGGAGGGTTCTCAACTGAGATCCCAATTGGCGGGAGTCAATTGGCGGGAGTTCGGGCAACCGGAGTCGTAAGATCAATCCCCGCAACAGAATGCGAAACCACGCGCGCCCGCCGGGAGAGCACCCCTTCGTCGTGCAGGTCAGCTGTCCTCGCCAACCTGACCGCCCTGCGGGCTGAATCGAGGCCTGCGTCGGCGTCGCCGTATTCGACCTGGGTCGCCAGGGTGGCCAGGATTCGGCACCGGGCCCCGCGGTTCGCAGGCAGCTCCATCCCGCGGATGCGCCCAAGCTCCTCGACGACGGCGTCTCGAAGTCCCTCCCGATCCAGGAGCTGGACCCTGCCATCCAGAACACGAGCCAGCCGGACGTCATCGGCGCCGGTGCGTGCGCGTTCCTGGAGCTTCGCCAGTTCGGCCAGAGACTTTTCGGCGTCGTCCATTCCGAGCAGGTGTCGGGCGTCGGCCACGGCCAGCCGGACTTCGATGGCCTCCGAAGGAGACAGCCTGGATGTACCCTCCAGTGCTTCCGCACCAAAGCGAAGTACCGCCTTCAATCGTCGCAGGTCGTAGCAGGCCCGGACCAGCCCGGCGGCGATCAGGGCCCGCCGCGGACCGCGGCTCAACTCATGGGCCTCTTCAAGCAGTCGAAGGCGACTCGGGACATCGCGAGAATATGCTCCCTTGACCGCTTCGTGCGCACAAATGGAAGCATGTCGGGATTCGCCGGCCAGCCGATAGTGCCGCGCGGCTTCGATGAGAGCGGAGTCGCCGGAAGCGCGATACAGAAGTCTGGCGGTCCGCGCATGGAGGACGGAACGTCTGGAAGGATGGATCTGCTGGTACACCGCGTGGCGGAAGATCTCGTGGCGGAAGGCGATCCCCTCCGGGGCCCAATCCACCAGGCGGAGACGATGAAGCGTGTCCAGCGCGTCCAGACATTCGGCTCGTGTCGAGTCGGCAATCACCCTGAGGCGATCCAGCGACGCGCCGTTTCCGACGACCGCGAGACCGCATACGACCTTGCGGGCATCGTCGTCAAGCAACTCGAGCCGCCGCGTCACCAGTCGGCGAACGGACGGCGGGACCGTCATATCCGAGGAACTCCTGCCGGGCGGGGCGCCATTGGTGGTGGCCAGATCGATGACAAACCTGGGGTTGCCGCCCGCAGCTCTCGCGATCACCGCGAGGGAATGGTGCGAGTTCTCGGGGGCCACGGATCTCGCCAGCTTGACCGCGGCCATGTCGTCCAGCGCCGTCAGGTAGATGCTCGTGGTTGACCGACGCAACTCCTCCTGGCGAATGAAGCGGGCCACACTGGCACCGAGCCGGAGTTCCTCCTCACAGAACGTGACAAGCAGTGTCATCTCTCCGCGGTGCCACCGTCTCCGCAGGAATTGCAGCACCGCGATCGACGATTCGTCCATCCATTGGAAGCCGTCGACGGACAGAATCGTCTTCTGCGACTCGGCGATCCTGGTAAAGAGACGCAGGAAGGCATCACAGGTGTGTCGCGAGAGCTCGCCTCCTCGCGGAGGAGACGGGTCGTATAGCGGTTTGGATCCCTGTTGCAACTCGGGAACCAAAGCGAGCATCGAACTTCGCCAGGGCTCGTCGAGCGTGCGTGAGAAGGGCAACACCCAGGGGTCGCTCAGGGGATCCAGCAGGGGGCTCAGCAGAATCTTGCGCTCCAGCTGTACGGCGCTGGCCTCCATGACCCGGTATCCCCGGAAACGCGCGCTGCTGATCGCTTCCCGTACGAGCCGGGTCTTACCGACACCTGCTTCGCCGTGTACCGCGATCGTTCGCCAGCCCGCGTTTGGGCGGGGCTCGAACAGGCTCCGCGTCAGTTCGGTCAACTCGGCTCTCCGGCCGACCAGTGGGGGGAGTGGCGAGCGGTCCGCCGCCGCGCGAGAATCCGCGATTGGATCATGAAGCAGGTCCTGGACGTTCCGCAGCAGCGTCGTCGTGGCCCGTTCAGGGGTCCATTGTCCCCCGGAAGGGTCGACGCGTTCTGCGAATGTCCGGTAGACAGCCTCGGCCTCGCGCACCTGCCCAGCCAGAACGCGGGCACGCATGACGCGGCGCAGGATCGTTTCCTCCCGCGGATCAAGATGCAACAGAACCTCGGCCGACCGCCTGGCAAGTGACCATTCCTGAGCGGCCTCGGCTTCCTCCCATGCCGACAGGGCGGCACGGCGCAGCAACGATCGCTTGACGATCCGTTGTTCCTCGATCCAATCGACGAAGGCCGATGTCCGGCGGTAGTTGCACGCGGACAGGAATCCGCGTTCCAGCATGTTCCACGCCTTCTCGAAATCCCCGGAGCGTACTGCGCTCGAGTAGTCGTCCACGTCACAGTCGACAGCATCCCGGTTCACGCGAATATGTTCACCTGCGGCCTCGAAGATCTTCTGGTCGGCGGTTTGATTGGCCTGATACACGAGTTGGCTCAGACGGTGTCTGAGTGCCTTCTCATCCTCGGATTCCCAGAGAAAGCGCTGCAGTGCCGGACGAGGGATCCGGGTGACTTCCTTGGCGAAAGCCAAAGCCAGCAGCGCGGACTGAAGCGGGGAGATCCGCACGGCTCGGCGGCTCCTCCAGAGTACCGGTCCTCCAAAAAGTTCCAGCCGAAGTTCGGGCCGTTGTCTCCGGGTAGCGGATGTAGCGAGTTGGTGTCCCAATGGTCCCGATCCGTTCTTAGGGCGCCCCGGCAACCGAAGCCTCGACGCGTGTTTTCCTGGAGAAGCTGGCGATTGACGGACGACCGCTGGCGATAGGAGCACCAATGCTACCCGCAGTGACTTCCCTGGCGAGCCAGGTCTCGAACACCCATTCCCAGCCAAGCCTCTCTCGCGCTTCCATCGGCCTGATGCCACACAGGCGATACATCTGGTTGCTGAGGGAGAAGCCGTCGGAATAGCCGAGAGACACCGCGACGCGGAAGAGGCTGGCTTCGGAGTTCTGGAGCGTGATCGTGGCCCGCAGGATTCTGGATATGTGAAGCCAGTGCGAGGCGACGGGTAGCTCGCTGCTCAGAAGCTTGCGCCCCAAGGCCCTGCGGGACATGTAGAGGTTCTTCGCCAGGGCGCCGATGGTCCGCACCTGGGAACTCAGTTGCACGGTCCGGCGGATGATACTCCGCGTGATGGCGTCGAGCGGGATGCCCCTCCACACGAGGTAGTCGGCGACGCTGGAGGCCAGGCAGGACGGCTCACGCCTGATCACGCTCGCGATCTCCCGTGCGGTGGGTGCTTCGTGATAGGGCATCACGGCCTGAGGGCGGGATTGTTCGATGGCGCGAAGAACCCGCAACACCGAAAGGCGGTCCTCCCCGTCGGGCAGAATGATTGCGAGCGGCACTCCAGCAGGGCGGCCGGCTACGGCTGGGGCAGCCCTCTGCCATCCGGGGCTCCCCAGGTGCCAGGCCATCACCCAGCCGCCTTCGAGCACCTGCGGTGTGTCGTCAACATCGATCCTGGCCAGCTGATGGTAAGGGGGGCCGAGCAGGAACACCGGATCCTCAAGGCCTATGTTGCGCGGCATATTGCACTTGACTCCTCGTTGTGGTCGCATTACCCGCCGTCACGCTATAGAGACGCCATCATCAACCGATCAGCGCGGCGGGTTGGAGGGGTCAGAAAGCGGCACCGATAGTGCACCAGCCTGCAGATGCTTGGAACTCCGATCATCGGCATGTCCTCCAACTCCTCCCTCTCCGGTTGCGTTTCATCCGCCAAGAGGGATCTTTCGTGTGGAGTACCACAGCCCTCAGCCACGGATGGCGTGCACCGCCCCATGCCGTTACGCCAACGAATACCAGAAACAGCCCTTCTAATGTGTACAGTCTTGTGACCAGTATCACCACCACACCCGATACCTCCGTCATCGCCGCCCTGCGCCGCCTCCGCGGCCGCGCCACGCTGGGCGATGTCGTCTCCGCCACCGGCATGCCCGATCACGAAGCCGAGGGCGCCCTCAAGTCGCTCCTCGAGACCCACCGCGGCCATCTCGAGGTCGCGGATTCGGGCGACCTGCTCTACCAGTTCGACCCGAAGCTCATCGAGCGGGACGCGGAGCCGTTCTGGACCCGCTTACGCCGGGGCGCGTGGTCGGCCTTCAAGGTCGGCTTCAAGGTCTGGACGGCCGTCATGCTGGTCGTCTACTTCGCCATCTTTGTCCTGATCCTCATCGCGATCATGCTGCGCGGCTCGGACGACCGCGGATTCGGCGGGCGCGGGGGCTTCAGCCTGGGCGACTTCTTCATCCTCCACTGGCTCCTGGGGAGCCGGGGGTGGGACCGGAGGGGCCTCTACTACGGTGACTCGTACGCCAGGCGCCTGCCAAAGGATGCGCGGCCGCCCTTCTACAAGAAGGTCTTCGCCTTCATCTTCGGCCCCGAGGAGCCGAAGCCGACGCAGCTCCAGAAGGACCGCACCGTGTTGCAGCTGATCCAGGCGCGGAAGGGCGTGCTGACGTCGTCGGAGCTGATCGAGCACACGGGACTGACGGTCGAGGACGCAGAAGAGGAGATGGGGCGCCTGACCGGGGCCTACGGGGGCGACCCACAGGTCTCCGAAGCCGGCGAGGTCGTCTACGCCTTCCCCGAGCTCATGAAGAGCGCCCACGGCAAGGTCCGCGCCCGCGCGCCCAAGCCGACGTGGATGCGCCTGGAGTACCCGAAGAAGCTCACCGGCAACAGCGCCGGATCCAACTGGGGCATCGGCCTCATGAACGGCTTCAACCTGACGATGGCGACCGCCATGGGCCTGCTCCCGGGCCTGACCGCCGCCGGCCAGGGCCTTCCGCCTCTCGACCCGATCATCTTCTACGGCCTCGGCGTGGTGCCGTTCACCTTCAGCGGCCTTTTCTACGCCATCCCCCTCGTCCGCTCGTTCGGCCTGGGCGGCGAAAACCGCGGCCGCTTGCGGCGCAACATCCGGCGCCTGCTTGTGGGCCTGGTCTACAGCCGTAGCGTCGGAACCGTCCGCTGGATCCCGGTCGCCGACGCCATCCGCCACGTGAACCGCGCACTCAAGGACCAGCAGGTGCCCCCGAAGACGATCCTGTGGGAACTCGAGCGCCTGGCGGCCGAGTTCGACGCGGAGGTGGAGGCGGAGGATGAAGGGTTCAGGTATCGCTTCCCGGCAATACGCGAGACCTTCGTCGAGGCCGAACTCATGCGACGCCTGCTGAAGCTCGAAGACCAGCGCCTCGGCCCCATCGTCTACGCCACATCGGACACCGCCGCCGAGGCGTCACAGCGCGATCTGGACGCCTTCGACCGCGAACTGGAGCGGGCCGAAGTCGACCTTTCGCGGTATCTCCCGTCGCCGACCCGCGTGGGGTATGAGGAGGACTTCGAGGTGGTGATGGAGCCGGTGGCTGCGAGGACCAGGACTCGGAGTCGACGGGTTCCGCGCAGGCCTCCTTCTCAGTGGCGGTGAAGGGGGCGACGGGATGCTCCTGATCTTACCAACCCAGCGTGTCTCAATCACCAGCCATGTGAGTGCATCGCAGAAATGTCATTTTAACATGACAGTATGTAATATTGACATTACATATCGTGTCTGGCTTGGCCGCCAGCTCGATTCTGTTCGTCGTGCTGGCGACCGGTTGCTCAGATAGCCGCCCAACAACTGCGGACGGGCTCGCTGGCGCGGCCTCGGTCGACGGGAGGAGACCGAGTTCCACCTGGGCCGGCCACTCGGTCTGTCTGGGGACACGACTGACGGCTCGTTCCCGGAGGACGCTTCGCCAAGCTACTCTGCCTGACTATGTCAGAACCCGGAACACTCCCTTTGGTCGAGCCGTCGCAGATACAAGACGGTCGCGACAGCCCCCGCCAAAGCATACAGTGCCGCATCGGTGACGGAGGATGTGACACCTCCGCCCATTGAAATCGACAGGAAGGCGAATGCCGCCGAGGCGGCCAGCAGTCCCGCTACGGCTAGGTGCCTCCAACCGGGAAGTCGCTCGGAGTGACGCGTAATCGCTGTGGCCCGAGCGATGATTCTCTCGTCTAGGTCGACCGATGCCTTGCGATCAATCCGAGGATCCGACAGATAGCGAGTACCCAGTTGAATCTGCCAATCCAGCAGACACGAATCGCATTCCTTTAGGTGTTCTACTACCTCCGGGTCCGCTTCCGTCGTGCCCACTCGGGCCAACGCGGACAGGTCAGGACAACTCATTTTCCCTCATCCCTCATGAGCTCGCGTAGCTTCCTTCTAGCGTGTCGAATATTGGATCGGACAGTCGCGGTCGTCGTTCCCAACGTACGCGCCGCGCGGTCTACGCTGTGTCCCTCGACGTGGACCAGACGCAATGCTCTTCGCTGCCGCGACGGGAGTTCATCCACCGCCCGCTCCAGTCGCTCAAGGAACGTCTGGTAGTCCAGGAGCCGTGAGGGGTCGTCGAACAGAGCATCGGATTCCTCGGTCGGGGGGGCTTGGGCCGCATACCTCTCCGCGGCAGACACACGGGACCTCCGTGCTTCGTACCAGTTGCGGCAACACCCCCGCGCCAGTGTCGTGACCCACCCCTCCATCGCCCCGATTTCCTTGTAGGACTTCCTGCGCGTGAGAAGCCGGATGCACACTTCCTGGTACAGGTCGTCCTGATCGTCAGGGTCTTCGGCGTACGCAGCGACGATGCTCTTGATCAGCGGACCGAATCGCCTGAGGACCAGCGCGAAGCACTCGGGATCTCCGCGCCGGAACGCTCGGCTGTCGATGCAGGCGTCATCGGGCGCCTTTGTCCCGTCGGTTGTGGTTAACGCGCGGAGTGCTTCTGGAAGGTCGAGCGATCCGGAGGCCGCGGAGTCACTCATCCGTACCGCCGTGCCCGCGCCAGGGAACCTAGGATCACAGCTTCCGCAGCCGGGAGCGCCAAAGGGATCCAGGCAGCGGCCACGCCTGATCGCATGGCACCGTCTCGCAGGAACGGCTCGGCGGGTCCCGCCAGAATGTGGCATACGAAATACGCCATTCCGCCAAGAACTCCGATCGCGACGCGAGCGTTTCGTCGGCCCCCGCGAGTGAGACCAGCAGTCAACTCGGCCGATCGCACCCCGATGAGCAAGTTGATTAGCCCAAACGCTGCAAATGCAACCGGAACATGCAGCTCCCAGCGAAGCACGTTCGGGGGGAATCGGTCTGGAGTACTTGCCTGCAAAGCGTACTCTTCGGGAGGAGAGGCTTCGACGAAGCGAATGTTCCGCACGATTCCCACCGGGGTTCGCGGACCGAACCGACGCATGTCCTGCGTGTCGGCCCCAAGGCTCGAGAGAAACCGGTCATCCAGTTCCGGTGCCAGCCACGCGCCCAGACCGTAGGAGGCGGCAACGACCGAGATGCCGACCACAGCGCTGGCACGAAGAAGCCGACGCGAGTAGCCCAACTTCCGAGCCAGCGCCACGCCGGCGGCGAAGAGCAGGAAGGGAAGAACCAGGGCGGTGTCGTTAGCGAACATCCACAGCCAGCGGACGAAGGACGCGTCGTCCTCGAACGGAGGCCAGACCAGGAGGAGCCTTCCGACGACGAGCAACAGATACCATGGGAGCATCGCTCGGACGACGGCTCCCCATATCCGGGGAGGGGAAGGACCACCCTCGATCGCTAGCAGCGCCATTCCCGGCCCTTACTGGATGGAGGTTTCACGACAAGCGTCATCCCCTGCGCAGTATGGGCCCAGCCAGCAGCACGCGTGACAACAATAGGCTTCCGGACCGTCGCCGCGACAGCAGCGTCCCGGGCCTTCGAAGATGGTCGCTGCACTCCGGGAAGGCGCCAGCAGCGCGATCCCCAGTACGATGTTCAGTAGGATAAGTACGATGGTTGCTGCTCGCAATCTCATCTCTCCTGCCTTGGGCTGTCAGCATGGGCCCGAAGCGATTTGTAGGAAAACTGATTCGTCCATCAACAGACCCGGTGGTGAGGCACAAGCGTGCAATCCGCTTCGCCGGGCCTGGGTAAGCAAGAGGACGCTAGCGACCCGCCCGCACCCCCGACGCCATTGAAGTCGCTGGTGCGTGTCGAGCACCCGAACTTGCACGATTGCGGCTGGAAACTTGGTCTGACACCGGGTGTCGTGGAGTGATAGCCCCCCGTTGCGGCGGGTCTAGAGATTCCCGCCACCCTGGCGATTTGGGAAGTCAGATGGATCACATTCTAAAACCGGAGCACGTCCGTTGTTGAA
Source organism: Gemmatimonadota bacterium (assembly GCA_009841165.1). Lineage (GTDB taxonomy): Bacteria > Gemmatimonadota > Gemmatimonadetes > Longimicrobiales > Gaopeijiaceae > Bin94. The sequence continues at coordinate 4,049 of VXMI01000014.1, read as the reverse complement.
ACCTGGAAGTAGACAGTCGCCCGGCAAGGGCCGACGCAGAGGAGTCTTGAAGGTGCTGACGATCTTGGCGATTGCCCAGACGGTCGTGTTGGGCCACCGAACCTCACGGCCAGAGACTCTCACGCCCGCAGTCGCGATCGGTGACGACCTGTCGTCGCTGGTGATCAAGGACTCCGGCGGTGAGACGGTTGAACTGGGCGGCGGGTACAAGACACTCGTGTTGGTCTTCGATCCAGACTGCCCTCACACCACTCGGGTCGCAGACGACTGGGCGTCGTGGCTCGACGAGCAGAAGTCGGAGGGTCATCGAACGATCGCCGTGTCATTGGGGGCTCCGGCCACTGTGGCGCGGTATGTACGCGACAAGCGATGGAACGTCCGAGTCGGTACCGTGGAGCCCGCCGCTGAAGGGAAGGGCGAACATGCCCTGATGCAACGGTCCCCTTGGGTGTTCGTGGTCGGTGGTGACGGAGTGGTGGTGGCTGAGGGCCATGGAATCCGGCTGGCCGAGGTGGCCCACACCATCCGGGTGGCCGGCGGGGCGGGCTAGAACATGGGGACGCCCGCGACCGCCACCGGTGAACCACCAAGGAGGGCCCTCAGTCTCCGGCACTGATTGCACGTTCCGGTGGCGAGAAAGGGTAAGCAACGGAGAGTGGCGAGAGTCGCCACACGTGGATCGGTCCGAATGCGACTCAAATCAGAGGGTAACTCGACATGATCAAGGTTCTTGGAACGGGCCAAGTGGCCAGAATCCCAAGCATTGAGGGGCGGGCGGCCGGTTGGTCGCTCAGGCTTCCCCCGTCCAAGAGTCTGCTCCTCGCGGTCCTTCCTGTTCTGCTCGGGACCGGATGCAATCAGGCGCCAGCGACTGACTCCGCCGCGTCATGCGACCCCAGCCCCGTCGCGCCAACCATGAGACACTTTACCGATGCCTTCTCGGAGCGCGGTTCAGTTCGCCTGCAGTCGAGCGGAGCCAATCCCGTAACGGCCGTGAGGACCCTTGACGTGTCTCACCCCGAGGGCCACCTGCTCCTGGTGGACTCACGCAGCAACGATCTCAAGGTGGCTGATGACGACGGGCAGGTCCGCCGAACGATCGGTCGCTACGGTCGAGGACCTGGCGAATTCACTAGCCTTTATGACGCCGTCTTCTTGCCAGATGGTAGAGTCTTGGCGGTTGATGCCGGCAATTCTCGAGCCTCGGTGTTCGAAGCCACAGGCGAGCTCGTGTCCGACTTCGCCATTCGTGGCCAAGATCCGAGATCAGTCGTGGCAACAGGGCCATCCACCGTCGCGATAGGCGGCCTGCTGGCGCCACGGAGGGGCTTCCAGAATGCCGCTGCAACCTATACGCTCGACGGATCTCGCGAGAGCGCCTTCCTACCAGCGGATTCGCTGATTCTCCGTACCAATCTCGTGGTGGACCAGGTATGGGTGGCCACGTTGCCGGAGAACCTACTAGCGATCAGCCTTAGCCTCACGCCCGAACTGCATCTGTTTTCGGCTTCCGGTGCCCATATCTGCACACAGGCGGCCGGACTACCCGGTTGGTCCCAGCTACTACCGCCAGACGAGCCGGTGACCTCGCTGCCAGCCGCGCGAGCTTGGATCGAATCGGCAACACTAGGAAGCGTCATGGCCTTCGCCCAAGGGCGGCTGTACCGACACTACGGAGCCTCAGGAGACGGAGGAACTGGGTGGCTCGCGGAGTATGATATCGGCCTACGTCTCCTCGCGGTCTACGATTCGCTCCCTGGTCATCTTGTGGGGAGCGACGACGAGTCGCTGATCTTCGCCGGTGAAGAAACCATCGAGGACATCCCGGTCTACATGTACGTTCAGCAGGTGGAGGACGGATCGTGAACCCGATGACCCGTTTCGGAAGCGTCTTGGGCGTGGTGGCATTGTTTGGTCTCGCATTGGCCACGTTGATCCACCGGTCACAGCTGCCGACCGAGGGGTCGGACGGCGAGGTCGATTTCGCCGGAGCACACATTCCCGATATCGAGGTCGATCGGCAGGACGGGAGCAACGTGGCCATCAGGGAGATGGTCCCCGACGGCGTCAGTCTCGTCTTCCTCGTGAGCGTAAACGACTGTCTTGTCTGCCAAGCAGAGATTACTCAATGGCGTGATCTTGCCAATCGGCATTCGATCTTTACCATCGTTCCGGTTGGCGTGGGGGGAGATCGCAACACCTACCGTGAAATGGCAGAGAGAGAGATCCCCGGCTCTGAATTCGTCTTTGACGACGATCACGCACTGCTAACTGCCTTGGGCGCAAAGCCGGCGACGCCAACCCGGATTCTACTCGACGGGACTCGTGTCGTTGCCGTGAGTCAAGAGCGCTCAGGTGACGCGCTGTTGATAGCCACGCAGGACCTTCTGCGAAGAAAGGAGAGCGCTATGCCACCCATGAAGTGAGGGCTGCCGCTGATGCCATCCGTCCTTGTGCGGGCGGACGGTTGAAGCGCAGCCAACGAGAGTAGCTGTTCACCAAGCAGGTCACCTTTCACCATTCGGAAAACGAGAGACAGAAGATGAAGCGACGTAGCAGAGCAATGATTGTGGCAGCTTACTCGGCTGCCTTCCTGGCGGTCGGCCTCGCGCTGACGATGCCCAAGCCCGCCGCCGCGAGCGACGATGACCGGGGCCACATCGTGTGGGACTGCCGGGACCAGGTGTATCGCTGCATCGGGAGCCCGCTCGACTGCGAGTTCGAGTAGTAGCCCCCTGAGCGGAGCGAACCGAAACCCCAGACGTCCGGCCCTCGGCTTTGTTGACGAACCGGGCGTCTGGGGTTTCGTCAATTCCGATATTCCATCCTTCCGCACCTCAATTCCCACGCCCCCGGAGTTGCCGCCGACGTGGCGGAGAGCGGCCGGGCCAATACTTGGGACTCCAAGCATGCAGGACGCTCAGCTTGATCTCGTCGCCTAACAACGCGCGGCCCTGCCCTGGAACTCGATGCACGCCAGTACCCCTGCCGGGATCCCCGTTGCCCCGGCGGGTAAGGGCCGGGTGGTGGCCGCGATGCCGGACGCGGATGCGCGTCCGCGTCCCAGTCTGGCGCCGCCCACGGCGGCGCTAACCTCACTTGGTCTTGACCCCTTTCCACCGGATGGTCCCACCGTTGAGCTTCGGCTTCACGGTCTCTACGGTGAGCGTGTCCTTCTCCAGTGAATACGCCCCATCGGCCTGCACCAACTGACTCGTCTGCTCCCAGGTTCCATCTCGGTCGATCACGTAGGTACCTTCGTCCACGATGGTCGTTGTTCCCCCTAACCCATCGGGGATCGTGATGCGCATGGACATTCTGCCCTTCTTCGGTGCCAATTTGCCCAAGGTCAGGGTGCCCGACACATCGGGCGGCTCCAAGGTCATCCCCCCGGTCACCAGTGCCGACAACGACAGCAACTCGTAGGTTCCGAGCAACCGATTCAGCTTGGCACGGAGTACCTTCTTGACCGACCAGGAAATGATGGGTTTCGCCAGACTGATGTACGGCAACACTTCGGGGATCATCTCCAAGCCATCCGGCGCAAAGGTCTGGAGCTTGTAGGACAGTCCGCGCTTGTCCTCCATTTGGAAACACCCTTGGTCGTCGTGGGTCCGTTGTCTGCCGGATTATAACGGGTCGTCCCGGATCTGAACCATTTCCCCTTCAGATAGCTCGGAGCCTCATCCGCGGGGCTGCCATGCGACCGCGTCGCCGGAAAGCGCTCCGCGACGGCCAGGATGTAGCCTGCAGCCGCGTCGTCATGCGCCTCGGAAGGTGGCCGCCCGGCCCACATCCGCCCGAACTAGTGATTCGCCGCCGCCAGCTGGGCCCCCAGGGGCGGCCACCAGCCGCCCGCCCGGCATCGCCCGGCCGATGTTCCGCAGGACGGCTGGGTGGGACGATCTGCAACGACGCGCCACGTTGACTGATCGCCGCCACCGGGCGCTACCCCTTCCAGCCCATCGTTCAACCCGAGCCTCCCGCTTGCCGCGGTCAGTATCCATCTCGCAAGCGGACGCCTGTTCTTAGCGAAGCGAGCTGCCTCG
>VXMI01000211.1 GCA_009841165.1 Gemmatimonadota bacterium | reverse complement strand
ACTCGTGGCTTGCCACGAATCCGTGGCTGGCTCTATTGTTAAGGTCTGCTCGCGAGCGTTCCGGGGTATGCCGTCGGAGCGACCCCCCCGGGGGGGGTCGACCCTTTGGAGACCGACGGGCGCTCACACAAACTCCACCGAGGCGGTACCTCAAAGAGGGGTGATCTGGTTGGAAGTCTTCGTCAAGGAAAACGAGAGCCTGGAGAGGGCACTTCGCAGGTTCAAGCGGAAGGTGCAGCGGTCCGGACTGTATTCGGAGCTGCGCAAGCGCCGGTTCTACGAGAAGCCGAGCGCTCAGCGGAAACGGAAGCGGGAAGCGGCAATCCGGAGGGAGCGCAGGCGCCAGCGCCGCATTCGCCGGTAGGGCTGTCGGCCCGCGCCCGGCGACTACAACTTCAGGGGGACGGGCCCGTCGGGCGTCCAGTCGTAGAATCCGGCACCCGTCTTCCTTCCGTAGCGTCCCATCGTTACAAGCCGCTTCAATAGCGGCGGCGCGGCATACCGTTCTTCGCGGTATTCCTCGTACATGATCTCCGCCACCCGGTACAGGGTGTCGACCCCCACGAAGTCCCCAAGCACGAATGGCCCCATCGGGTATCCGCACCCGAGTGTCATCGCCTTGTCGATGTCTTCGATCGTGGCGACGCCCCGTTCCACCTGCCGGATCGCATCGAGGATGTAGGGCACGAGGAGGAGATTGACCACGAACCCCGAGTTGTCCTTTGCCGCGATCGGCGTCTTGCCCACCTTCGACGAAAAGGCGTAGACGGCGTCGAAGGTCTCCCGGCTGGTCACGATGGTCCTCACGACTTCGACCAGCTTCATGACCGGGACGGGATTGAAGAAGTGGAGGCCGATGAAGCGGTCGGGACGGGCCGTGGCGGCCGCCATGTCGGTCACGGTCAGCGAACTGGTGTTGGAGGCGAAGATCGTCTGCGCCGGGCAGACCTCGTCGAGATAGCCGAAGAGCTCCTTCTTGGCGTCGAGGGATTCCACGATCGCCTCGATGATTAGGTCGCGGTCGGCGAAAAGGTCGAGGGAGGTGGTGAATGTCATCCGGGCCAGGGCTTCGTCGCGCCCCGCGCCGTCGAGCTTGCCCTTCGACACGGCCCGGTCGAGGGACTTCTCCACCCGTTTCCTTCCAGCTGCCAGCGCAGCGTCGTCGACCTCCCGAACCACGACATCGAAACCGGCCTTCGCGGACACTTCGGCGATGCCGCTGCCCATCAGGCCACAACCGGCGACTCCAACTTTCCTGATCTCCAATTCGGGTCTCCTCGTGCTATGGGGTCTAGTAGTCGTCCCTGCCCATCATCTCGCGGGCCACGCCGTGGAAATGGCGGCGCACCCACCTCCGCCACGCCGGGGGAGGCGGCTCCAGCCCTCCGGCATCTTCCAGCCCATCGAGAATGCCCTCCACCTCCAGGTGTACTTCACCGAGCCTCCGCCGGAAGCTCTGGGCCACCATGCCCGCGACCATCGCCGCGACGGCCAGCCCGGCGGCAACCCCGCCCAGGGCCGCCACGGGAAGAGAAGCCAGCAACGCCAGTCCCGTACCCGCACCCAGTCCTGCGGCGGCACCGGCGAGGCCGCCGCCCAGGACGGCGCCCGTCCGGTAGTTTCCGGTCATGCCGGGATCGACGACGATGTCCACCTGGGTGGAATCCGCGCCCATGTCCTCGAGGCGCACCTCCACCTGGCGCGACGCCGCGACATAGTGCTGCCGCGATGTCGAACTCGCGGCCCGCGCTACCCGCGACGCCCAGTCGATCGCCGGGCGGTACTGTAGAAGGTCGTCGCGCTGCCGGACCCGTTGCAGGAGCTGTCCCCCAACCATGAAGTCGTCCAGCTCGCGACGGATGCGCTCGCGCGGACGCTCCACCGTGCGGCTCGCACGGACCTCGCCCGACTCCAGAAGCGCACGCATCCCGCGGCGGCCACGGACCAGTTGCCCGCCGCCGGTGCGAAACTCGCGCAGCGCCCTGCGCACGTGACGATCCGCCAGCCCGACCTCCCGCCCGATACGGACGAGCTCCTCCTCCGTGAACTGCCCCTCCGACCCGCCCGGCTCCGCGGCGGCCAACTCGGACGCCCGTCGCATCACCTCGTCGAAGTCCCGCCTCGTCAGCGTTCCCTTGCCGCTCATCCGCTACTCCCCGCTCATCCGCTCACCCCCCTGTCAGAGCGCTTCGACCACCACCGCCCCGCCCTGCCCGCCCCCGATGCAGGCGGCCCCGAGGCCGTAGCGGGCACCGCGGCGCCTCAGCTCGTGCACGAGGTGGAGCGTGATCCTGGCTCCCGAAGCCCCGAGCGGGTGGGTAATCGCGATCGCGCCGCCGTTCACGTTCGTCCTTTCGGGGTCGAGGCCGAGCTCCTTCTCGACCGCCTTGTACTGCGCGGCAAAGGCCTCGTTGATCTCGACCAGGTCCATGTCGTCAACGGTGAGCCCGGCCTTCGCGAGCGCCGCGCGGGCGGCCGGCGCGGGCCCGATCCCCATGATCGACGGATCGACCCCCGCGAAGCCCCACGACACAAGCCGGGCGATCGGCGTGGCCCCGCTGGCTTCGGCCCAGCCGCGGTGCGCGATCACGACCGAGGCCGCCCCGTCGCCGATCCCGCTGGCGTTGCCGGCGGTCACGAGGCCGTCCTTCTTGAAGTAGGGCCTGAGCCGAGCCAGCCCCGCCATGGTCGTGTCGGGCCTGATGTGCTCGTCGACCCCGAACTCCACCGGCCCCTTGCGGGTCTTCAGGCTGACCGGCGCCACCTCGGCGTCGTACCGGCCCGCGTCCCAAGCGGCCTTGGCGCGGTGCTGGCTGTTGACTGCCACTTCGTCCGTCTCTTCGCGGGTAACCCCGTACTGTTCCGCCAGACGCTCGGCGGTCTGCGCCATCGAGAGGCCGCAGTAGGAATCGGTCAGAGCCTCCCACAGCGTGTCGTCGAAGTTGTTGCCGGCCGGGCCCAGGCGCAGGTCGCCCCAGCGGGCGCCGCGCACGACGTGAGGCGCCTGGCTCATCGATTCGGCGCCGCCGCACAGCGCCACCTCGGTACCGCCGAGCAGGATCTCCTGGGCGCCGGACACGATCGCCTGGAAGCCGGAGCCGCAGAGACGGTTAACGGTCAGCGCGCCGGACTCCACCGGCACGCCAGCGCGCAGCCCGATGTGCCGGGCCATGTAGATGCCGTCGGCCGAGGTCGACATGGCGTTTCCGTAGAAGACGTGCCCCACGTCCCCCGCGTCGACCCCAGCCGCGTCGATCGCCGCGGTCGCCGACAGAACCCCCAGATCGGTGGCCGTATGGTCCTTCAGCGATCCGCCGAAGGTGCCGAAGGGTGTCCGCTTGCCCGAGAGAAAGACGACACCCGTATCAAAACCCTGCGTTCCCATTCTCGCTCCGTGTTGCTCGTCTGCTCCAGTTGAAACCCGTGCCTGCCTGCGTGCACGCATCGGGGCCGTCAGAAAAGCTAATCCCGGAGTCGGCCGGCCATCCATTCCCCCACTTCGCCGGTGGTCGCCGTGCCCCCCAGATCGGCGGTGGTCACGCCCTCGCGGATCGACGCCGGGACACATGCGTCGACATCCGCCGCGGCCGCCTCCATCCCCAGCCATCGCAGCACCAGCGCCGCGCACCCCACCGCCGCCAGGGGATTGGCGATCCCCTTGCCCGCGATGTCCGGAGCCGATCCGTGCACGGGTTCGAAGAGCGCCCACGAACCCGGATTCAGATTCCCCGACGGAGCCAGTCCGAGCCCGCCGGTCACCTGCGCGCCCAGGTCGCTCAGAATGTCGCCGAACAGATTCGAGGTGACCACCACCTCGTAGCGCTGGGGCCGGCGCACCAGGTCCATCGCCATCGCGTCCACGTACATCGCATCCTGCGCGATCCGGGGGAATCCCGCCCCCACCTCCGCGAAGACGCGCCGCCAGAGCCCGCCCTCGTACGACAGCACGTTGGCCTTGTCGACCAGCGTGACCCGGCCGCGCGACGTCCTGTCGGCGTGCTCGAAGGCCGCCCGCACGATGCGCTCGACCCCCTTGTAGGTGTTCAGGCTCTCCTCGACGGCAACCTCGTCGGGCGTCCCGGTCTTGAAGCTCCCCCCGAGCCCCGCATACAACCCCTCGGTATTCTCCCGGAAGAAGATGATGTCGGTTGCCGGATCGGGATTCCTCAACGGCGACAGCGCGGGCGCCACGAGCCGGCAGGGTCGGAAGTTGATGTAGAGGTCGGCGAAGAAGCGCAGGCCGAGCAGAATGTCGCGCGCGTGTGCGTTGTCGGGGACGCGCGGGTCGCCCAGAGCGCCGAGCAGGGCCGCGTCGTATTCGTCCACGAGGCGATTCCGCTCCTCGTCCGTGATCGTGATCCCCTCGCGCAGATAGCGGTCAGCGCAGAGATCCCAGTGGTGGAGGGTGAGGGCGACGCCGTGTCTTTCGGCGGCCGCCTCGAGAACGGACGCCGCCACATCCACGACTTCGGGACCGATGCCGTCCCCGCCGATCAAGGCGACCCGTGCCATCCTCGGCTACCCCCTTCGCACGGCGTCCCCGTTCACGGCGGGGCTGCCAGCCACCGGAGACACCCCGCTACGGGACCCTCCCGAACATGAGGTTGCAGCGAGGGCAGAAGAAGTCCTTGCCGCGGCGAACGAGCGTCGGACCGAGTTCGCCGCGCGGGCACATCGGGTCCAGCCCGTCGTCGGCCTGGAGCCGCACCTTCCGCCGTTCCCGCCAGGTGCTGATCCGGAGCGGCATTTCGTAGCGCAGCGCCGAAGTCTTGCATTCGAACAGAATGGTGCTGGTCCCGTCCGGCTCCTGGCGCACGCCGAGATCCATCAGGAATCCGCCCATGGGCGACGGCACCTGCCGCCCACTGCAGTGAAGGCGCTCCGCCTTCCGGACCTCGGGCAATTCCGGCACCCCGAAGCCGACACGCGGCGGCGCTCCGCCGTGCGTTGTCGCACGGGTCCCCCCCTTCGCCGAATCACTCACACGGGTGCTCTCTCTCTGGTCGTCCGGGTGACGCCGATCAGCCGTTTCTCTCGAAGAGGTACGCCGAGTCCTCGTGCCGGCTGTCACCGCCGTCCACGCACACCGCGAACCTCGCTCCCGACCAGATGGCCGCGCCCCCGTATTCGCCGTTCTTGTTGATGGCGTAGTAGTTGACGTTGAAGCTCGGGCGCCCGTCCTCGTTTCGCAGGCGCGGCTCCACCGTGAAGGTGACGATGCGGCGCAGCGCCTCGAGGCAGGCGTCGGTCGGTGACATGCCGGAGCGCATCAGTTCGACCACGCTGTGCGAGCCGCAGGTCTTGATCACGGCCTCGCCGCGACCGGTGGACCCGCACGCGCCCACGTCGTTGTCGACGTACAGCCCGGCGCCCACGATGGGCGAATCGCCGACGCGGCCCGGCACCTTCCACGCCAGACCGGAGGTCGTGGTGACGCCGGAGAGGTCTCCGTCGCTGTCGATGACGTTGCAGTTGATGGTCCCCTGCGGGCGCACCCCGTCGTGTGAATCGAGGATGCCGAGGCCGTAGTCCTCCTGCCGCGAGGAACCGGGAGCGGCGTGCCCGGTCTCTTCCAGGGTGAGGTAGTCGTCCCTGTCACTCATCGTCGCGCGCCAATCGATCCAGCGGCGACGCGATCGCTCCGTGAGAAGATCTTCGAGCTGGTATCCCATCGAAAGAGCGAACCGCTGGGCCCCCTCGCCGACCAGAAGCACGTGGTCGGTGTACCGCATCACGTCCCTGGCCACGCTGGATGGCGTCTTGATGCCCTCGATGCAGGCCACCGCGCCCGCACCCCGTCTGGGCCCGTGCATGACCGATGAGTCGAGCTGGACCACGCCGTCGAGGTTCGGCAGACCCCCGAAGCCGACCGACGAATCGTTCGGGTCCCGTTCCACCGTGTTCACGCCCTGGACCACCGCGTCGAGGGTGTCGCCGCCCTCGCTGACGATGCTTACGGCGGTTGCGACCGATTCGAGTCCGTTGCCGCTGGCCACGGACACGGGCGTGACCGCGCTGCGGCGGATTGCGGGCGCTCCCAGAAGTGATGCGGGCTTGCCGAGCCCGACGGCCGCTCCCACGCCGACGCCGGCGCTGGTCTTGAGGAAATCACGTCGGCTTGCCATGAATCGGGTCTCCTGTCTCAGTGTTCCCTGGCCATTCGCTGGCCTGTCCTTGCTCCCGAACCGACCCGGTCCGGAATCAGGCTTCTCTCGGCTCTCCGAGGAGGGCTTCGCTGTTGGTCTCGGTCGGATCCGCAGTATGGTTCCGCCGCTTCAGCCTCGAGATGACGGGTTTGCAGAACTGCATCCCCACGGCCTTGAGCTGGACAAGGTCCTTGACCTGAAGGTCCGGATACCGCTCACCGAGGTACTCGACCGTCTCGGTCATCCATACGTCCTGGTCGGCCGCATTCGCGTCCAGAACACCGCAACGGTGGATATGACTGAACAACTCGTCGCGTGCTCGTTCGATCGGCTCTTGCTTCGCCACTACTCCTCCTCGTAATTGGTCGGGTCCACGGGGACGCCGTCCCCGCGGTGCCGGCCGGCTTCCCTGCCGAACCGGCGAAGCCCCTAAGGTACGGAACATCCCGACAATCGCAAGAACGCTGGCCGAAACGCCGGCAATTGCCCCCTCAGCAACCCGGGAGCGCCCTTGAGAATCCTGGCTTCGGCGGTCTGCGACCACGCTGCCGCCTCCCCCGACGGAAAGCTCGACATCCGCGGCATCTTCCACGACCTCTACGCCGCGGGCTTCCCCGCGCGCCAGGCGCGGATGACGCTGGTGCTGGCACTCGAATGGGACCGGGCCGACTCCGGCCGCTACACCTTCCGCGTGGATATCCGCGGCCCTGACGGCAAGACGACCCTGACCGTGGAAGGGCACTCCGAGGTGACCCCCCGGCCTCCCGACCGGCCGCCGCCACGGACGCGACTGGTAATGCCCCTCGAGGACGTCGTCTTCCCCGAGCCGGGCAGGTACGACTTCCGCGTCACGGCGAAGGGACGCGCGCTGCGGGGCCCGGTGCTCTACCTGATCGGGATGGAACCGGAGTGAGATGAGTACGATATGAGTACGATATGAGTATGATCGCTATCTGCCGGGTGCGCCCCAGCCGCCGGCCTTGAGCGCCAGCAGTCCGAACGCGGCGAGTGCGCCCAGAAGCGCTTCGTATTCGCGGTTGCGGAGATAGCGGCGCACCGAGAAGGTCCGGGTTGGCAGCTCATGGTCGGGCGATGGCCGGTAGCGCCCGCGGCGGGGCACGAAGACCGGCACGGAGTCCCGGTAGTGCAGGTAGGTGGGGCCGAAGCGATCCGCCAGCGTCCCGCTCTCGCGCTCCATGGTGCTTCCGTACATCCACGCGAAGAAGGCGAGGAAGAGAAGGCCGAACCATGGGGTGCCACCGGCGATGATTCCGCCCGCACCAATGATGAAGCTGCCCAGGTAGAGCGGGTTGCGGGTGCAGGCGTATGGACCGGAGACGGCAAGTTCGCGGTCCTTCTCGAGCACGCCTGCGGCCCAGCCGCGCAGGACAAGGCCGAGCAGGACGACGGCGGCGCCGATCAGAAGCGAGAGCCGGGTCGGCCGTGCGATCCAGAAGAAGGCGATGGCGAGGATCCAGGCCGCGCCGAGGCGGGTCGTTGGGAGACCTGGCTTCAGCGCGGGGCTCCCGGTTGGCGGGGTTCGGGTCCTTCCGCATGGCCGAGCGCCGCCGGCTCCGCGCCTTCGAGCTTCATTTCTATCGTCGGCCAGATGATCCCCGGGTCGGCGCGCATGAAGACCACCAGGCGTCGCTCGTCGTCCGAGAAGTGGATCTCGGCCTCGGCGCCGCTCGCGAAGAGGTTGTTGTCGGGGAGAATCGGCTGCACCACGATGGTGTTGAACGCTCCCGCGGGAACCTCCATGCGGTCCTTGCGGAGCACCTTCAGAGTGATCGGGTTCCCGTCGTCCTTGTAGAACCGGCTGAAGGTGTAGGTCTCGCCGACCTCGAGCGGCAGCGTGCGCGCGAAGTAGACGAACGAGATGTCGTCGAGAGGAAGGGCGGTGGGCAGGGCAAAGGTCGTATCGTAGTCGATGCGATGGACCAGGCGCTGCTCGGGGTAGAAGTCGAACTCGCGGTAGCGCTTCCTTCCAGCGGTATGCTGATCCTTGACGAAGCGCCGCGAGATCAGCGATTCCGTGTCCAGCCAGCTGTAGAACTTCTCATCCATGCCGATGCCGAGGGCACTCGCCTCGATGCGCCACTGGACCGGATAGGTGGAAAAGCCGTTGAGCGTATCGACCTCGCCCACCGTCATTCGCGCCTCGCCGCCGCCGAGAATGCCGGCGCGCAGGCTGAAGCGCATCTCTTCGCCCGGCGCGAAGGGGACGTTCCCGACCTTGTGGCTCCCGGCCGTGAGCGAGTCCAGCACCAGCATGCCCTGCTGGGCCGAGCCGGAAACCGGGCCCGCCAACGCCAGCGCCGCAGCCAGGATCGCCGCGGGGCGCGGGAAAGCCCGGCGCAGGCGCAGGATCTGCCGGATCGTGGCCAGGACCCTTACGCGCGTGGGCCTCCGCCGCATGTCGTACCGCTTCTCCAGCGGCACCGTCGCGACACGGCGGGCATGAGGGGTCAGGACGTTCATCAGTTCCGCGTTGGCGGCCCATCCGTCCGTACCGATCAGCGGTCCGTTCCCGGCGTCGCGCAGCGCTTTCCGGACCACGATGGCGCGGTAGGCGCGGTAGCCCTGCAGCGGATCGCCCGGGGTGGCGTCCCCGAGTCGGCGACCGAGGATCATGCGGGCGATCCGATGCGCCAGTCGCACGGCCAGGGGGGGCGAGTCAGCCGCGGATGCCGCTTCGCCATACACGATGTCGGCGCCGCCCTCGAACGACTTGACGAGGGACGGCAGGTGGTCGGGGTGTTCCGTGAAGTCACCCTGCATGGTCACGATCGCGTCCCGTTTCGGGTAGCGCGTGTGACCGGACGCTGTCCGCAGCAGCTTCTCCACCGCCCGGCCGTACCCGATGGACTCCTTCTCGGAGATGACGGTCAGCGGAAGCACTCGCTTGTACTTCTCCAGGAGGGCACGCGTTCCGTCGCGTGACCCGTCGTCGAGGACGATGACGTGAAAGTCCCGTCCGAGATCCGTCATCACCTTCCGGATCTTCCAGAGAAGGACCCCTACCGTCCGGTCCTCGTCCCGGCTGGGAATGCAGATATAGACCAATTCTCGTCTCGGTTGGAGTTTGCCGGCCTTCAATTTACACGGAATGGGACGCTACATCGAATGGGACGGCGCCGGATCCCGCCGGGTTGCCCCATCCGTCCCGGCCGCGTCCGGCGGAGACGTCTTCCAGCGGCGGTGCAGCCACAGGTACTGGTCCGGGTACTCGCGAATGCGCTCCTCGATCCGGGACGTGAAGGCGCGGGTCAGCGCGCGGACCGATTCGTCGCGCCGGGCCCGGCGACCACCCTTCGCGGCCGGCGCGAGCGGCTCGAGATGGACCGTGTAGCGCGGCCGCCAGCCCGGCTCCCGTATCGCGAAGAGCATGATCATCTCCGCCCCCGACCTCATCGCGAGGATCGCGGGGCCGCGCGCCGTCGAGGCCGGGCGTCCGAAGAAGTCCGCGAAGACACCGGCCCGCCTCGCGTCCTGGTCGCCCATCATTCCCACCGCGCGCCCTTCCCGGAGCGACCCGAGGACACCGGCCCGCGCCTCGCCCCGCGCGATGATCCCGAACCCCAGCCGTTCGCGCGAGCGCGTAAGGTAGCGGTCGAAGAGGTCGTTGCGCTGCCGCGCCACCACGATGTCCATGGGGCAGCCCCGCGCGATCACCGCCGCGCCTCCCACCTCCCAGTTGCCGAGATGGGCGCTCACCACCACGACCCCCCGCCCCTCCCGCGCCGCTGCCTGGAGCAACTCGATGCCCACCACACTGGTGCGCTCGCGCAGTGCCCGCGTGCCCATCCCGGCCAGGCGGAACATCGCGACCGCCTCGGCGCCCAGGTGAGCATAGCACCGCCGCCCCACGGCTCTCCGCCACCGCTCGTCCCGCTCGGGGAAGGCCATGCGCAGATGTTCGCTCACCACGTCCCAGCGGGGACGCCCGACGCGCGCCACGACCCACCCCAGCAGCGCCCCGGCCCGGTCGGCCAGGACCTCGGGCAGGAGGGCGCAGACGGCCGCCACCGCCCGGAGGAAGGCGTACTCGACCCGGTGCCGGGCGGCTCGCCGGGGTCGCGGACGGGCACTCACCGGAACTGCAGTTCCCGAAGGCGCCGGTAGAGTCCGGCTTCCCCCATGAGCTGGTCGTGCGTCCCGCGTTGCACGACTCGCCCCCCGTCCACGACAACGATCAGGTCGGCGCGCCGGATCGTCGACAGGCGGTGTGCGATAACGAACACCGTGCGCCCGATGAGCAGCCCGTCCATCGCCTCCTGAACCAGCCGCTCGGACTCGCTGTCCAGCGCACTGGTGGCTTCGTCGAACACGAGGATAAGAGGGTCCCGGAAGACCGCGCGCGCAATCGCGATCCTCTGCCGCTGCCCGCCCGACAGGGTGGTCCCGCGTTCGCCCACCACGGTGTCGTAGCCCTCCGGCAGCTTCATCACGAAGTCGTGCGCCAGCGCCGCTCGCGCCGCCGCCTCGACGCGGTCCGGCGGAGCCTCGTCCGACCCGTAGGCGATGTTGGCGCCCACCGTGTCATGGAAGAGCACCGTGTCCTGCGACACCACCCCCATTGCACCCCGCAGCGACGCCAGCCGGAAATCGCGGATGTCGGTTCCGTCGATCTCGATCGCCCCCGACGTCGGCTCATGGAACCGGCCCAGCAGATCGGCGATGCTTGTCTTCCCCGCCCCGCTGGGCCCGACGATCGCGACCACGCGCCCCGCCGGTGCGAAGAAGTCCAGGCCACGAAGCACCGGTTCGCCCGCGCGGTACTCGAGGCACACGTCGCGGTAGCGGATCCCGTCGCGCACCCGCGTGAACGGCTTCGCGTCCTCCCGGTCGCGTATCCCCGCCGGCGCGTCCAGGAACTCGAAGATGCGCTCCGCACCCACCAGGCCCGGCTGGATCAGGGTGGGCAGCTTACTCAGGTACTTGACCGGCTGATACAGCTTCGTGCTGAGGAAGATGAAGCCGATGAACTCCTCGCCGGTGAGCGAGCCTTCCAGCACCACCATCCGCGCGCCGTACCAGAGGAGGACCGCCGTCCCGAGTGCGACGAGCACCTCGGTGATGGGTCCCGCCAGGGCGCGGAGCCGAACCGTGCGCAGGAAGGTGAGGTGGTAGTCGTTCGTCAGACGCAGGAACCGCTGCCGTTCCAGGCCTTCCGCGGACGCCGACTTCACCATGCGGATGCCCGAGACCGTCTCCTGGATGTGCGCGTTGACTTCGCCGGCCGTGTCGAGCACCGCCCGGTCGCCGCGCTTCAGGCGCCGAATCAGCGGGCCCCATATCACCATCGTCAGGGGGACGACGACGAAGGCCGCCGCCGTCAGGTGAACCGAAACCACCAGCATCCAGTACAGCGTCGCCGCGAAAACGAGCACCGACGAGAGCGACCTGATGAGTTCGGCCGTCACCAGCGAGCGCAGCTGCTCCACGTCGTGGGTCAGGCGGGATACGATCTGCCCGGTGCGCAACCGGCCGAAGAAGGCGAGATCCAGCCCCAGCAGGTGGCCGTAGACGCGGTTGCGCAGGTCCCGGGTAACCCCCTGCTCGACGCGCGCCGCCAGGTAGGCCCGGGCGAACTCCACCACGTTCTTGAGCGCGACCAGCACCAGGATGAAGACGATGATTCCGCCCACGACCGCCTGCGGCTCACCCTCGAGATCCAGGAAGCGGCCCACGGTGAACTCCAGTGCCTGGTCGATCCGGTCGGGCGCGGCTGCCGCGGGGGCATCGCCGCCGACGGCGCTTCCACCGAAGACCGTCTCCAGAAACGGGATCAGCACCACGATCGAGAAGGCGTCCAGGGCGGCGTAGAGGGCGCTCGCCAGCGCTGCCAGCGCCAAGGTGACCCGGTGAGGGCCCAGGTACGCGAGGATCCTCCGCCAGATGCTCAACCGGCTACCCCCTTCGATCGCGCCTCGGTGGTGCAGGCCGCTGTCGATATGGTTCGCGGGAAGTCACCGGGGCCGGGGCCGGAGCACCGCAACCGGCACGATCATTTCCTCGGGCGAAATCCCGCCGTGCAGGAACGAGTTCCGGTAGCGCCGCTGGTATTCCCGCAGTTTCGTGGGGTAGACGAAGAAGTAGTCGTCCAGGGCGATCAGATAGGTCATGGCCGCTCTTGCCCCCGGCAGCCGCAGATCCGCGGCGCGCGTGGTCACGAAGGCGGAACCCGGATCGCGTGCCCTGAGGTTGCCGCCGAACTTGTAGCGGAGGTTCGCACTGGCGCCGCGGCGGGCGTAGACGGTCGCGGGACGCCGGCAGTGGATGCTCCCGTGATCGGTGGTGAAGACCACCCGGTATCCCTCGGCAGCCGCCTCCCGGAGGACGGAAAAGGCGGTCGAGCGCTCGAACCAGGACCGGGTGAGCTGCCTCAGTGCCGCCTCGTCCTTGGCCACCTCCATCAGAATCGGCGATTCCGAGCGGCCGTGCGTCATCAGGTCGACGAAGTTGAACACCATGGCGATCACCGCTCCCCTGCGCCGGGCCGCCGCCCGGACCCGGCCGCGCACCTGCTCCGACTTCATGTCGCTGAACACCTTCTCGTAGTGAACCGGGATGTCCTTCCCCGTCAATCGGCGCAGCTGTTCCCGCAACATCTCCGCCTCGTGCGCGTTCAGCGAACCCTCATCGTCCGATGCGTCCCACCACTCCGGTCTCGCCCTTGCGATCTCGTCCGGGAACAGGCCCGAGAAGATGGCGTTGCGGGCGTACGGCGTCGCGGTGGGGAGGATCGAGTAGTGGTGGCCCTCGTGAACGTCGAACAGCTCGCCGAGCAGCGGCGAGATGGCACGCCACTGGTCGAGGCGCATGCAGTCCAGCACCACGAAGAAGACCGGATCCTTCCCCAGAAGCGGCAGCAACCGCCGCTCCACCACGTCGACCGACAGCTCGGGGCGCATCCCCTGGCCGCGGACCCACTGCGGATAGCTGACCGTGATCCAGCGGCCGAAGTCGTGGCGAAGATCTTCCTGCAGCGACTCGACGGTTCCGAGCAGGCCGCTCTCTCCGGCGCTCTCCAGGCGAAGGTGCCAGTCCACCAGCTCCAGGTGCAGGCGAGCGAAGTCGCGTGCGCTGGCCGCCTGCTCGCGCATGCGCGCAAGGGCGGGCCACTGGGTGGCGAAGTCCTGCGCGGCCCGCTGCTGCCGGATGGACGAGCCTTCCAGGATCCGCGTCACCACCGACAGCACCTGCCGGGGGCTCGTCGGCTTGACCAGGTAGTCCTCCACCTGGCGGCCGATCGCTTCGGTCAGGGTGCGATCCTCCTCCGACTTGGTGACCATCACCACCCGAGCGTGGGGATCGTCCCGCTGGATGAGCTGCAGAACCTCGAGCCCCCGGCGGCCCGGCATGTGTTCGTCGAGGAGGATCAGGTCGTACGGATGACCGCGCAGCAGGGCCAGGGCATCGTCTCCGTTGGTGATCCCGTCGACCTCGTACCCGCGCTGGCGCAGGAACAGGAGGTGTGGACGCAGGAGATCGATCTCGTCGTCCACCCAGAGGATTCGCTTGGCCGCTCGTCGCATGGCCGGAAGTTAGCAGGTTGCAGCGGGGTGCGTTGTGGCCGGGTCCGGAGCGGTAAGCGCTACATGCTGATCTTGTAGACGAACCAGGCTACGACCGGCTCGCCGTCCTTCGTCCCCGGACGAAAGACCCACTGCGCCGCCTCACGGATGAGCTGGCGGTTGAATCCGCGGTCACGGGTCGGAGGATCCAGGCGCGTCGAGTCGGCCACCACCTGTCCGACCGCGTCGACCAGGACCCAGACGTCGATCTCCACACCCCGCAAGCCCCTGTTGGCGGGCGGGATGATCATGCCCCGGGGAGTTGGCGGCAGGAGTCGCTCGCGACCCTCGATGGCGGTCCCTCCGTCTCCTCGTCCCTCTCCGTTCAGGAGCCCCGGGTCGTCAAGGCCGGGCTGTTCGCCCAGGAGGGCGATTGCATCGAACACGACCTCGTCCTCGATCACGACGGGCTCGATCTCGAGTTCGACCGGCAGCGGAACGCGTGGTCGGACGATTGGGCGGGGCGGGGGCAATGAGATGTTGATCGCCTGCATGCTGCCCGAGGCGGCCCGGTCGTCGTCCGCCTCCGGCCCGGCCGCCGCGAAGGGCGCTTCCGGGATGGGCCGCGTGCCATCGGGCATGAGCACCAGGACATGCAGGACCAGTGACGCAAGGTACGCGTAGCGCCATTTTCTGCGATCCTGTCGGCGGCGACCGGCGATATCCAGATCGTTCATCCCAAGCGGTGCCTTCGTCCGGTTCTCTTCGGTCCTGATAGCATGATACTACCCCGGGGTGTACGCGGCGGTTTCCTGCCGCGGCGACCGCCTTGCCGCACCACCCGGCTGGGAGCAACTTACCGGCCCCGAGATCGGATGGTCGTACCCGGGCCGGCGTTGCGTGCCCGCGATTCAAGGAGAATGCCACTTGGACCTTGGCCTTCACAATAGAGTTGCCCTCGTCACGGGCGCATCGAAGGGCCTTGGTCGCGCCGTCGCGGAGCGTCTGGCCCGGGAAGGCGCGAACGTCGTGATCAACTCCCGCTCGGCCGAACCGCTCACGGCGACGGCCGACGAAGTCGCCCGGCAGACCGGCCGGCGGATCCTGGCAGCGCCCGGGGACGTCTCCGACCCGGATGTCTGCAGGGCACTGATCGAACGGGCGACGAGCGAATTCGGGCGGCTGGACATCCTTGTCGCCAACGCCGGCGGACCCCCGCCCGGAGGGGTCGACGACTTCGACGCGTCAGCCTACAGGCGAGCCCTGGAGGTGAACCTCTTGTCCACCGTGCAGCTCACCCTGGCTGCGCTTCCAGCGATGCGCGAGAACCGGTGGGGGCGCATCATCGCCATCACCTCCGTGTCGGTGAAGCAGCCGGTCCAGGGACTGCTGCTCTCCAACACCGCGAGGCCGGGGGTGGTGGGGTTCATCAAGACCATCTCCCGGGACCTCGCGGGCGACGGAATCCTCTGCAACGTCGTCGCGCCGGGTTTCATCCGCACCGCAAGGGTGGAACAGCTGCTCGCCTCGCAGGCGGCAGCGCGCGGAACCACCCCCGAGACCGTGCTGGAAGGCATCGCGGCCGACATTCCCGCCGGACGAATCGGCAGGCCGGAGGAATTCGCCAACGCCGTGGCCTTTCTGGCCTCCGCCGCCGCCTCGTACATCACGGGACACACGCTGCAGGTCGACGGCGGTCTGGTCCAGGGTTTGCTGTGACGCTTGAGGACCGGATCCGGGGGCTGCGGAGCGGCACGGGGGCCTACCTCGAACTCACCAAGCCGGGCATCACCTTCTTCGTCGCCGTCACGTCGGCCGCGGGATACCTTTTGGCTTCGCTCCCCGCAGTCTCCCTCGCCGGCCTCTTCCACCTCACCCTGGGCGTCGTGCTGAGCACGGCCGGGGCCCTCGCGCTCAATCAGTACCTGGAGCGGCGGCCGGACAGCCTCATGATCCGGACGCGGCCGCGTCCAGTCCCCTCGGGCCGGATTCCGCCGAACAGGGCCGCGCTTTTCGGCTGGCTTCTTCTCGCCGCCGGCATCGGTCACCTGTGGTTCCGGCTGGGCTGGCTACCGGCGCTGATTACCGCCGCCTCGGCCATCCTGTACGACGCGGTCTACACGCCGCTCAAACTGCGTTCCCCGATCGCCACCCCCGTCGGAGCGATACCCGGCGCCCTGCCCGTTCTCATCGGCTGGACGGCCCACAGCTCCGGCATCGACGCACGCGCACTCACGCTGTTCGGCATCCTCTTCCTCTGGCAGCTCATCCATGTGCTAGCCCTGGGCTGGAACCTGCGGGACGACTACGAGCGCGCCGGCTTCCAGCTCATCCCGCCCGGGTCCGCCGGGATCATCTCCGGCCTCATGGTCGGCTACGCGGTGGCGCTCCTCGCGCTAAGCACCGTCCCGGCGCTCCTGGGGATGGCCGGCCGCGTGTACCTCGTCGGCGCACTGGTCCTCGGCGCGGCGATGCTCGCCGCCACCGTTGCCTTCCTCCGGGATCCGACCCGGCAGCGCTGCAACCGCGTGTTCCTGGGCTCGCTCCTCTACCACCCCCTCCTCCTCGGCCTCATGGTCGCTGGAGCGTTCTGATGCGCCGCCGCGCCCGCCGCCGCCACCCCCCCCCCCCGGGAAGATCGCCATGCATGTTCGCCACC
>VXMI01000169.1 GCA_009841165.1 Gemmatimonadota bacterium | reverse complement strand
CCCCTACTCTCGACGACCTCGTCACGACGGCAGCCGACGCCCTCGACGTCTTCGACATGGAGAAGGTGGCCGAAACGACCATGCCACCGGCCCATTTCGGCTACATCCAGACCGGCGTCGACGGCGAAGAGACCCAGCGCAACAACCGAAACGGGCTCGAGAGCATCCACATCCGCGCGCGCCGGCTCGTTGACGTCAGTCGGCTCGACACCCGCGTCACCCTGTTCGGCCGCGAGTGGCCCACGCCGATCGTCATCGCGCCGTGCGGGAGCCAGAAGGGTTTCCACCCGGAGGGCGAACTCGCCACCGCCCGCGCCGCGCGTGCCGCGACCCACCTGCAGGCGCTGTCGACCGTCAGCTCCACCGCCGTGGAAGAGGTCAACGACGCCCGCGGCGAGCCGGTCTGGTACCAGCTCTACGCCACCTCGAACTGGGAGGTGACCCGGGCCGTGGTCGAGCGGGTGCGCACCGCGGGGTGTCCGGTCATCGTGCTGACCGTGGATCTGCCCGCCGGCAGCAACCGCCTCACGCTCCAGCGGTGGTCGCGCATCGACGACCGCACCTGCAACAGCTGCCATCGCCCGCGCGGCCGTGCCCCCACCGTCAAGCCGATGTTCCAGGGTACGCCCTACCGCCCCGGCGACTTCCGTACCCCCGCCATGACCTGGGACTTCATCGGGCGGCTCCGCGAGATCACCGACCAGCACATCGTGGTCAAGGGACTCATGACACACGAGGACGCCACCCTCGCCCTCGAACACGGCGTCGACGGCATCTGGGTCTCGAACCACGGGGGCCGCGCGGAAGGCAGCGGCCAGGCAACCATCGATGCCGTGCCCGAGATCGCGGCGGTGGTGTCCGGCCAGGTCCCCATCATCGTGGACGGCGGCTTCCGGCGGGGAAGCGATATCTTCAAGGGGATCGCCCGCGGCGCGGACGCGGTGGCGGTCGGCCGCCCCTACCTGTGGGGGCTCGGAGCCTTCGGCCAGCCCGGCGTCGAGCGCGTGCTCGAGATCCTGCGCAACGAACTGGCCCTCACCATGCGCCTCGCCGGCACACCGTCCCTGGCCAGCATTGGCGAAACATCGATAGGAACGGACTGACGGCCGGCCAGCCCCCAACCAGCGACACGCAAAACCCACACGGAGAAACAACCATGAAAAGCAGACTTCCGGTCCTGGTCGCCGCCGCGGCGCTCGCCTGCCTCGCCTGCGCACCGGACGAGCCCGAAGTGTTCACGACCGAGAGCGGCCTTCAGTACGAGGTGCTCCGCGAAGCCGATGGCCCCAGCCCGACCACGGACGACAGGGTCGTCATCCACTATCGCGGCACCCTTACCGACGGCACGCAGTTCGACTCGTCGTACGACCGTGGCGAGCCGAGCACCTTCCCGGTTAGCGGCGTCATTCCCGGCTTCGGCGAAGCGCTCCAGCTCATGTCGGTCGGCAGCCAGATCCGCGTGACCATCCCCCCGGACCTGGCCTATGGTTCGACGGGCGCTGGCGACGCGGTTCCGCCCGACGCGACCCTCATCTTCGAGATCGAACTGTTGGAGATTGAGGGAGGGTAGCGGCGTCCCTGCTGCGGCCGCGTCGCGACACGATCGGCGAACCCCATGAGGCAGCGGATGAAGACCGCCCTGTCCGCGACAGCCGTGCTGCTCGCACTTGGCCTCCCCGCCTGCGCGGGCGGAGGAGCAACCACGCCCGCCACGGCGCCGGCACCCGACGCGGATGGCTACGTCACCACGGGCAGCGGCCTCAGGTACCTGGTCATCAACCGGGCCGACGGCCCCACGCCAACGGCCCGGGACCGCGTGGTCGTGCACTACCGCTGCGAACTGGAGGACGGCACGGTGGTCGATTCGTCCTACGACCGTGGCGCCCCCGACGTCGTCGCGCTGCGGGACCTGATCCCCGGCTTCCGCGAGGCCCTGCAACTCATGTCGGTCGGCAGCCACTTCCAGGTCATCGTGCCTGGGCGACTCGGCTACGGCTGGGACGGCATCGGCGGCGTGGTCGCCCCGAACGAGACGCTCTACTTCGAGATCCAGCTCTTCCGGATCGTGGAGCGGTAGGGGAAATGCGTGTGGGCTGGAGGGAGACGTGCGGCCCACATGGGCGGCTACGCCTCGGGCGAATAGCTCTGGCCGTGGCGGTTTCCCTGACGCCCTCGAGCGGAAGCGCGCAGGAACCGGTGTCCGAGCCCGGTCCGGAGGACTCCCTCCTGCGGGTCTTCCTGGACTGCGAACCCCGGATTTGTGACTTCGATCACTTCCGCCGCGAGGTCTCGTTCGTGAACTACGTCCGGGATCGGGCCGATGCCGAGCTTCACGTGCTGGTCACCTGGCAGGAAACAGCGGCCGGGGGCGAAGCATTCGAGCTGTATTTCATGGGGCTCGATGAGCGGACCGGCCAGAGCGACACACTCCGCTTCGTTTCGCAGGAGAGTGACTCGGAGGAGGAGGTGCGGGCCGGTCTGACGCAAGCCTTCAAGCTGGGCCTTGTCCGGTACGCCGCGCCCACGTCCGCCGGTCCTCTGCTGGACATCCGCTACACGGCGCCGGCAGAGGCCCGGCAACAGGCCACGGCTGCGTCCGACCCGTGGAATCTGTGGGTATTCAGTGTGCGCGCCGGCGCCGAACTCGAGGGAGAGAGCCGCCAGAGCTCGCAGGCCTTCGACGGGTCTTTCTCGGCGAGCCGCACGACCGAAGGCCTGAAGATCGACCTGAGCTCGTACGCCGAGTTCGAGGAGGAGGAGTTCGAGCTGAACAGCGGTGAGGTGCTCGTAAGCACGTCGCGCGACCTCAACCACGAAGGGCTCATCGTGTGGAGCCTCGGGCCGCACTGGTCCGCCGGCGTGCGCGCCTCCGCCCTGACTTCGACGAGAGTCAACCAGGACCTGACGATTCGGGCCGCTCCGGCGCTGCAGTACAGCCTCTACCCCTACGCGGAGTCGACGCGCAGGCAGATCACGTTTCTGTACTCGCTGGGGCTAGCCTCCTTCGATTACGAGGAGGTGACGCTCTTCGACAAGGCGAAGGAGATCCACGCCGAACATCGGATGGAGGTGTCGGCTGAATTCCAGCAGCCCTGGGGAGAGATCAACGGTGCGCTCGAGGCCTCGATGTTCCTCCATGACCCTTCGCTGCATCGGATCGACCTGTTCGCGCGCGGCGAGTACCGGATCGTGAGAGGCCTCAACCTCGACCTCACGGGGAGCGTGGCCCGCGTGAAGGACCAGATCTACGTGAGCCGCGAGAACATCCCCGACGAAGACATCCTCCTCGAGCGCCGTCAGCTGGGGACCGATTTCGTGTACGAACTGGAAGTCGGGTTCAGCTTCACGTTCGGTTCGGTCTTCAACAACGTGGTGAACCCGCGGATGGGGTCCAACCGGGGACGGAGATTCTTCTGGTGACCGATTCGGAAGATCCGCCCTACCACATGCTCCCAAGCCAAAGCGCCACGAACGCCCCGTAAAACACCGACATCGCGACAAGCGCCACCCTTCTCCACATCGGCGGCCGCACCGCCTCGGGCAGGAACCGGGTGTTGATGTAGAGGAGGTGCAGTGGCGAGATCACGAAGACCACGCCCGCCATGTTGGCGCCCAGCTGCAGCAGGAAGATCGGCTGGGCCAGGCGCAGCGCGATCACGCCCCACACTGCCAGCACGCCGAGCACCGTGTAGTAGACGAAGCGCACGTCGCCGCCGCGCCACCCGCGGACCTTGCGGGATCCCGTCCAGAGGATATCGGTGATCGCGCGGGTCATGCCCTCGATGATGTCCAGCTGGGTCTTGAAGAGCACCCACACCGCCATCATCGCGATCACGCCGCCGAAGATGGCACCCGCCTGGCTCGCCATCGCGTTGGCCAGCGCGGCCGCGACGGAGAGGCCGCGGATGTCGGTGCCGCCCTCGATGAAGGTGACGTAGAGGACCGCCGGCAGGACCATTCCCAGCATCGCGCCGACGAAGTAGACGCCCCATTGGTCGGCGCGCACGATGCGCCACCAGCCGCGCCAGCGCTCCATGGCGGCCGGGGTGGTGTCGAAGGTGTAGCCGGTCGGCGCGAGATCGGTGCGCGCGCCGCCGACCGCCGACGGGATGTAGCCCGCCCGTTTGCCCATTCCGTAGCCCTTGTCGCGGGCCCAGTTCGACAGCGTGAGATTGATCACGCCGCCCGCGCCCGAGTAGGCCGCGAACGCGCCGATCAGGAACCAGTCCACGCCCTCCGGGATGAAGCGGAACGACCCGGTGGCGGTATCGTACCCGACCAGCCCGGCTGCGGCCGCGCCCCAGGTCTCAGCCGACACGAAGATCGCGGCGAGGATCAGGAAACCGCCGATGATCGCCGCCACCAGGACCCAGTTCAGGAGTTCGAGCGTGCGTTCGATGCGCCTGCCGAAGAGCAGAATCCCTATGCAGAGCGCGAAGGTGCCGACACCGATCAGGTACACGGTCATCTCCTGCCCCGGACCCGCGAGTTCGCGGAAGAAGAGGAAGAAGATCGCGCCCGCCGCCGCACCCGCCCACCCGGGCCACCCCACCTGCAGGAAGTACAGGATGGCGTAGAACACCGCCCAGAACTGCGACCCCGGCCTGGTGCGCATGAACCCGGTCACCACGGGCTCGCCGGTCGCGATGGTCCAGCGCATCAGTTCGGTGTTGAGCACCGTCTGCAGGAACGCGGCGACGAGCGTCACCCACAGCAGCACCAGTCCGTACTGCACGAACGCCGCCGGGCCGAGCAGGAACTCGCCGCTCCCGATCGACGCGCCCAGCACGATCACCCCCGGGCCGACCACCCCGATCCAGGAGAGCCCTTTCGGATTGGGCGGCGCCGGCAGTTCGGTCTTCTCGAAGGGCTTTAGCCCCGAGCGCGCCTCGGCTGGAGGGGTCATCGTCAGCTCACCGGCCTGTTGCCCACCCAACGGTCATACCATTTCCGCATGTACAGCTGGGTCCGCATGAAGTTGGACGGGCGGCTCCCGGTGCCGTGGTACTCGTTGTTGAAGCGGATGATCGCGGTGGGAACGCCGACCATCTTGAGCGCCTGGTAGTATTCCTCGGTCTGCGACATCGGCGTGCGGAGGTCCAGTTCCCCGGTCAGCAGCAGGGTGGGCGTGGTGACGTTGCCAGCGTACATGAGCGACGAGTGGCGCAGCCACTTGTCCGGATTCTCCCAGGGCAGCTCGCGGAAGCGGCGGTAGCCCCACATGGCCACGTCGGCGGTGCCGGCGAACGACATCCAGTTGATGACCGGACAGCGCACGGCCGCGCCCGCGAAACGGTTGTCGTGGCCGATCACCCAGCTGGACAGCGCACCTCCGCCGGAGCAGCCGCCGACGTACATCCGGTCGGTGTCGATGTAGCCCCGGCTCACCACCTCGTCGACGCCGTTCAGCAGGTCGGCGAGGTCGCGCGGGCCGGGGTAGGCGTCATCTATTGCGTTGCCGAAGTCGGTGCCATAGCCGGTTGAGCCGCGCGGATTCGTGTAGAGGACCACGAAGTCGTTCGCGGCAAAGTTCTGGAACATCCAGTTGAAGCCCACGTTGTACATGCCGTGTGGGCCGCCGTGGATTTCCATGATCAGGGGGTAGCGGCTCGCGGGGTCGAAGCCGGGCGGCTTGATGACCCATCCCTGGACCTGCGCCCCTTCGGTGGATTCGTACCAGATCTCCTCGATGTCTCCGAGAACGACGCCCTCCAACACATCCTCGTTAACCCGCGTAAGCTGCGCCGGTTCAGCGCCGGCCTCGAGGTTGAACCGGACCACGTCAGAGGGAGCTTGCGGAGCCGAGCGGACGCCGACCGCGGTCCCGCCTGCCGCCGACGTGAGCGACAGCATGTGGACGTCGTCGGTCAGCTGCCGCAGATCGCCGCCGGTGGTGGCGGAATAGACGTTGGCGGAGCCCCGGTCCTGGACGGAGAAGTAGAAGCGGGTGCCGTCATCGTCCCACAGGATGCCCCCGATGTCCCGGTCCAGGTCGGGCGTGAGCATGCGCATGCCGCTGCCGTCGATCCCGATCGTGTGGATCTCGCCGACATGATAGGTCTGCGGCGACCATTCATACCCCGTGAAAGCGATCGTGCGCCCGTCCGGCGAAACCGCCGGACTGGTCCAGAGTCCGCGCGTCGTGGTGATCTCGCGCATCTCGCCGGTCGCGACGTCCACGGCGTTGATCGCAGACTCGAAGTAGCGCTTGTCCCAGTCCTCCTCCATCAGTCCGTCGAAGACGATGGTGCTTCCGTCGGGCGTCCAGTCGTAGCCGGCGCCCCAGTAGACGGCGATGAACCGGGCTCCCACGTGCCACTTGCCGTGGGTGAGCTGGCGGGCCGTGCCCCCCGTGGAAGGGACGACGAAGAGGTGATGGTAGGCCGGATCCGTGAAGCCTACGAAGTCCCGGCGGAAGTGCATGTTCTCGACGATGCGGGGGGTTTCGGTCCAGTTGGCGCCCGCCGGCGCGGCCGGGAGGTCGATGGACCAGTCGCTCGGCAGTTCGCCGGGCGTGTCCATGGTGAACGAGATCATGTTGCCGTCGGGCGACCACATGGCGTTCATGGGCGTTCCCTGGACCCGGGTCACCTGCGTGACGGCGCCCTCCTCGTCCATCCAGCGGACGAAGATCTGGCTCCCGCCGTCCTCGGCGGCAGCGGTGAAGAGGATGCGGGTGCCGTCGGGCGACCAGCGGGCCCCGGAGCCCTCCACCAGGAAGCGTTTGCGCGACCCGTCGGAGTTCATCATGTGCAGGCTGGCGTCCCACCGGTCCTCCAGCTTGTTCACCCAGCTCCTCGTGTAGACGATGCGGTTGCCGTCCGGCGAGATCCGCGGATCACTCACGCGCTCCCAGTCGAGGTACCGGTCGACGGTGAGGCGGGCTTCGGGCCCCTGAGCGGCGGTTGGGGTCGGGGTCAGGGCAAGGGACGTGACAGCCGTGACGCATGCAAGCGTGGTGGCAGCAAACGTCATCGCTTGGGTCGAAAGACGACGGAACGGCTTCATCGACGGACTCTCCTTCGGCGAGCACAACGGGCAGTTGGTGTGTCTTCAAGTGGGGCCCCGACCGGGGGATCCGTCAAGTAACACAACTACCCTTGATCCCGCTCCGTTCCGCCGTTATCACATAACCCCATGTCAAACCGAAACTCACCTTCCTGGCAGCTCATCGATTCGATTCTCTCAGCCTCCGAGGCCATCGTGGCCCTCGGAATCACCCTCGAGGACCTCGGCGAGGACACCTGCGTTCTCAGGATGCCCAAGCAGGCCGAGTTGACCCGCGGCGACGGCACGATGTATCACGGCGGGCCGGTGGCGTCGCTGATCGACATCGCGGGCGACATGGTCGTCGCGGTGCGGGCCGGGGGAGGGGTCCCCACGATCTCGTTGCGGGTCGACTACCTGCGCCCCTGCACCGGTCCCTACCTGCTGGCGACCGCGCGGCTGCGACGCAACGGGCGCACGATCTCGGTCTCCGACGTGGACGTGCACGACGACCAGGGCCGCCTCTGCGCGGTGGGGCGCGGCACCTATTCGTCCATGGTGGGCTGAGCGATGAGGGCTGTCCTCTACGACCGCCACGGCGGCGTCGACGAACTCTACCTGGGCGAGGTCCCCACGCCGCTGCCGGCTGCCGGCGAGGCCCTGGTGCGGGTGCGCGCCTGCGCCCTGAACGGCTTCGACCCCATGATGCTCGGCGGCACCACCGGACTGCGCGTCCCGCTCCCCATGACCCCGTGCGGCGACGCCGCCGGCAAGATCGAGGCGTTCGGGCCCGGGACGGACACGGGCGGCTGGGCGGTGGGCGAGCGCGTCATGCTCGACCCGTTCATCCCGGGCCGGGGAATGCTCGGCGAGAAGGCTCGCGGCGCGGCCAGCGAGTACGTCTCGGTCCCGCTGGAAAACCTGGTGCGGATCCCGGACGGCGTCTCGTTCGAGCATGCAGCCGCCCTCCCGGTGGCGTACGGCACCGCTCTCCGCATGATCGAGGACCGCGCGCGGGTGCAGCCCGGCGAAACGGTGCTCGTGCTCGGTGCGA
Organism: Gemmatimonadota bacterium; assembly: GCA_009841165.1. Taxonomy (GTDB): domain Bacteria; phylum Gemmatimonadota; class Gemmatimonadetes; order Longimicrobiales; family Gaopeijiaceae; genus Bin94. The sequence goes on along the minus strand of VXMI01000169.1, from coordinate 8,674 downwards.
CGGGCGGCGTCGGCTGCTGCAGCGTCCAGCTGTGCAAGCGCATCGGCGCCACGGTGATCGCGACCGGCAGCTCGGACCGCAAACTGGAACGGCTGCGCGAAATCGGGGCCGACCACGTGCTGCCCTCGCGCTCCGCCGAACTGGTGCGGATGGTCCGGGCGATTGCGGGCCGCCCCCGCTACCACGCCCCCGACTCGGGCGGTGTGGACGTCGTCGTCAACTACATCGGCGGCGCGACCTGGGCGGCGAGTCTCAGGGTGTTGCGCTTCCAGGGCCGCATGGTCACCTGCGGCGCCACCGCCGGCTACGACCCGCCGACCGACATCCGATACATCTGGAGCTTCGAGCAGACGATCATCGGGTCGGACGGGTGGACCCGGGAGGGGCTGGCCCGACTGCTGGACATGGTCGCGGACGGCGAGCTGGATCCGGCGATTCACGCCGTCCGGCCGATCGAGAAGATCCGCGAATCGATGGCCGAACTCATCGAGCGCGACGTATTCGGCAAGTCGGTACTGACGCTGTGAGCGGCCGCGGCACCGCGCAGGACCCCGCCGCGCACGACCGGATCGAGTATCCGATCGCCCAGAAGATCCCGCGCGAGGTCCTGGACGCCGAAGCCGAACGGCTGGCCGAACTCTCCAGCGCTCCCATCCATCGCCGCGCCGGCGGATACGCCCGCCTGGCCGGCCCCGGCTTCATGGCCGCCGCCCTCACCCTCGGCGCCGGCACCCTCACCTCGTCGATGCTGTCGGGTGCCTCCTTCGGCTACCGCACCCTGTGGCTGATCTGGCTCTCCTGCGGTCTCGGCCTCTTCATGATGGCCGCGATGGCGCGGTTCACCTGCAAGGGCGGCTTCCGCATCATCCAGGTGCAGAACCGCCGCCACTCATGGCTGATCGGCTCCCTCATGACCGCCCTGGTCGGGACGGCCGCCGTCGCGGTCATCTTCAACTTCGGCCAGGTCGCGCTCGGCACCCACCTGATCGAGTCGCTCGCACCGTTCGCGGGCTTCTCGTTCCCCGCCGAGTACAACTGGATCGTCTACGTGGCCATCACCAGCTGGCTGATCCTCAGCTACGGACGCCGCGGCGGCACCGGCACGCGCCTGGTCGAAGCGGTGATGAAGGCCGGTATCGCGATCATGATCGTCGCATTCGGCGCGGTCCTGCTGGTCGTCGGCGTCGACTGGAGCGCCGCCGCGCGCGGCGCCTTCGTGCCGTGGCTCCCCGGGGGCGGGGAGGGGCTCGACCTCTTCATCGCATCGTCCGCGGCCGCCGTCGGCGTGATGGACTGGGTCTTCTTCAACTATGCCGGGCTGGGAAGGGGCTGGGGCCGCAACCACGAGTCCCTGGCCCGCTTCGACGTCATCGCCGGGCTCTTCCTGCCCTTCGTGCTGGTCAACTTCCTGGTGATCAGCGTCTTCGCGGCCACGCTGTTCCCGCAGGGCATCACGCCCGAGTCGGCACCCGAACTGGCGGCCGCACTCATGCCGCTCCTGGGGCCCACCTGGTCGCAGATCCTGTTCTATGTCGGGTTTCTCGCCGTCCCGATCACGACCACCGTCGGCATGAGCCTGGCCGGCGCCATGGCCATCCACGAGGCCTTCGGCTGGGAGCCCGACACCGCGTCGTGGCGCTGGAAGATCAGCGCGCTTCTGCCCCAGATCGCGTTCCTGGCCGCCTGGAACGCGCGCCCGGTATGGCTGGTGATCGCGATCGCGGCGTTCCTCTCACTCGCCAACAACGTCGTCGGCTGGTCGATGTACCTGCTGCTCAACGACCGCAAGGTGCTGGGCACCGACCGCTGCAAGTCGTACCTATGGAACCTGGGAATCCTCCTGCAGGTCACGCTGCTGAACGGGATCGCCATCACCTACGTCTTCAATCGCCTGGGGTGGTGGTGATGGGCGACGGAGGCAGCGTGGGCGGCGGCAACGGCGCGGGCGGTGCGCTCCAGCGGCTGCTCAAGCGTCGCATCGGACCGTGGTCGGGGCGCGTCTGGGGACTCGTCCTGAACCTTGTCGCGAACGCGGTCACGCTGTGGGGTGTGTCGCTTCTGCTGCGCACCGGCAGCGGCTGGCACTGGATCGTGATCGGCGGCGTGAGCACGGCCGTCTGCATGGCCGCGCTCGCGCTCCCCGACCGATCCGGCGATTCGGGGGAATGACCAACCTCGGCTACTGGCTGAGCGACGCGCGCGCCGAATACCCCGATCGGGTCGCGCTGATCGACCTGTCGCGCACGCCCCCCCGCGAGGTCACCTACCGCGAGCTCGACGAGCGGATGGACCGCGTTGCGAACCTGCTGACCACGGCCGGCATAGGGGCGGGGGACCGGGTCGCGCTCGGCATCGGCAACCGCTTCGAGTTCGTCGAGATCATGTTCGGCGCCATGCGCTGCGGCGCCGTCCCCGTTCCCCTCAACTTCAAGCTCTCGGCCGAATCGCTCACGCACGTCGTGACCGACGCCGGCTGCCGGGCCGCGTTCGTCGAAACCGCGGTGACCGCGCGCTCGGCGCAGGTGGTCGAGCAGCTGGGGATTGAGGGGAGGTGGGAGGTCGGCGGTCGCGGCGCGGCGCGCGCACCCGCTAGCACCGGCTGGTTCGACTATGCAGCCGCCCTTGCGGGAGCGTCACCCGACTTCGACCCGCCCGTTCTCGGCGCTCATCACCCGGCCTTCCAGCCGTATACGTCCGGATCGACGGGGAAGCCCAAGGGCGTCGTGCTGGACCACGAGGGGCAGCTCTGGTGGGTGAGATGCCTCAAGAAGTACTGGCCGGCGGGGCCGGACGACCGGGCGCTCGCGGCGGTGCCGCTCTACCACAAGAACGCGATGGCGGGGGCGGTGAAGCCGCTGCTTCAGGCGGGGGGATCGGTCGTGATTCTCCCCGGGTTCGAGCCGGTGGCCTTCCTGCAGGCGCTGAGCGCATACCGATGCACGCAGGTCGGTGCGGTCCCGGCGGTCTTCACGATCCTGCTCGACCATATGAACCTCATACGCAGGCTCGATTTTTCGGCGCTCAGGAAGGTCGTGCTCGGGTCGGCGCCGGTTCAGCCGGAGCTGATGGACGCGGTGGAGCGCGCGTTCGGCGTGCAGGTGGGCGAGAGCTACGGGCTGACCGAGGGCGGGCCCGTCATGCTCGGGCCGCCGGTCGATGGGCGTCCGGTGCCCAGGGGAAGCTGCGGCGCGGCGTGGCCGGAGGGCGACGTGAAGCTCGTGCGCGACGGCGTCGAGGATGCGCGGTACGGTGAGCTGTGGGTGCGCAATCCCGGGGTGACGACGGGGTATCACAACCTGCCCGAGGTCAACGCGGCGCGGATCCGGGACGGGTGGCTCGCGACCGGCGACCTGTTTCGGCGGGACGACGACGGGTTCTTTCACTTTCGCGGACGCACCGACGACATGTTCAACTCGGGCGGCGAGAACATCTACCCCAAGGAGGTCGAGGACCTGCTGCTGTCGCATCCGGATGTGCTCGATGCGGCCGTGGTGCCGGTGCCGCATGCGGTGAAGGGCGAGGTGCCGGCGGCGATGGTGAGGGTGGCGTCGGGTTCGGCGGTGACGGCCGAGGCACTGAAGACCTTCACGCTGGAGCGGGGGCCGGCGTATGCGCATCCGCGGCATGTCGCGCTGGTGGACGAGATGCCGCTGACGGGGGTGGGCAAGGTGGACCGCGCGCGGATTCTTCAGGTGCTGCGGGCGGCGATGCCCCGTCAGTACACGTCCAGGTCGGCTGCGGACACCACGCGGCCGGTGTAGCCGGCTTCGCGGATCTCCCGCAGCAGGTCTTCGTCGGTGGCGCCCCAATACAGCTGGTGGTACATGACCAGCAGCTCCGGGCGTGCCCGCGTGGCAATGTCGGCGAGCTCCACCGTCGAGGTGTGCGAGGCCGCGTGGTACCTCTGCCACACCGACGGGCGCGTGCGGAACGCCTCGGCCGAGTAGACCTCGTGGACCAGGATGTCGCAGCCGTTGCACGCTTCGATGAGCGTCTCGCTCGGCCGCGCGTCGCCGGAGATGACGATGGACCGCGTCGCCGCGCCGTCCGGGCCGCCCCTCGCGTCGAAGCGGAAGCCGAGCGGGTGCGGCCAGGAGCCGTGCAGCACCGGGATCGCGGTGACGCGCACGTTGTCGTCCTCGTAGACCAGGCCGCCGGTCGTCTCGGTCACGGGCGACCGGTAGGCGTCCGGGTTATCGTCGTGCGGCTCCAGGCCGAAGAGGCGGTTGTGGATGTCCTGCTGCCACGCGGCCTGAATGTGCCGGATCATCGAGGCCGTGCCCGGCGGGCCGAAGATGCGGATGGGGTCCGGGCGCTCCAGCACCCACGGGATCAGGATGACGTCGGGGAGGCCGACGGTGTGATCAGAATGCAGGTGGGAAAGGAAGAGGCGATTCAGCCCCGGGGGCGCGAGCGCGTCGATCCCGTGTTCGCGAACGGCCGCCGCCGCGCGGCGCACGACGCCGGCGCCCGCGTCGACCAGGTAGGCGCGGCCGCCCGCCACGACCGCCACCGCCGGGCCCGAGCGGTCGGGGTCGGCGTTGGGGGTTCCGGTTCCGAGGATGACGAGGCGGGCGGCGGGTCCGGGGTCGGCACCGGCTTCCTGCGCCGGGGCGGGAGCGGCGAACGGCGCGGCCAGGGCGGCCACAAGAAGGCTCGCGGCGACTTCGGTCTTCATTGAACGGCTCCTTCGCTGGTGCGTCAGCGCCTGATTGTGAAACGCTTCACAAGCCCCAAGCTGCCGCGCGGACGGCTCGCACGCAAAGAGAGGGGCCGCGCGACCGCGGCCGCCAGGCGCTTGCCCACCCCGAACGCGCCTCCGACTATGTCCTTCCACCGAAACCGCAGCAGGAGACGCACCATGCGCCCGGCACTCCCCGCGGCCAAGCGGCCGCTCTCTCTTCTCCTTCCCCTTCTTCTTGCGTGCGCATGGCCTTTTGCGGGGTGCACGCCCGCCGGCGACGCGGCCGAAGACAGCGGCGCCGCTGAAGCTGCCGACGCTGCCGGCGCAGCCGACGACCTCGCCGCGCGGGTCGAGGCCCGGCTCGCCACCCTCGACGCCACGAGTTCGCTGTGGGCGAAGCACATTCCGACGGGGCGCGAGATCGCGATTCGGTCGGACCTGCCGATGAACACGCTGAGCGTGATCAAGGTGCCGATCATGGTAAGGGCGTTTCAGGACCACGCCGATGGGCGTCTGGACCTGGACGCGCGCCATACCGTCGGCGCGGACGACATGCGTCGGGGCAGCGGGCTCATCCAGACGTTCGCGCCCGGGCTGAACCCCACTCTGCGCGGGCTGGTCACGCAGATGATCATCACGTCGGACAACACCGCGACCGACATGGTGATCGACCTGGTCGGGATGGACCGCGTGAACGAGATGCTCGCCGCGAACGGCTACGAGCAGACCCGGCTCAAGCACACGACGCACCGCCTGTTCCTGGAGACGTGGATCCGCACCGATCCCGCAAACGAGTCGCTCTCGGAGCGCGAGGTCTTCGATCGGGGCTTCCCGTCGGACGAGGGTTCGGCCGAGCGCTTCTTCGCGATCGAGGGTGATTCGACGATCTGGCTCGGGCGGACAACGGCGCGGGAGATGGGGCGCCTGCTGGAACAGATCCTCGAGGCCGACCTGGCCGACCGGGCCGCCAGCGACGAGATGGTGCAAATCATGGTCGGGCAGTTCTACACGACCCGGCTGCCGCGGATGGTGCGCTTCCAGGGGGTCTCCGTCGCGCACAAGACCGGGGACTGGCCGCCGTACGCCGGCAACGACGTGGGCATCCTCTTCTACGAGGGCGGCCCCACCATCGTCTCGGTGTTCACCAACCAGAGCCGCGGCAGCTTCTTCGAACTGGAGGAGACGCTGGGCATGATCACACAGGACATCGTGGAGGCATGGAGATGAACGCGCGCAGATTCGCTGCCCTGGCAGCCACGCTGTTGATCGCCGGCTGTGCACCCGACCGCCCTCTTTCGCCGGCCCTCGCGCGCGGAATCGACGCCGTATTCGCCGACATGGACCGGCCCGGCTCGCCCGGCGCCTCGGTGTCGGTCATGCGGGACGGCGACATCGTCTTCTCGCGCGGCTACGGCTACGCCCAGATCGAGCACGACGTCCCCGTGACGCCCACCACCGTCTTCCACGTCGCCTCGGTGTCCAAGCAGTTCACCGCCATGGCCGTCACCCTGCTCGCGGCCGAGGGCGCGCTCTCCCTCGACGACCCCGTCCAACGGCACCTCGACTTCGTCCCCCACTTCGGGCACCCCACCACCGTCCGCCAGCTGATCCACCACACGAGCGGCATCCGCGACCAGTGGCAGCTCCTCGGCATCTCCGGATGGCGCCTCGACGACGTGATCACCACCGAGCAGATCGTCGGCCTCATGGCTCGCCAGCGCGAGCTCAACTTCGTGCCCGGCTCGGAGTACCTCTACTCCAACATGGGCTACACCCTGATGGCGCAAACCGTCGAGGCCGTCAGCGGCATGTCGTTCCCCGAGTTCACCGCGGCCCGCATCTTCCGTCCGCTGGAAATGGACCGCACCCACTTCCACGACGACCACCGGCACGTGGTCCCCGATCGCGCCTATTCCTACGCGCCGGTGGCCTCGGGGGCCCCGGCCGACGACGAGGGCGCCGGAACGGGTGATGCATCGGGCCCCCGTTTCACCAAGGCGGTCCTGAGCTACGCCAACGCCGGCGCCACAAGCCTCTTCACCACCGCCGACGACCTCGCCCGCTGGCTCGACAACTTCCGCCACGAAACGGTCGGCGGCCCGCGGGTCATGGCGATGATGAAGACCCGCGGCATCCTCAACAGCGGCGACACGATTCCCTACGCCCACGGCGTGATCTTCGGCGAGCACCGCGGCCTGCAGACCATCGGGCACTCGGGCGGCGACGCGGGCTTCCGCACCCAGGTCAACTGGTACCCCGAGGCCAACACCGGCGTGGTGGTGCTCACCAACGTCGCCAACGGAAACCCGGGCGGACGCGCGCGCCAGGTGGCGGAGGTCGTGCTCGCGGACATGTTTCCGGAGGAGCCGGAGGAGGATGAGGGCGGCCCGCCCACCCAGTCCCCCGATGACGAGCCGCCGGAGACACCCGACCCCGGCACGCTTGCGGGATACGCCGGCAGCTACTACAGCCCCGAACTCGACGCGCTCTACCACATCGAAGCGGCGTCGGACGGGCTCGTCGCGCGTCACATCCGCCACGGCGAGACCACGCTGCAGCCCCGCGCCCCCGACGAATTCGCGACGGGCAACTGGTGGATGCGCGAGGTGCGCTTCGAGCGCGGCGCCGACGGTGCCGTGACGGGGATGCGCGTCGGCGGCGGCCGCGTGCGCAACCTGCTCTTCGTGCGCCTGACCGCCCCGCTCCCCGGCGACGAGTCCTTCCCCGAGCCCGCCAGGCCCGCTTTGCCCGTGGTGCAGGCGGCCCCCGCGATCCCCGAGCGGCCGTTCGCGCCGCCCACCGGCCCCCACGCCATCGGCATGACCGAGTACCGCTGGGTCGACGAGAGCCGCCCCGAGCCCTTCACCCGCGACCCGGACGACCTGCGCTCGGTCGCGGTGCGGGTCTGGTACCCCACCGACGACGCGCGCGAGGGCGGCGCCATGTACGTGCCCGACATGGCCGAGTTCGGCGACGGCCAGGACTTCGTCCCGGTCACCCACGTCCGCACGAACGCGATCCAGGACGCGGCCCCGGCGCCCGGCCCGTTCCCCGTCCTGTTGTACAATCACGGCGGCGGCTGGACGCGCTTCACCAGCACCTTCACCACCGAGGAGCTGGCCAGTCACGGCTACATCGTGGTCTCGGTGGGCCACAACGGCTTCAACAGGACGCAGTTCCTGCCGGACGGATCGTCGGTGGTCGCCGACACGCTGACATTCCCCGAACCCACCGGCGACCTCTACGAAGACGCCGTCGGCAGCTGGGACTTCCTCGACGAGCACGCCTTCCCCGAGTGGGTGGCCGACGCCGCCTTCGTGATCGACCGGCTGGAGGCGCTGCATGCGGACGACGACCCCTTCGCGGGGACGATGGACCTCGACCGCATCGGGATGTACGGGTGGTCCTTCGGCGGCGCGACCTCGATCGAGATGAGCTCCGTCGACGAGCGGGTGAAGGCCGCGATCGACCACGACGGGCAGCTGTTCGGGGTCGCCCCCACACAGGGTACCACGCGGCCCTTCATGCTCATGCACGGCGGCGTCCTGCCCGAGACCCCGCCCTTCGAGGACCCCGACTCGATCGCGGCCTACAACGACGCCATCGAGCGGCTGATGGCCGACGTGCGCGACACCGACGCCCGCCTGAAGGCGGCTTCGACCGGCGACTGGTACGACATCACCATCGCCGGGACGAACCACGGCAACTTCTCGGACCTGGTGATGTTCCTCCCGGGCTCGTCGCCGGACATCGAACCGGCACGTGGCTACGAGATCATCAATGCGCTGACGGTGGCCTTCTTCGACCGCTACCTGAAAGGGGCCGAGGCGCCGCTGCTGGACGATCCGGGCGTCGTGTTCGAGGAGGTCGAGGCCGAGTCGAGGGTGGGGTCGTGAGGCAGTGTATTATACAAAAAAGACGCAGCCGACCAAATTAAGCGGGTAGATCTCGGTGGTGGGCGGTAGAATTAAAAAAAAGGGGGGGGGGGGG
>VXMI01000076.1 GCA_009841165.1 Gemmatimonadota bacterium | reverse complement strand
TTAGACTTACATGATCTCCTGCCGGGATGTTGGCCGTTAGCCGTCCGCCTACGCGGCTGACTTCCAGATTCCTGGGACCGGTGTAGTCGATCGCCGCCTGGTCGAGCCTTGGAGATTCGAGCGTGTGAAGGGCCAGCAGTGAATGGCCAGCCCTCGCCAGATCTCGGAACAGGCCGACGTTTGCACACGGCGGGACACGGGGGAAGTCGAGCTTGAGGTGGGCATCGTAGCGGCCCCGGTAGACGGGGCTGTGGAGGACGGCGTAGATGTACGCGAGCAGGTCCTCGGGGCCGAGGTTGGCGAGCAAGTCACCGCGACCTTCGGAAACGAAGTCGAGGCCGCTGCGTCGGGCGAACCGCTTGACGAAGCCGGGATCCAAGTTGGGACGGCGGTCGTCCTTGCCCTCGGGCCATGGGCTGAGGGGCAGTTCACCGGATCGGCCGACGCCGGGGTAGAGGTAGAGGGGAATCTGGTAGTTGACCTCCTTCAGAGAGACCGTGTGATGCTGAATCATCGCTCGGCTTGCGAAAATGTGGCTGAATCCCGATCCGATCTCGACGGTTCGGGTCAAGCCGATTGACAGATTCTCACCTGCGAGCATGTGCCCCATGACATCGGCGCGGGGATAGCATAGGAATCCCCGCGACGCGCCTGTGTAGTACGTGTTGCGGGTGTCGAAGGGGCGGTAGAGGATCGGCGCAATCTTCTCCGGCGACGGACCAGACCGGCGCAGATCCCGCTGCGCCCAAGCGACCTTCCAGTCCCGCACGTCACGAAGCCGGTACTTGGCTCTGACGGCCTGCTCGTCGCCCTCGGCCATTTCCCGCACGACCCCCCAGATCTCCCGCTTCGACCATCGAACGGTCAGGGAGTCCCGGGCGGTAACGATCCCAACCGACCTGACGGGGAAGATCTCCGTCACCGAAACCCATTCGTCATACTCCGCCGTTTCGTCGCCCCTAAACGGCTTGAGTAGAAAGAACTCCGGACGGGGCTCGACCTCGGCCCAAGCGGTGGCGGCCCCTTCCAACAGCCGACCGTACTTGCCCGCCCGCGCACCCCAGAGGTCCGAGTGGCGGACGCGGGGAGTGGATAACTCCGCCGCCGTCCTCTTCGGGGAACGTTTCACGAACAGCCCAATCGCGACGCCCTGCTCGATGTCGAAGACGTTCTCGTCCCGGCCCCCGTCGGGCGCGACCTCCTTCTTCTTCAGGTTCCCGTGAAGGTCCACCAGAGCAAGATGGTCGAAGGCCGACAGCAGCGCCCACCGCATCCCTCGGAAGGTCGGGGCGTCGATGTACCTGTGATTGGTGATGAACCCATGCACTCCGGCGCCCGAACGCTCGATCAGGTGCTGCGAAAGCCGCGTGAAGCGCACGTATAGGTCGTTGAGCCACTTGGGGTTCTTTTCACCGAGCGGCTTGTCGTCCACCTCGAAGTAGCTCAGGGTCTTCCGCTTGGACGGGAGTTCGACGCCGCGCATGAGCGACGCGATCCACGCTCCGCCTCGTCCGGCTTCGCCCAGATACGGCGGGTTCCCGACCACCACGGTGAATCGCTGCCGCCGCTTGATCTGATTGACCGCTGCGGCCTCTTGCGCGAGTGCCGGAAGCAAGTCGAGGGCGAACTGCTCGTCCCCGCCCGGCTCCAGCGCGTTGGTCAGATACACACGCGCCCGCTCGTCGCTCTCGAAGCGGTAGCCGGTCTCGTAGAGCTTGAGACCGATCTTGAGGTGCGCGATGGCATACGGGGCCATCAGCAGTTCGTAGCCGTGCAGGCGCGGGAGGAGGTGTTTCGGGACGTACTCGTTCCAGCGCGCCCGGACCGCTCGCTCGCCGTGGCCCTGTGACCGCCACTTGGCAGACATCGTATCGTGAATCAGGTCGATGACCGCGACCAGGAAGGTGCCAGTACCCGTGGCCGGGTCGAGGATCTGCACGAAGGCCTGCTCCGGCGCGACTCCCTTGGGCTTCTCAACGCCGGCATGGCACTTCGACATCTCTCCCCATGTCGTGGTGTCGGCCAAGCCGTCCGCGAGGCCGAACTCACTCTGGAGCCGCTCATGCACCGAGCGCACGATGTAGGACACCACGGGGCGTGGCGTATAGAAGACGCCACGGCTCACCTTCTGCTGCTTGTCGTAGGCGGCGAGGAAGTGTTCGTAGAAATGGATGACCGGATCTTCCTTGGGGTTGCGGTCTCCGAAGTCGCGGACGACGGCCTCCATGTTGGCGCGGTCGAGTAGATCCACCACCTCGGAGACGCCCAGTTCGTCAAAGTCGATGTCCGGGCCGCCCGCCCCGCCGCGTCCTCCCACGCGGAGGAAAGCCTCCATCAGCTTCCGAAGGAACGGGTTCGTCCGCATGTGGATGGCGAGATCGTCCGCTCTGCGTCGGGTGGGGTCGGTGATCCGGGCCGAGAGCAGCCCGTAGGCGATGGTCTGGGCGTACATGTCAGCGAACTTCGCCTCGTCCAAGTCGTGGACGAGCGTCGTCTGGAATGCATTCAGGAGCTTGGTGAGTGCCCCGGATTCGTTCTCGATGGCCAGCGCCGCCAATGTGCGGTCGCGGATCGCGCGGGCCAGTTCGGCCAAATGCCTGGACAGTTGCTTCGAGGTGGTGACGACTTCGCGGTGCCGCAATCCGAAGGCCGAACGCCAGTGCTCGCGCCACGAATCCATGTCGGCCTCGTCGTCGGGCCAAGCGAGGTGCGTGGTCAGTTCGTGGGCCACGGCATCGAGGTGGAGAGGCGTGTCGAGGTTGTCCCAACCGAGCACCTTGAGCGTTGGCAGATCATTGCCGGCCGAGGGCGTCGAGAAGTGCGCGAACGCGATACGGCGCTCCTCGCCTTCTCCGAAATTGGAGACGAAGAGGAGATCGTCGGCCGCCCACGCTTGTCGTTCAGACCAGTTGGCCGAGGCGCGTTTCTTGAGCGTCACCCGGCCGAGGATTCTGCGCAGCGCCACCACGGGCAGCCGCTTCGGCTCGAACTTGACGAAGAAGATGCCCCATGGCTGCCCCGTAGCGAGCGGTCGCAGACGCCTGATCTCTTGGATCTTGGCCGCGTTCTTCGGGTCGATGCCGAGTTCGCCGGGGGTGTACTCGAAGGTCAGTTCCTCGAAATCGTCGGAGGCAATCGGCCATCCGAGTTCGTTGCGCAGGTAGGCCACGAGTTGGTCAAAGCGGCGGATGCCTGCGAGCCGCGAGCGTTGGTCGGTCGGCATCGGTCTCAGGCCTCGTTCAGCTCCATCCAGCAGACCAGACGTGGGGTGACCCCCACCGGGGCGTCCACGCGCTTCAGGTACGTGTTCTTGATGTGCCTCTCGATTCGGTTCCGGATGTTCAGGAGTGTCTTCGCGTCCATGGCGCACCGGCGGGGAGTACGGGGCCTGCTGCGGATGGTGGCGACGATCTCGCCGGGGTCGCTGACGACGGTATCATCGGCAAGGTCGTGGTGATACCACCGGGTTGATCCGGCCTCCTCTGTGAACTCGCCCTTCTCCTTGTCCAGCGCGGGCAACGCGTAGCAGAAGAAGACGCCGCGCGTCCCCCTGGCCGGACGCCGGCGTCCGCTGAAGATCTGTCCCGGAAAGGCGGACAGCCGCGCTTCAAGCTGCGGGTCGGCCTTGAGCAGCGCTTGGTATTCCAGGTGCATCTTCTCCACCGACGTGCGCGTGCCTTCGTAGGCGTGGTTGAACTCCTTGAGCGCCGCGTAGTCGTCCTCGGGCGTAAGAAGCTTGCGCCCCTCGATCCCCAGCGTCCGGGAGATGAGCAGGGTCTTCTGGGTGACCCGGCTGTATAGTGTGAGGAGCCGGTTGAGCTCGTTCGGAGGAAGGAAGTTCCAGAACCGGACCGTGCCGCGCGAAGCCGCGATTCCGGGGCGTTCTTCCCTGATCCTCTTCTCGATCTCCGGGTTCATGCGCCGGTCCACGCGGCCGATCCGCTGCATGAGGCGCACCGGGTTCCAGTGGATGTCGTAGTTGATCATCCGCGACGCGTCCTGAAGGTTGAGGCCCTCGGACAGCACGTCCGTCGAGATCAGGATGCGGATCTCACGGCGATCGCCCAACTCCAGCTCCGGATCGGCCCGGTTGTAGTAGGGCGCGAAGCGGCGGATCACGTCCGCGCGGTCCTTCCTGGACGACCCGTCCAGTTGCTCCAGTCCGTCCAGCCCAGCGGCCTCCAGTTCCCGCCCAAGGTAGCGCGCCGTGTCGGCGAACTCCGTGAAGATGAGCACCTTCTCGCCTGCCAGCTCCTTCGTCTTCAGCAGGCGGACGAGCTTGCGGAGCTTGTCGTCGTGCTTCGGCTCGAACCTGCGCGCCTCATTCAGGAACTGGGCGATCTGGTCCAAGTCGAGCATGGTCTCGGACATCATTTCGACGATGTCGTATTCGTTTCGGTCCAGCCGCTCGACGGCTGCCAGCATCTCTACGGGCACCACATCCTCGTCGTCGTCGCGCCCACGCTCATCGCCCCAGAGGGCCAGGTGGCGTTGCGCGGCGAAGCCCAGTGCCTCGGAGTTCTGCACCTTCCACCGTGCGAGCCGCTTCCTCTCCGCGTCGGTCTCGCTGTGCACCTCCATGAACGCGAGCAGCTTCTTGAGCAGCCGGTCGCACGACAGCTCGAACGCCGCCACCGAGCTCTCGAAGCGCTTGAGGAAGTTGGTGCGGATCAGCCCAACGACCTGCTTCTGACGGCCTTCCTCCAAGGGGTCGATGTCCTCGTCCGGCCCGCGATACCAGTACAGCGGGTAGTACATGGGCAGCGTGAAGAGCGGCTCCTTCTTGGCGAACGCCTTCTCGAACAGATCGAGCATTCCGCCGTATGTCTTGCGCACCGAGTACGAGGCGACTTGGGGGGGCTTGCGCTCTGGAAACGCCGCCGCCTCGCCGTATTCTTGGATCTGGCTCTCGCGGGCGTATCCTCGGCTCCGCTGGACGACCAGCTCGCGGAAGATCGCGTCGGACTCGAGGATGTCTTGGGCGTCGTCGATCTCCAAGGCCACCTGTGCCCCGTCCGTCGGCGCCCGTTCGCGCAGCACCTTCTCCATGCGATTGAAGTGCGCCGTAAGATGGTTGACCCCGATCGTGCGCGCGAAGTAGGCCTCGTCGCGACGCGTGAAGAGTTCCGTCATGTGGCGGAAATCGCTGAGGCGGTTGTTGATGGGCGTGGCCGTCAGCATGAACACGGTCTTGGGGCGCTCCGCGTCGTCGAGCAGGTCGAACAGGCGGTAGTAGCGCGACGGTTCGATCTCCCTGTCCGGATCGCCCCGCCGACCCGGATTCCGGAAGTGGTGGGCCTCGTCGATGAGGACGACATCGGCCAGTTCCGTGATGCGCCGGAACCGATCCGGAAAGTCACCCTTCCGGCCGAGGTCCGTGTGGCTGAAGACGGCGAGGTTGCTGAAGTCCGCGCCGCCTCCGACGCCGCCGATGTGCGGCAGCCACTGGCGCAGGTGGGGCTCCCACACGCCCTCCTTGGCACCCTTCGGGGCAAAAAGCGCGACACGCTTCCCCTCGTGGAGGATGAGCCGCTCGATCAGCATCAGTCCGACGAAGGTCTTGCCCAGGCCCACGCCGTCACACAGGAACGCTCCGGTGTGCCGCCGGGCGATCTTCATGAGCGCCCGGTACGCCTCCTTCTGGTAGCGGTCGAGCTGCGGGAACATGCGCGAACGCGTCTCGTCCCACTCGGTGGCGGTCAGTTCGTGACCTCGGAAGAACTGCTGCAACGCCTTCGCGTAGACATCGAAGGGCGAATAGAGACGGGTGTGGCGCGAGATCGTCTCGATGACGGCGTCGGTGACCTCTCTCGCTTCCGACCAGTGAGTCTCGAACCACTCCTGAAGCTGCGCGACCTCGCGCGCGCTCTGGATCTGGACGTTCAGTTCGATGTTCTCCGTCAGGCCCGGGCGCGTGAAGTTGCTGGAGCCGACCAGCGCCTGAGCACCCACGACCTCCAGCTTCGCGTGCGTGATGTAGGTCTTGGCGTGAAACTTGTCCCTGTCGTAGACTCGGCATTCGATCTGCCCCGAACGGAGCGCGTCGAGTATCGCGGGCACCCCGTGCAGGAAGGGGTTGGGCTCCTTGGTCTCTTCCATGCTCTCGTCGAGCCTGCCGAGCGCCTTCTCCCGAACCGCTGCCAGAATGGCCTTCCGCGTCCGGTGGGTGGTCTCCGCACCCATCAGGATCCGGATCTTGTCGAGCCCCTGCCACTTGCCGTCGAGCGCGAGCAGGGCTCCGATCTCGAAGTACCCGGTCGCGATGTCGAACGACTTCGCAATGCCGCACCATTCCTCCAGATACCGGAGACCGGTCCAGCCAGAAACGCTGTTGTCGACGATAAAGAGCTCGCGGCCCTTCGAGTGAACGGTCATGGTACTACGGCCTCGACGACAGCAGACACCGCTACGGTCGCGGTCCCGGGGAGGCTCGCGCTCCACGGACCACAGATTCCACGTAGCGCGTGGTTCGTGATGCCCCGGATGTGGTCGTTGAACGACTTGAGTTTGGGCGCGGTCATGTAAGGGCCGTGGTTGCTTCCGGGAAAGGTCGCCGCACGGATCGCACGGGTGACCCTTGGACGATAAACGTACCCGCCGACGGGCGGCCTTGGTAGCACTGCCGCTGCGCGTGGCCCCTCCGGGCCGGTAGCCGGAGCCGTTTCACCGACTTGCCCTAGGCGTGGAAGTGTGTAACTGTTACACACGCCATCGAAACGCCTCGGAGGAGAACAGAATGGCTCGACGTGTCAACATCATGATGGACGAGGAGGCTTGGCGCGTGATCGAGAGGCTGCCGCGCGGTAGCCGAAGCCGCGCCGTCAACACCGCGATCCGGGAGTGGTCCGCAACCTCGAAAAGGCGGGAGGCCTCCGCACGGATGGATGAGTTGCGCGCACGGCTGCCCACCGTCGAGACCGACCGGATCGTGCGGTGGATAAGGGAGGAGCGGGAGCGGCGGCTCCCGTGATCGTCACGCCGGACGCATCGGTTCTTCTGAAGTGGGTTCTCCCCGCCGACGACGAGCAGGACACCGACGTGGCGCTTGCCCTGCGTGACGAGGCAGCGGCTGGAACCCTCGACCTGGTCGTTCCCCAACTCTGGATCTACGAGGTGGGCAACACACTGGCGAGGCGGTTTCCCGACGACGCGGACGAATTGCTCGCATCGCTTGCCGACTTCGGCCTGACCGAAGCGAAGCTGGACGCAAGGTGGAGAGCCTGCGCCGTGTCCCTATCGGTGAGGTACGGTGTCGCGTTCTACGACGCGGCCTACCATGCCGTGGCGCTCGGCCTCAGGGGCGTGTTCGTCACGGCGGACGAACGGTATGTGCGCCGTGCCTCGGGGGCCGGGGGCATTTCGTCCCTTCGGCTCTGGCGGACACCCTGAAAACAGGTCCGAAATCGGAGCGGGAGTTCCCGCGGTTTGAGGCGATTTGCCCGCCAAATCAGGGAGACGGCAGCCGACGCTCTTCAAGGGTAGGAAGCGCAGATCATGCGGCCCTGTATGACTTTAGACGATCTCCTACCCTGATTCTGGCTACCTTCAGTCCGCTGGGCGGCCATATCGGCACCGGGCCGTCCACGAGCGGTCCCGCCATGTAGACCCGGGGGCCCGGAAGCCGTCCCGCCTCGATCTCGGCCTGGATCTGCTGGATGAACGGCAGCACGTTTCCGGCGTCGAAGACCGTGGTGACGCCCGCGTGCAGCAGCGCGTTCAGGTAGCGGCGATAGCCCAGCATCTCGGTGCTGACGCCGTCCCACCCACCCACCATGTGGACGTGCATGTCGGCGAGCCCGGGCATGACCGCGCCACCCGCCGCGTCGACGATGGTGGCCCCGTCGGGTACGGTCACCTCGGCGGCGGGGCCCACCGCGACGATCCGGTCGCCGGCCGCGATGACCACCCCGTCGGTGATCGGCGCCCCGCCCAGGCCGTCGATGATGGTCGCGTTGGTCACGGCCACCGCGCCGGGCGGGCCCTGGTCGTCATCGGGCACGGGCGCGCAGGCCGCTGCGACGAGGACGAGGATGGCCGTGCCGAAGTTGGCGGCGAGCCCGCGAGCGGGAGCGGCCCGGCGCGGGACGGGAGGGCGGGCGTTGGCCCGGACGGAAGGGAATGTCTGCGTGGTCATCGTCCTGCGGCCTCCTGCAGCATGGCGTCCAGTGTGGTCCGGTCGAGCCATTCGCCTCGCCGCACGACTCCCGCGATTCGTCGCGTGTTGCCGATCGCCGCCAGGGGATCGCCCTCGAGCAGCAGCAGATCGGCGGGACTTCCCTCCGTCACCATACCGGCGCCCTCGCCACGTTCGAGAAAGCGCGCCGGGAGGACCGTGGCGCTCTGCAACGCATCAAAAGGCGAAAGCCCCGCGGCGACCAGCTCCTCCAGTTCCCGGTGGAGAGCGAAGCCGAGCGGCGGGGTGTCGGTTCCGGCCATCACCGGTGCGCCGACGCCCACGAGCGCGCGGATCAGGGAATCGGCGACTGCGAAACCGTCCATCGCGGCCTCGAAGTCGTCCGGGGTGAAGTTGCTCATCCACGGGATCGACATGCGCCGGGTGTAGAAGGCGCGCATGCCCTCGGTCATGTGGGATGCCTCTTCGGTGGCGAGGTAGGCGTCGACCAGGCGGTCGGGCTTCATGATCATGCGCACGGAGAGGGTGGGGACGCTCCAGACGCCGGCGTCGCGGGTGCGCTCGGCCAGGGCCTGGACGCGGGAGAGATCGCCGTGGGCCCAGGCCAGGGTGCGGGAGCGCAGGTCGGCGCCGGGCTGATGGGGCGCGTCTTCGGGCACGAGGTGCCAGATGTACCCGCGCAGGTGTTCGATGCTGTGCTGGCCCGCCGCAAGTGCGCCGTCGAGACCGACCTCGAAGGGGACGTGTCCGGCGACCGGAATGCCCAGCGCGGCCGCTTCGGCGACGATGCCGCGATAGGCCGAGGCAGGGACGTTGTTGTAGACCTTGATGAAGTCGTACCCGGCGGCGTGCTGTTCGCGTACGGCGCGAGCCCCGTCTATGGAGTCGTGCACGATTACGCGGCCGGCGGTGTCGATCACGGCGGCCAGCTCGGGCGGGGGCAGGCCCTCGATGATCGTGCCCGCCGTGTAGATGTCCGGCCCTGCGAGTTCCCCATGGGCGATACGGTCGCGGAAGTCGAGCGTAGTGGGGCCTCCCCAGAGGACGCGTATGCCGGTCACTCCGGTGGCGAGGAAGCGTCCCAGCGCCTGCTCTTCCTGGAAGTGGACGTGCATGTCGTTGAGGGCCGGGACGAGGAAGCGGCCCCGGCCGTCCACGCGGATGGCGCCTTCGCGGATGGCGGCGCCAGCCGCCTCGGCGGACGGCCGGACCGCCAGCACGCGGCCATCGCCGATCAGGACGGTCATGTCGGGGAGGATGCGCTCGGTGTCCATGGGAATGACCGAGACGCCTTCGATGGCCAGAGTCGTCTCTTCGACCGGAAGGTAGGGGGTGCTGCCGTTCTGGTCGCAGGCGATGAGCGCCGTGAGGGCCAGCGAGGCGTGGGCCGTGAAGGGGAGAGGCTTCTTCGCCATTGGCTGTCACCAGGGTCGCGGGGGGCTCCGGGGTCGAGCAAGCGGTCGGTGCGTCGACACGCCAGACGCCAAAATGACCTCCTGGCGAACTGGCGAGCAAACACGATCCGGCGTAGACTGCCCGAAACGCCGGGCTCGACAAAGTCGGAGCCCGTGGTGATCCCGAGCCTCGATCAACGGAGCGTCGAAATGCCGGTTCGTTCGCGCTTTTCACCCTTGAGCGCCGCCGGGCCATCGCCGGCTTCCAGCCTGTGCGCGCTGGTCGCCCTGCTCACTCTTGCCTGTGAGAACCCGCCCGCCGATTCCGGCGAGAGTGAGTCCCCTGGCGCCGAAACCGACGTCGCAACCACTGCCGAAGCGACCACCGACTCGACCGCGCAGGAAGCCGACACCGCCGCGCAGGAAGCTCCCGACCCCGAGGCTGCGATCATTCGCCTCGACCCGAACGATCCGAACCTCGAGGTATGGCGCGATCGTGACATCTCGAACGATCCGCCCCGCGAACCGGGACCGATCCGGGTGGGATCCGTCCTGACCTTCTTCGGCCTGCCCATGGCGCGCACCATCGAGGACCTCGTCGCGGGCGAGGTCGAGGTGGCCTTCATGGGCGCGCCGGTCGACATGGGGGTCGGGTTCCGTGGCGCCGGCGAGGGACCAACCGCGCTGCGCGCGATGCGGCGCAGCACCGGCAGCATGGAGACGATGATCAGCTGGCGGCGCGAGCTCACGGCGGTCGACTATGGGAACGCTCCGATCGACAACCTGAGCACGGAGCGCAGCATGCCGCCGATCCGCCGCATGGTGCGCGAGATCGCCGAGACCGGTGCGATCCCGGTGATCATCGGGGGCGACCACTCCATCGAGTTCGCCAACGTGGCGGGGCTGGCGGACGTCTACGGGAAGGAAAACGTGGGGGTCATCCACTTCGACGCGCACTACGACGCCGGCGGCACCCGCAGCGGCCATCTGATCTCGCACGCCCAGCCGGTGCGCCGCCTGGTCGACGAGGGCCACATCCTCGGCAGGAACTTCATCCAGGTGGGGTTGCGCGGCAGCTGGCCCGGCCCGGAGGGCTTCGAATGGATGCGCGAGAACGAGTTCCGTTACCACACCATGGCGGAAATCGATCGCGACGGATGGAACACGGTCATGCAGCGCGTTCTCGACGAAGCCAACGACGGGCCGGAGTACCTCCACATCTCGTTCGACATCGACGTGATGGACCCGGCCTACACCTCCGGCACCGGCACGCCCGTGCCCGGTGGCCTCACCCCACGCGAGGTCTTTCCGATCGTGCGCGGGCTCTGCTCCGAGAACAACGTGGTCGGATTCGACCTGGTGGAGCTCAACCCCCTGGTCGATCCGGGCTACACGACCACGCTCAACGCCAAGCAGGTGGTGGACGAGTGCATGACGGGCATCGCGCTGCGCAAGCTGGGGCTCGGCGACCGCGACTACCTGAGTCCGCTGACGAGGCGGGACGCGCGGCGGTAGGAAGGGACAGGCGACATGAAGACGAGCGCCAGGACCTCCCGCCGAGACTTCCTGGCCGGTTCGGCCGCCCTCGCGGCGGGCACCCTCGCCTGCCAGCCGGACGCCGGTGACGGTTCTGCCACGCCCGTGGCCGAGGGGGCGAACGCGTCCGCCGACATCACCGCCACCACGATCGCCGAGGCCGAGAAGCTCCACGCGGTCACCTACACGGACGAAGAGCGCGAACAACTGATCCAGTCGATCGGCGGGCAGGTAGCCGGGGTGCACCAGCTCCGCGACGTGCCGCGCGAACTGGCGCTCCAGCCGGCGATCACCTTCGATCCGCGGTTGCCGGGGGTGTCCTACGCGCCACAGGAAAACCGGGTCGTCCTCTCCTCCCAAAACCCCGGAGCCTTGCCGGCGAACGAAGCCGACATCGCCTACGCCTCGGTCCGCGAGCAGGCCCACTGGATCCGCACGGGCCAGATCACCAGCCGCCGCCTCACCGAGATCTACCTGTCGCGGATCGAGAGGCTCGCGCCCGACCTCTACTGCTACATCACCGTCACCGCCGACCACGCGGTCGCCCAAGCCGCCGAGTCCGACCGCGAACTGGCCACCGGGCGCTACCGGGGCGAACTCCACGGCATCCCGTACGGGATCAAGGACTGCTTCGACACCGCCGGGATCCCCACGACCTGGGGCGCGACCCCCTACCGGGACCAGGTGCCCGACCGCGACGCCCGCATCGTGACCATGCTCCGCGACGCGGGCGCCGTCCTCCTCGGCAAGCTTGCTACCGCCAGCCTCGCCAATGGCTACCGCTGGTACGGCGGCAAGGTCCGGAACCCGTGGAACACCGAAGAGCACGCGGGCGGGTCCAGCGCCGGGCCGGGATCGGCGACCGCAGCCGCGCTGTGCTCGTTCTCGATCGGGACGGACAGCCTGGGCTCGATCCTCAACCCCGCCGACCAATGCGGCGTGGTCGGCCTGCGCGCGACCTTCGGGCGGGTGCCGACCGCCGGCGCCATGCCCCTGACCCCCAGCCTCGACCGGATCGGGCCGCTTACCCGCCGCGTCGAGGATGCTGTGCCGGTCATGGCCGCGATCAACGGCCCGGATCCGACTTCGGCGTCCTCGATCGACATGGGCTTCGACTACGATGCGGGCCTCGACCCGCGCACGCTGCGCGTCGGCTACTCGGAGGACTGGTTCCGCGAGGTCGGCTTTGGGCCCGGTGCCACGGTCCCGGTTGCCGAGGCCCACCTGGAGGCGCTGGAGGCCCTTCGCGCGCTGGGCGTCGAGATGGTCGAGGTCGAGCTGCCTTCGTTCCCGTACGGCGCGCTGATCCCCAACCTGTACGTGGAAGCCGCAGCCATTTACGAAGAGCTGACGCTGGACGGCCGCGACGACCAGCTGCCCCCCGAGGGCTGGCCCAACGTCTGGCGGCAGGTCCGCCTGCTGTCTGCGGTCGACTACCTGCAGGCCGAGCGCCTCCGCCGCGGCGTCATGAACGACTTCCACCGGATCTACAGCGACGTGGACGCGCTATTCGCCCCGACCTACGGCTCCTTCGAGCTGCTGATGGCGATGAACTACACCGGACACCCGGGGATCTGCCTGCGCGCCGGCCTGGACGAGAGCCCGACCCGAAGCGCGGGTCCCGTTCCGGACGATCCGCAGGGAGAGCCGCACACGATCACGCGTAATGTGGCTTTTCATGGCGGCCTCTTCGAAGAGGGCACGATCCTCGCGCTGGCCCGGGCGCTCGAGGAGCGGCTGGGGGTGTATCACCACCGCCCGCCGATCGGGTAGGGGCGGTCGCGAAATTCCGGGTTCGCGCGGTGCGGTCGCGCGGTGCTGTGGCCGGACGCCTACTCCCCAGACTGCTACTCCCCGGACCAACCCCGCGGCGGCTTCTTCGCCGGTCCGGTGTCTGACGGTATGACGAGTTCCAGCCCGGTGTGGCGGGCGATGATGTCGAAGTCGCGGTTGCGGGCCAGGAGGGGGCGGTCCTTGTCCAGCGCGGTCGCGGCCACCAGGCAGTCGACGGTCGAGCGGATGGTGAAACCGGCTCGGCGGCAGATACGATAGATCCGCGCGGCCTCCAGGTACACGCCGAGCGAGTCGGGCTCGAGGATCTCGAAGCGGCTCAGGAGCTGGAAAAACTCGACGGCTTCCGCCTCGTTGTGGCTGCCGGCGAGAAGTTCAGTCACGACGGGCGCAGGGGTGGCGATGGGGTTATCGGCCCGGACGCCAGCTCGCAGGGCGAGATGAGTCGGGCTGCCCGTCCTGCGCAGATACTCGACCCACGCCGAAGTGTCGACGATCACTCCTCGTCAAGCAGCCTGACGGGATCGATCATCTCGATCGGGGGCTCGTTGCGCATCTCGTCCAGGTCTCCGTCCCAACCCACACCCTGCATCGCGAGCGCCTCCTCCTTGGTCATCGGCGCCACCGACTGCCTGTAGACCGCTTCCTTCACGGCCGCGGACCAGTCGCGCAGGTTGTAGCGCCGTCGCACGGCTTCCACCTCCTCCTCCATCAGCCGCACCTCGACAGTGACGTAGCGGAGGAACTCCGGCTTGATGACGGAGTAGTTCGGGCGCGCCTCGCGCACCGCGGCCGCGCCGCCGCGCCGGTCAAGACCCGCCGCGCCGCGCAGCGTGCGGCGCACCCACGCGGACACGGTGACGCTGTTGCGCCTGGCCGCGTCCCGGATCTCCTCGAGGTCGGCGCCGGACATCACTACCTGGAGTCGCTTACTCATGTTTTGAGTATATCATACTCATCACGGGGCGGCCACCCCCGCGCCGTGCCCTCCGTTTGCCCGTAAGCGTCGCAACGGGCATCGTGTCCGTGGCCACGCATCGCGCCGGCCGAAGCCGTCCCACGCCCGTAACGCTGGAGTAGCACCTATGACGCGCCGCACCGCCGTAATCCCCGTCCTCGCCCGTGCCGCGGTTGCCCTCGTCACCCTCACCGTGGCCGCGCTCACCGCCTCACCCGCGCAGGCCCAGCGCTTCTCGATCGAGGATGTCCTCAGTCCGGGCTACCCGGTCCAGCTGGTCGCGGCGAAGGCAACCGACCGCATCGCGTGGATCGAGTACGAGGAGGGGCGCCGCAACGTCTACACGGCGACGGCTCCCGGGTTCGAGCCCGTCAGGCTCACGCGGTACGAGGACGACGACGGGCGCGACCTGTCGAACCTGCGCATCTCCGACGACGGCTCCACCCTGGTCTTTCTGCGCGGTCACACCCCGAACCGGGAGGGGTGGATCGCGAACCCGGCCAGCGACCCCCGTGGGGCCGAGCGCGCGGTGTGGGCGGTGAGCACGGCGGGCGGCGAGCCGTGGCGGGTGGTCGAGGCGTGGAACGTGGCGCTGTCGCCGGACGGGGAATGGGTGGCGTACGCGAAGGACGGCGCGATCTACCGCGCGCCGGTTAACCCGGGCGTGGTCACGAGCGAGCCCGAACGGCCGCTCTTCAGCGTGTTCGGCAGCCAGGGCAGCCCGGTCTGGTCCCCCGACTCGCGCAGAATCGCCTTCGTGAGCGACCGCGAAGATCACAGCTTCATCGGCGTCTACGACACCGACAATCCCGGCATCACCTACCTGGGACCGGCCGTGGACCGCGACACCAGCCCGACCTGGTCGCCGGACGGCACGCGGGTCGCATTCATTCGGCGGCCGGGGCTGCCGTTCGGAGCGCGGGCCGACCTGGGCGAGGCGAGCCCGGACGACCTGCCCGACGGCATGACCGAGGCGCGCTTCGCGGGCGGCTACGACTTCTCGATCTGGGTCGGCGACGTTCGCACCGGCGAGGCGCGCGAGGTATGGCACAACGACCCGGACGACGAGATCCACCGCGAGGTGCGCTCGGTGATCTGGGCCGGCGACCACATCATCTTCCAGGCCGAGCCGGGCGGGTGGCGGCGATACTACTCGGTGGCCGCGGCGGGGGGTACCACTTCACCCGCCGAACTTACCCCGGGAGACGGCATCGCGGAGTACATTTCGCTGTCGCCGGATGGCCGCACTCTCTTCTACGCCACCAACGCGGGGGACATCGACCGCCGCCACCTGTGGCGTGTGCCCACGTCGGGGGGCGAGGCGCGGCAACTCACGGACGGCGACGGCATCGAGACCTACCCGGCGGTGCTCGCGTCGGGGGGCGAGGTTGCGGTGCTGTACGCGAACGCGAGCCAGCCGCTGACCGTGGCCGTGGTGCCTGCGGACGGCGGTGAGGCGCGGACGATCCGGGAGCTGCCGGCGCGCTACCCCTTCGACGAGCACGTTATGCCCGAGGCGGTCACGCTCGAGGCCGAGGACGGCTACGAGTTCTACAACCAGCTGTTCCTGCCACCGGACCTGCAGCCCGGCGAGAAGCGGCCCGCGATGATCTTCATCCACGGCGGGTCCCGGCGGCAGATGCTGCTCGGCTACCACTACATGCACTTCTACCACATGGCCTACGCGATGAATCAGTACTTCGCGAACAAGGGCTACGTGGTGCTGTCGGTGAACTACCGCAGCGGGATCGGGTACGGCCGCGAGTTCCGTAACGCGCCGGGGCGAGGGCGGCAGGGTAACACCGAATACCGCGACATCAAGGCGGCCGGTGAGTACCTGCGCGACCGCGACGACGTGGATGCGGCCCGGATCGGGCTCTGGGGGCTCTCGTACGGGGGCATTCTCACGGCGCAGGGACTGGCGCGCGACTCGGACCTGTTCGCGGCGGGCGTCGACATTGCCGGGGTGCACCTGTGGGGGAACTCGATCGACCCGGAGACGGTGTCGTACCAGTCGTCGTCGGTGGCCGAGGTCGAGAACTGGACGTCGCCGGTGCTGCTGATTCACGGCGACGACGACCGCAACGTGGCGTTTTCGCAGACGGTGGGCCTGGTGCAGTTGCTGCGCGCGCAGGGCGTGCCGCATGAACTGATCGTCTTCCCGGACGACGTGCACGACTTTCTGCTGCACGAGCGCTGGCTGATCACGTTCGATGCGACGGACGACTTCTTTGATCGCTATATGGGGGGTGATGGGGCGGTGGCTACGGAGGGGAGGCGGTAGGGGGTCTGCTCGTTTCAGCGGTCAGGCGGCAAACATCCGCTGCAGTACGTTCAACACCGTCTCCATCGTTTCGTCAGGCAGTTGTCCGAGCCGACGGACCATTCGAATCCGGTCAACGGTCCGCAGCTGGTCTGCGACCACGTGGCGGGTTCTGTCCTGGAATCGGCACTCAATCCGGAATGGATAGACATGACCGCCGGTTGTCATCGGGGCTACCACGTGCACCGCACCAAAAACGGGGGCCGGAGCTGGGAGGAGATCAGCCCCGACCTCACCACCAACGACAAGTCGCGGCAGGGGATCAGCGGCCCCACGTCTACCGTACCCGCGACTACGGGGATAGCTGGACGAAGATTGTGGAGGGGATCGAGGATCACCCTCTGTCATTCACTCGGAGCATCCACGAGGACCCGGTGCGTGACGGGCTCGTCTTCCTGGGGACCGAGAACCGCGTCTACGTCTCATTCAACGACGGTGATGCGTGGCAGCTGCTCAGGAACAACCTCCCGCCGGCGCCCATGTACGGCCTCGTCGTGCAGGAGCACTTCAACGACCTGGTGGTCGGCACATGCGGCCGCGGCTTCTGGATCATGGATGACATCACGCCGCTCCAGCAGATGACCGATGCCGTGGTCTCGTCCGATACCGGCTGCTGGAGGGGATGGGGGG
>VXMI01000015.1 GCA_009841165.1 Gemmatimonadota bacterium | reverse complement strand
GGGCCCCCCCGCCGGCGGGCGCGGTGCGGGGGGGGGGGTGGGGGGGGGCCCGGGGGGGGGGGGAAGCGACCGAGGCCGAGCTGGAGGCGCTGGCCGCGGAGGCGCTGGCCGAAGGGCTGGCTCCGACCGCCGCCGCGCGCGAGGTGGCGGTGCGGTCGGGGGTCGCGCGAGGCGTGGCCTACGAGGCCGTGCGGAGGGTCCGGGACGGTCGGCGGGCCGGCGAGGAGGGACCGGAGTGAGCGCAAGAGCCGGAGCGGCGCTGCTTGCCGTTGCCGCCGCCGTGGCTGCCGAGGTCGCCCTCGCCCAGGGCAGCGGTCCCGTCACCATCGCGCGCCTTCAGTACGAAGGCGGAGGCGACTGGTACGCCAACCCGTCCTCGCTGCCGAACCTTCTGACCGAGATCGAGACCAGGACCGGGATTCCCACCGCCGAAAGGGAGGTGGCCATCCGGCCCGGCGATCCGGCACTGCGCGACTATCCGTTCCTCTACATGACCGGTCACGGCGATGTCCGCTTTACTCCCGACGAACGCCTCGCGCTGCGCCGCTACCTCCTCGAGGGGGGCTTCCTGCACGCCGACGACAACTACGGGCTCGACGAGTCGTTCCGGCAGGAAATCGGCCGCATCTTCCCCGACAGGGAACTTGTCGCGCTGCCGCCGGAGCACCCGATCTTCCGCTCCCCCTATGAATTCCCCGACGGCGTCCCCAAAATCCACGAGCACGACGGCGCACCTCCCCGGGCATTCGGTATATTCCACCAGGGGCGGCTTGTCGTGGTCTACACCTACGAGACGGATCTGGGCGACGGCTGGGAGGACCCCGATGTGCACGAGGACCCGCCCGAGGTCAGAGAGGACGCGCTGAGGATGGGCGTGAACATATTCCTTTACGCGCTGATGCAGGGCGCTTCGTGAGCGCGGCCGAACGGATCCGCCGCGCCGTCCAGGGCGTTCGCGACTACCTCGCGCGCTCGCTGGGGTTCACGGTCGCGGCGTGGTGTGCCGTTGCCGCTCTGGGCCTCCTCATGCTGGCGCCGGCGTTTGCGGGGGGTGAAGGGTGGAGCGCCGGCAGCCCGGGCCCCATCCTGATCGTGGTGACACTCCTCGCGGTCGTGCCTGCGGGAGTGTGGTACTGGCGGCGGCTGGGACGTCGCCGGTGCGCCGAGCACCGTGTCACGCGGGCGATGGACGGCACGGCCGGGCTGGACGAAGGCTCCGTGCTGGGTGGGCTGGAGCTGTCGCGGTTCGCACCCCCCGGCACGTCGCCCGGGCTGCGGGAGCTGGCGCTCGAGCAGGTGGGGAGCCGCCTCTCCGGAGCAGGGGACGCCAGGAAGCTCTCCGGCGACCTCGGCAAACAGGTGGCGGGCGACCTGCGGCGAGGCCTGACGGCGGTTCTGGCGGCGGCCGGAGCGGTGCTGGTCGTGCTCCTGCTGGCGCCCACTCGCACGCTCGGCGCCTGGGGTGGGCTGCTGCACCCGCTGGCCGTCCTGGTCGAGCCGGTGCTCCCTGCGATCAGCGTGGAGCCGGGTACGGTCGAGGTGGCGCGAGGGGCGGTCGTCGAGGTGTCGGCCCACGCGCCGTTGCGTGACAGCGTGGTGCTGCGCTGGGACGTGACCGGGCAGGTCACGCGGACGAGCACGATCGCGCTGGTCGACGGGTCCGGCTCGGCGGCGTTGCCGCCGGTGGGGGCCACGACTCGCTACTGGTTGGAGGCGCCGGACGGGGCCCGCAGCGAGGTGCACACCCTCACCCCCGTTGATCCGCTCTTCGTGAGCACGCTGACGGTCGAGGTGACGCACCCCCCGCACACGGGGCTGCCGCCCGCGGAGTACCAGAACGAGATCCCCGCGCTGGCGATCCCCGCGGGTACGCACCTGCGGATGCGCGGGCAGGGGAGCCGCGGGATCGGGATGGGCGCGTTGCTGGACGAGGAGGGGGACCCGGTGACGGTGCTCGAGATACAGGGTGCCGGCTTCGAGGGCAGCTGGGTTCCCGGACGCAGCGGCACCTATGCCTGGGCGTTCGCCGACCAGGGCGGGGGTGACGCGGCCGTGGCACCGGAGCCCCTGGTGATCGACCTCATACCCGACCAGCCGCCCGCGGTGGAGATCGTCTACCCCGGAGCCGACACCATCATGCCGATCGACCTGCGCCAGCCGCTCGTCATCCAGACCCAGGACGACTACGGGATCGCCCGCGTGGACATCGTGGTCCGGCGTGTCAGCTCGTTCGGGGAGTCCGGGGAACCGGTCGTGCACGGGGTGGAACTGGGCGGGTCCGCGGGGGCGATCGTGCGTCCGATCCTCGACGTTTCGGCATGGGACCTGTCGCCCGGCGACACGATCCGGTACCTGGCCCGGGCGGTCGACAACCACCCGTCGCAGCAGATGCGCGAGAGCGCGGAGTATGCGCTCTGGATCGGAGGCGCGACGGAACTCGGACGCGTCGCCGAGGAGGAGCTGAGCCGCGCGGCCGAGGCGGTGGAGGAGCTTGCCGAGGAGGCGCGCCAGGCCGAGGAGGAAGCGCGCGACCTGCAGGCGCGGGCGGATGCGGAAGGCGAGCGCAACCGCAATCGCCGGGAGCAGGCCGACTTCGCGGACCGGGAGGAGATCGCGCAGGCGCTCCAGCGGCAGGAAGAGATGATGCAGGCGGTGGACTCGCTGCAGCGGGAACTGGCCGAACTGCGCGAGGCGCTGAAGGACGCCGGGCTCGCCGACCCCGACATGGAGCAGACGATCGAGGACCTGGAGCAGCTCCTCGACCAGGTCGCTCCCGAGGACCAGGAGGACGCCCTCTCCGAACTCGAGGACCAGCTCGCCGGGATGGATCCCGAGGAGCTTCGCGAGGCGCTGGAACAGATGGCGCTGGACCAGGAGCGGATGCGGCAGCGCCTGGAGGACTCGCTGGAACAGTTCCGTGACGCCGCCATCGAGCAGGACTTCCGCGCAACCGAAAGGGAGGCGCAGGAGCTGGCCGAAGAGCAGGAGATCCTCGCCAGTGCAATGATGGAAGGCGGCGACGAGGAGCTGCGGGCCGAGCAGCAGGCCGCGCTGGAGGCGCAGGCGCAGGAACTCCAGGCACACCTCGAGGAGCTGCAGCAGAGGCTCGCCGAAGCCGGCGAGATGGATGCGGGAGCCGGGGTGCAGGAAGCACGGCACCAGTTGTCCCAGGCCCGACAGCAGATGCAGCAGGCGTCGCAGATGATGCAGCAGGGCCAGCAGCAGGACGCCGGCCAGCAGGCGCAGCAGGCCGCGGGCGACCTGTCGGAGGTCTCGCAGCAGCTCGGCCAGGCGCAGATGCAAATGCAGATGCAGCAGATGGAGGCCATCCGAAGCGCGCTTGGGCAGACCGCCTCCGATGCGCTCGCGCTTGCCCGCCGCCAGTCGGAATTGCGCAGCGCAATGCAGGGTGCGAACGCCGCGGAGCTCGCCGGGATGAGGGCGGACGAGGCCGCGCTCGCCCAGGGGATCCGCAACCTCGCGGAGAACTACGCCGAGGGTACCGAGATGATGGCCCCGGGGGCCAGGGACCTGCTCACGGCGGTCGGCGAGGCGATGGAGCAGCTCGACGCCACGATATCGGCGATGGAAAACCCGCGCTCTCAGGGCCCCTCGCCGATGGCCGAGGCGGAGCAGGTGGTGCGCACCCTCAACGAGGTCGCGCGGATGGCCATGACCTCCGGCCAGCAGGGGCAGGCCCAGGGCTCTGCATCGGCGTCGGAGCAGATGATGCAGCAGCTCCAGCAGCTCGCCCAGCAACAGGGCGAGATCATGCAGGACGCCTCTTCGCTCACTCCGATGCGGCTGGGCCAGGAGACGATGCAGGAACAGATCGAGGAGGTGGCGGGCCGCCAGGAGGAAGTGGCGGAGGAACTGGGCGAGATGTCGGAGGACGGTGCCGAGGAGGCCGATCCACTGGGCGACCTCTCGGCCTTCGCCGAGGAGGCGCGGCGCCTGGCCGAGGCGTTGGCCCAGGGCCGGCTCGATCCCGAGGTGCTGCGGCGCCAGGAACAGCTCTTCCACCGGTTGCTCGATGCGGGCCGGACGCTGGAGCGGGACGAGGAGTCGGAAGAGCGTGAATCGGAGCAGCCCGGCGATTTCACCCGTGACGGCGTGCGGGCCCTGAGCGCGGACGACCTGGATGTGTTGCGTTTCGAGCTTCCCGCCGCGGCCCGGCTGCGTGCTCTTCCACCCGCGCAGCGCGCGCTGGTCCTCCGTTACTTCGAACGGCTCAACACCGGGAACCCGGGGCCGGTGGGCGGAGAGCGGCGGTGATCCGGTGCGTTTTCGCGCCCGTCGTGGTGTCGTTCGTGCTGGCAGCGGCTGCGGTGCCGGTGAGTGCGTTTCAATCCAGGCCCGATCCGCGGCTCGAGAACCGCATGCTCCGGCAGGCGTCGGGACAGGAGGCGCGCGGCGAGCTGGAGGAAGCCGAGGCCACGCTGCGAGAGCTTCTCAGGCTTCAACCCGGGTCATCGTCGGCGGTCTTCTCGCTGGACAGGATCTTCCGAGCCGGGGATCGATTGCCCGAATTGCTCCCGGTGCTGGACACCTTCCTTGGCCTGAACCCCTCGGCGAGCCGCGTCTGGGCGCTGAAGATCGAGGTCCTCGTCGAGACCGGGGCCGGCTCGGAGCTCGAGGAGACCGTGCGTGAGTGGAGCGATGCCGAACCGGCTTCCTCCGACCCGTACCTGGAGGGCGCCAGGGCATTCCACGATGCACTGGGCCCAGACAGGGCGGCCGAGCTTCTCGAGGCGGGGCTGGAGGCGCACGGCGAGCTTCCGCAGCTGCTGATCGAACTGGGGGACCTGCATGTGGCGGCCGGCAACCTCGAGGACGGAGCTGCGGCGTGGGCGCGCGCACTGGGCCGCGACCGGGCGAGACGCGGCGCGATCTTTCGCCGCATCGAGGAACTTGGAAGCGAGACGGGAGAGGCCGCGGTTCTGATCGTCGCCGCGCTCGGCGCCGAGCCGACGACGGTGTCCCGACTCGAAGCCGGCGCCGAACTCGCGCTGCGTGCCGATCTCGGCGACGAGGCCATCACTCTGATGCAGGCCGCGCTCGAGAAGCTCGATGACCGCGAGTCCCGCGGGTTCCTGAACGGCTTCGCGCGCAAGGCGGAGGACCTCGGGCGAGACGGGAGCGCGCTCTGGGCCTACGGAAGACTCCGCGAAATCACCGACGACCCCGGCGAGGCGCGGGCGACCAACGAGCGGCTGGCCGAGGCGGCACTCGCCGCTGGCGACACAACCGCCGCGCTCGAGGCCATGCGCAGGGTTACGCTGTCGTATGCGGGCGGCTCGACGGGCAGGCGCACCGCGTGGACCGAAGAACTGCACGTCCATGTCGCGTCGCAGGACGCCGAAGGGGCAATGGCGGCGCTCGCCGACTATCGGCAGGAGTTCCCCGAATCCCCGGACCTGGATGAGCTGTCGGCCACCCTGGCGTCGCGCCTCCTCGGCCGCGGGATGCGCACGGAGGCGATGGAGGTATTGAGCGGCATCGAGGGTCCCGGTGCGGCGCTGGAGCGGGCGTTCCTCCTGCTGGAGGGCGGCGCGTTCCCGGAGGGGATCGCCTCGCTGCAGGCGTCCCTGCCCGAACTGGAGCCCACCGACGCGACCGAGATGCTGGAGCTGACCCTCGCGCTGAGCGAACTCACCCCGCCGGGCGGCCAGCTCTTCGCCGAAGTGGCGATCGCGAAGCACCGCGGCCACCCGGAGCGGGGGGTGCTCGCCGTCGACGAGCGCATCGACGCGGTGCCGGCACCCGACCGGCCTCCCATCCTCGCGCTGGGGGCCCGCGCGGCGGACCAGGCAGGCCTCGCGGACATCGCCACGACCTTCCGTCGCCGCATCGTCGCCGAACACGGGGAAGCCCGCGAGTTTCCCGAGGCCGCGCTGCGTCTCGCCCTTGCGGTCGCCGCCCAACCGGGCGGCCGCGACGAAGCGGTACGCATTCTTGAGGCGCTGATCGTCAGCCGTCCCGACAGCCCGGTAGTGCCGGGCGCGCGCCGCGAGTTGAGAAGGATTCAGGAAAGAGGTTCAGCATGACGTTCGTTTCATCTGTCCGGGCATTCTGTACCGTGGCCGCGGTGTGCACGGCCGCCCTGGCTTCTTTCGAAGCCGTCGCCGGGCAGCTGCTGCTCGTCCCCATGGACCGCGCCCAGGCCAACCACCTCAAGGCGTACGGACTCACCTACTGGGTGCTGGAACAGGACGGGCGCGCCGAGTGGCTGCTCAACTTCCAGGGCGGCGCGTTCCTGCTCCCCGACACCGATGGGACACGGCGCAAGGCGGCGCTCATGGGCGTCACCATCCAGCCCGTCGGAGTGGCCGACGAAGCCAGGATCCGCGGGATCATCGCACAGTCCAACATGGAGTCGGTGGTGCTTGAGAAGGCCACCGAGATCGCCATCTACACGCCCCCCAACAGCGCACCGTGGGACGACGCGGTGACGATGGCGCTCGAGTACGCCGAAATCCCCTACGACAAGGTGTGGGACGACCAGGTGGTTGGCGGGGAGCTGGAGGACTACGAGTGGCTTCACCTCCATCACGAGGACTTCACCGGGCAGTACTCCAAGTTCTACATCACCTATGCGGGGGCCCCCTGGCTGGAGGAGGAGGTGGCCCGCAACGAGGAGGCGGCCCAGTCCCTCGGATTTGCGAATGTGCCCGCTCTCAAGAAGGCCGTGAGCCGCGGCATCCGCGAGTTTGTCGAGAATGGCGGCTTCCTGTTCGCCATGTGCTCCGCGCCGGAGACTCTCGAACTGGCGCTCGCGGCGGGATCGGTTGACATCGCCGCAGCGTACTCGGACGGTACGCCGCCGGACCCTGACGCGGGCTCGAAGGTGGACTGGGCACTGTCGATGGCCTTCCAGGACGCCGAAATACAGGTCGCTCCCTCGGTGAACTCGTTTTCGGACATCGACGGCCACCAGGTCAACACCCCATGGCGCAAGGAGCTGGGCGCGTTCACCCTCTTCGACTTCTCGGCCAAGTTCGACCCGGTTCCGGCGATGCTCACGCAGAATCACGAATCGGTGTTGCCGGACTTCTACGGGCTGACGACGTCGTTCGCCATTGACCGCCTGAAGCCCGGCGTGGTAAAGCTCGGGATCGAGGGGGGCTGGGCGAAGTACATTCACGGGAACCTCGGAGAGGGTACGTGGACCTACTACGGCGGCCACGACCCCGAGGACCCCGAGCATCAGATCGGCGATCCCCCCACCGATCTCGAACTGCATCCCAACTCTCCGGGATACCGGCTCATCCTCAACAACGTCCTGTTCCCCGCGGCGAAGAAGAAGACGCTGAAGACGTGACGTCGCTTCCCCTTCGGCTTGCGCCGGAGGCGGCCCGCGTCATCCGCGACGAAGTGACACGGGCCGGGGGCCGCGAGGTCTCCTTTCTTGCCGAAGTGACCCGTTCCCGGGTGATCGTCAGCCCGCGGGCTGTGGCGCGGGGCAACCGGTCCGCCGTGCTCGCGGTGGCCAGGGACGCCCGTGAGGGCTCGGTGATGATCCACAATCATCCGTCGGGGCTCCTGGAGCCGTCCGACGCGGATCTCGCGGTCGCCGCCAGCGTCTACGAGCGCGGAATCGGCACCGCGATCGTCACCAACGCGGCGGACCGCATCTACGTGGTGGTGGAGCCTCCGGAGCCGCGCACCGTCGAGCCGCTGAAACCGGCCGAGTTGTCCGGCCTGCTCAGCCCGGACGGGCCGATGGCGACGATGAAGGGGTACGAGGACCGGCGGGGCCAGCGCAGCATGCTCCGGTTCGTGGCGGCACGGTTCAACGAGGGCGGGATCGGGCTGGTCGAGGCGGGTACCGGAACGGGCAAATCACTCGCCTACCTGCTGCCGGCGGCACGCTGGGCGGTCATGAACGGCGAGCGCGCGATCGTGTCCACGAACACCATCAACCTCCAAGAGCAGCTCGTCCGCAAGGATCTGGAGATCGTCGCCGACATCCTCGGTGAGCGGCTCAAGTGGGCGCTGATCAAGGGAAGGGGCAACTACATCTCCATTCGCCGCGCCCGGCTCGCGGCGGAGTCGGCGGCGAGCCTCTTTCCCGACGACCGCTCCGAAGAGTTGCAGGCGCTTGTCGAGTGGGCCGACAGCAGCCACGACGGATCGCGCGCCGATCTGCCCCTGGTGCCCGGGCGGGAGGTGTGGGAGGAGGTGCGCAGCGAGACGGATGCCTGCCTGCGCGCCAAGTGCCCCTTCTTCCAGCAGTGCCACTACCAGCGGGCAAGGCGGGCCGGGGCGTCGGCCGACGTGGTCATCGTGAACCACGCACTCTTCTTCTCGGACCTGTCCATCCGAATCGCGACCGAGAACTTCACCGACGGGGCTGTCCTGCCCCCATACAAGCGCGTGATCTTTGACGAGGCGCACCACCTCGAGGACGCCGCCACCCCCCGGCTCGGCGCCGAGACCACGCGCCTCGCGATGTACCGCGCCCTGGCGCGCCTCGACCGGGGCGGCAAGGGGATCCTCGCCTCCGTCGAGGAGATACTCAGGCCCGCCCGCACCTCGATATCGGCCCGGCACCTGCTGCAGCGGATCCAGCGCCGGACGCGGCCCCTCGCCGGCCGCCTGCGCGACGCTTTCGACGACTTTTTCGACCTGGTCGAGCCCTGGGCCGACACCCACGCCGACGGGGGCAGCCTTCGCCTCGGCCGACCGGAGCGCCCCGATGCCCCCGCGACACCCGAACCCGCCGCCGACCCCGCAGTCTCCGAGGCGCTGGAGACCACGCTCCTGCAGCTCGGCGACCTCCAGCGGGAACTCGAGACGCTGATCGAGCGGCTGGACGAGGACAAGGGCGAGGACATCGGTTCCGAGCTCCAGGGGCGTCTGCTCGACCTGCGCTCCTGTCGCAACCGCCTGGGCCGTGCCGACCGCGCGCTGCGGCTCTGTCTCCTCCCCGAGAACGGCCGGGTTCCGATGGTGCGCTGGCTCGAAATGCGACGCGCGGGACCGCGCAGGGTGAAGAACCTCGCCTTCCTCGCGGCTCCCGTCGACCTGGGCCCGGTCCTCGCCGAGCACCTCTTCGGCAACATCGAGACCGGCGTCCTGACCTCGGCGACCATGGCGGTCAACGGCGACTTCACCTATCTGCGCCGCCGCCTCGGCCTCACGGCGAGCGCCGCCGCCCCCGAACACGACATGTTCCTCGACGCGGGCCCCACCGACATCGGGCTGTCCGGCACCGCCCCGGAAGACATCGACGTGGCGGAGTCGGTCGTCGGCTCCCCGTTCGACCACGCCGGACAGAGCTGCCTGATCGTACCCACCGGCCTGCCACGCCCGGGCGGTCCGGCTTCCTCCTCCGCGTACAACGAGGTCACCGCCGACATCATCAACGAGGTGGCCGGGATCACCAACGGCGGCCTCTTCGCCCTGTTCACTTCGTTCTCCGCGCTGAGATCCGTGGCCAGGAGTCTGCGTCGAAGCGGTGCCGAGGCACGCTGGCCGCTCTACGTGCAGGGGGAGTCGGACCGCTCGCGCCTGCTTCAGGCCTTCACCCGCTCGGGATCCGCCCTGCTGCTCGGCACCTCGTCGTTCTGGGAGGGCGTGGACGTTCCGGGGTGGCCGCTGCGCGCGCTCGTGATCCAGAAGCTGCCCTTCCGCGTGCCGACAGAGCCCATAACCGAGGCGCGGGTCGAGGCCATGACTTCGCGCGGGGAAAACCCCTTCTGGGGACTCATGGTGCCCGATGCGGCGGTGCGGCTGAAGCAGGGAATCGGGCGTCTCATCCGGACGCGGACCGACAGGGGAGCCGTGCTGCTCCTTGACGACCGGTTGCTCACCCGGCGCTACGGGCGCGTCATCCGCGAGGCGCTGCCCCCGTTGCCGCTCGTCAGGGGGCCCTGGGAAGTGGTCCGGGACAGGGTGGCCGAGTTCTATCGCTGAGCGGCGGGTCTGGGCCGTCTTGCTCCCGGACACGGGCTCGGTAGATTCGTAGTGGCCAGGCGCGCCCCCGTGTCCCCAAGTCGAGTTTGTCCCGCCCGGCCCGGATCATCCTCCAACCCTGGTGAACACCATGAAGAAGGCTCTCGGGTTTCTCGCTGGACTCTTCCTCCTGGCGCTGGCCGCGCGCGCCTTCCAGACCGCATGGATCGGCTGGACGGGGGGCCACGGCGATGTCGGCTTCTGGTGGACCGTAATCAGCTGCTTCCTGGGCATCGCGGGCACGGGCGCGGTCATCGGCACAGCGATTCACACCCGGCCCACCGACCAGTAGGACCATGGCTGAAAGACCCGGCAACTCCGGATCGGCGATGAACGCCCGGCCCGGCAAGATCGTCTGCGTGGGGCGAAACTACGCCGACCACGCGGCGGAGCTGGGCGGCACCGTGCCGGAGGAGCCTCTGATCTTTCTCAAGCCGCCTTCGTCGGTGATCGGCGCGGGCGATCCCATCCGGCGTCCCCCCGACGTGGGACGCGTCGACTACGAGGGCGAGATCGGCCTTGTGATCTCGCGGCGCTGCAGGCGTGTGTCGGAGGCCGATTCCTGGGGATATGTGGGAGGGGTCGTGGCGGTCAACGACGTGACCGCGCGCGACCTCCAGCGCAAGGACAGCCAGTGGACCCGGGCCAAGGGACTCGATACCTTCTGCCCTGTGGGCAACGTTGTCTCCGCGGGGCAAGTCGAACCTGACAGGCTGGCGGTGACCACCCGGGTTAACGGAGAAGTGCGGCAGCAGGCTGGCGCGGAGCAGATGGTGTTCTCGCTGCGCCACCTGCTGAGCTACATCTCGCACGTCATGACTCTCGAGCCGGGGGACCTCGTTGCCACGGGGACGCCCGAGGGGGTGGGCCCTCTGTCGGCCGGAGATGTGGTCGAGGTGTCGCTCTCGTGCGGCTCCTCGGTGAGCAACCGGGTCGAAGGAGGCGACGCCCTCGCGCCCGCGCGATGAATGCCGTGGGCTGGTGGCCTTAACAGGTAGTCACATGATGCGACAGGGAGCACAGCAGCGCGGGACGCCGGGAGTCGGCGACCGCCGCCGGGCGAGCCGTCGGCCCCTGTACGCAGGTCTGGCCCTCTCCGCACTTGGGCACTTGCTCCTGGTTGTCCTCTACCCGTTCCTGGGCGGGCCTCGTCCCGAGCAGGCCGGTGTCCTGGTCGTGCCCGCCGTGCGCGAGGTCGCGGGGATGCGCGCCGTGCAGATCGTCGAAATCCCGGAAGCCGAGGTGGGAGATCCCAGTGATCCGGTGGAGATCGAGGATCCGGACCAGCCCGATGTCGACGCGGAAGCGCCTGTTTTTGAAGAGGAATTCGAAGTCTACATCCCTGGCCGGTATCCTTCTCCGGGTGAGCGGCTGCGCATCGGCGAAGGAGACCCGAGGCTGTGGCAGCCGCTCGATCCGGAACTCCTGGCGCCTACTCCGCACGAGCTGCTGGAGCTCCGGCTTGCGGCCGCGATCGAGGCGGCGAACGACTCGGCCTTCGCCGAAGCCGAACGGCTGGCCCAGTCGCTCGACTGGACCCACACGGACGACCAGGGACGGAAGTGGGGTGTCTCACCGGGCAGAATCCACCTGGGCGACACCGAGATTCCGCTGCCCTTCGGTTTCGGGCCGCCACCCGACTACAACGGCGACCAGGCCGACTGGGCGTTCCGCATGGCGGACATCGACCGCGCCGCCGGAGCCATGGCGGTGAGGATGAGCTGGAAGGAACGGATGGAAGTCATGCGCCGCCGCCGCGAGGCCAGGCGGGCGGAGGAGGAGGCCGAGCGAGAGAAGTCGCCTCCGGTGGTCAGGCCCGATACGACCGGCGCATCCCGACGGCGATAGAACCTCCGTTGACTCTCCAACGCCCCAGGGCAAGGGAACTGCCCAAGACCTTCGATCCGCGCGCCGTGGAGTCCCGTATCCTTCGGATGTGGGAGGCCGGCGGCTATTTCGGCGCAGCCGCCGAAGCGGTGGAGCAGGGGGGTCACCCCTATGTGATCGTGATCCCGCCACCGAACGTGACGGCGGTGCTGCACATGGGACACGGCCTCAACAACACGATCCAGGACGTGCTCATCCGGTGGCGCCGCATGCAGGGGCGCGTCGCGCTCTGGGTGCCGGGGACCGACCACGCGGGCATTGCGACCCAGAACGTGGTGGAGAAGCGCCTCGCCGCGGAAGGAAGGACACGGCACGACCTGGGTCGGGAAGCCTTTGTCGAGCGCGTGTGGGAGCATGTGCGCGATACCGGAGGCCGGATCCTTGGACAGCTCAAGGCGATCGGCTGCAGCTGCGACTGGGACCGCACCCGGTTCACCCTCGACGAGGGGCTGTCGCGCGCCGTGCGCGAGATCTTCGTGCGCCTCTACGAGGACGGGCTGATCTACCGCGGCGAGTATATCATCAACTGGTGCCCGCGCTGCCTCACCGCGCTCTCCAACGAGGAGGCCGAGGGTGCCGAGGCGCGCGGGTCGCTCTGGCACCTTCGCTACCCCTTCGCGCCCGGGCACGACTCCGTGGCCGCCGAAGCCCGCGCGGCCGGCGCCACCGCAATCGACCGGCTCCCCGACGGGCGCTGGTACCTCACCGTGTCGACCACGCGCCCCGAGACGATGCTGGGCGACACGGGCGTCGCGGTCAGCCCGTCGGACCCCCGCTACGGCTCCCTCGTCGGCGCGTCGGTCGAACTCCCGCTCACCGGCCGCACCATCCCCGTGGTCGCCGACCGGCACGTCGACGCCGAATTCGGCACGGGTCTCGTCAAGGTGACGCCGGCCCACGACCCCAACGACTTCGACATCGCGTCGCGCACGGGCCTCGAGGTCCTCAACGTCATGACCGAGCGCGCCGTCATGAACGAGAACGCACCAGCCCGCTTCCAGCGCCTCTCCCGGGAAGAGGCGCGCACGGCGGTGGTGGCTGCGCTCGACAGCGAAGGCCTCCTGGCCGGGCGCGACGACCACGAGCACGCCGTCCCGCGCTGCTACCGCTGCGACACGGTGGTCGAGCCCCGCCTGAGCGAGCAGTGGTTCGTGCGCATGGAACCGCTCGCCCGCCCGGCGCTGCAGGCGTCGCGCGACCGTACCGTCACCTTCGTGCCCGACCGCTGGACCCGCGTCTACGAACACTGGATGGAGAACATCCGCGACTGGTGCATCTCGCGGCAGCTCTGGTGGGGACACCGCATCCCGGTGTGGTACTGCTCGGACTGCGGGGCGACGATGGCGTGCCGCGAAGACCCCGACGCCTGCGCCGAGTGCGGGTCCGCCGCGCTGGAACAGGACGCGGACGTGCTGGACACCTGGTTCTCCTCGTGGCTCTGGCCGTTCTCGGTCTTCGGATGGCCCGAGGAGACGTCTGACCTGAAAGCGTTCTACCCCGGACACACGCTCTCGACCGCGCCCGAGATCCTCTTCTTCTGGGTCGCCCGCATGATCATGTCGGGGTATCACGCGATGGGCGCCGAGCCCTACCGCCGGGTATACCTGCACGGCACCGTGCGCGACATCCAGGGCCGCAAGATGTCCAAGTCGCTCGGCAACGGGATCGATCCGCTCGAGGTGGTGGAGCTTTACGGCGCCGACGCGCTGCGCTTCACACTCATCGCCAACGCCGGGGTGGGCGCCGACATCCGCCTCGACCACGAGGACCTCGAAGCCGCGTTCTCTCCCGGGCGCAACTTCGTCAACAAGCTCTGGAACGCGGGCCGCTTCGCCCTCATGAGCCTCGGGGACGACCCGGTCCTGCCGCTCGCCGACGTGAAAGACCTCGCCCTCGAAGACCGATGGATCCTCTCGCGCCGGCAATTCGCGGTAAGGCGCGCGAATGAGGAACTCGAAGCCTTCCGCATCCACGGCGCCGCCGAGGTGCTGCGCGACTTCTTCCGCGGCGAATTCGCCGATTGGTACCTGGAGTCCGTCAAGCACCGGCTGCGCCCCGGGGGGCGTGGACGCGACGCTGCCCGCGCGGTCCTGGTGCATGTGCTCGACACGATCTGCCGCTTGCTCCATCCCATGGTGCCCTTCGTCACGGAGGAACTCTGGCGCCTCCTGCCCGGCTCCGGCGATCGCCACGGCCCCTGCATCGTCGCGCGGTGGCCCGAGCCGTCCGGCGAACTGGTCGACGCGGACGCCGAAGACCG
This sequence comes from Gemmatimonadota bacterium, assembly GCA_009841165.1. Classification (GTDB taxonomy): domain Bacteria; phylum Gemmatimonadota; class Gemmatimonadetes; order Longimicrobiales; family Gaopeijiaceae; genus Bin94. The sequence goes on along the minus strand of VXMI01000015.1, from coordinate 2,813 downwards.
CTTCGACCGGCTGCGTGATCTGGTTGTGAAGGTGAGAGCGATGAGGAAGGAGTACGGGGTCGGCGAGGGGCGCGAAGTCGTGCTGCATGCGTTCGGCGGCGAGGGGAGGCTCCTGCTCGACGGGCGCGGCGAGGTGCTTCGGCGCCTGGCGCGTATCGGGCGCGTGGAGACCGCGCGGGCCGCACCCGGCACCATCGGCGCGAGCGCGGTGCTGCGCGATGGCACTGAACTCTTCATGCCTCTCGCCGACGTCATCGACCTGGAACGGGAGCGCGAGCGGCTGGCGCGTGAAACGGCGCGTCTGCAGGGCCGGCTGCGCGGACTCGAGGCCAAGCTCGCCAACGAGAACTTCGTCACCCGTGCACCCCCGGCGGTCGTGGAGCGGGAGCGCAAAAAACTCCAGACATGTAAAGTGCAGTTTACAAAATTACAAGAGAAGTTGACATCTCTGGAGGGACATGGGTCGTGATCCGGCGCTGTGTCCTGACTGTGCTGGTTCTCTCGGCTGCCTGCGCCCGGCCGGAGGCTCCCCCCGGCGGTCCCGAGGACCGGGTGCCGCCGGTCGTGATCGAAACGATTCCGGACACCTTCGCGGTCGTCGAGCCCGGCGTCCGGGAGTTCTTCTTCCGCTTCAACGAACGAATCAGCGAGCGTCCCTCGACCGGACAGCTGAACAACGCCGTGGTGATCTCGCCGTCGCTGGGGGCCGCGCGCGTCCGCCACGGCCGTGACGGCATTTCCATCGAAGCCCAGGAGGGCCTTGCGCCGGGGCGCCTCTACCGGGTGACGGTGCTCCCGGTGATCAACGACATGTTCAGCAACACGCTCCGCGACCCGTTCGACCTGGTGCTTTCGACGGGAGGGGAGTTCGTTCCCAACGTCGTGGCCGGAATGGTCGAGGACCGGATCACCGGCCAGGCGGTGCCCGACGCCCGCGTCGAAGCGCGGTTTGGCGGCGAGGGCGACACGCTCACGCACTGGAACCTGACCGGCTCCGACGGGGTCTTCTCGATGCGTTACGTACCCGGGCAACCGTTCCAGGTGATCGCATGGGAGGATCGCGACCGGGACGGGTCCGTGGGCGACTTCGAGCCCCAATCGGCGCTCTCGGCCGGAGCGTTCGAGGGCTCGCCCGACACCACGTTCACGATCCTGACTCTGATCGAGCCCGACACGACGCCGGCGCGGCTGGCCCGCGTCGAGGTGCAGGACTCGGTCACCCTGAGCTTCGAGTTCGACGACTACCTCGAGCCGGACATGCCCGGCGTCGTCTTCAACGGACAGCTCGTGCTGGCTCGGCTCACCGATTCGGCGATGGTTGCGGCGGCGGGGGACACCGCGGGCGCGGCGGTGCCGGCGGACACGGCGGCGATTGCGGAGCCCGAGGACACCGCAGCCGCGCGGGAGCCGCCACTGCCCGAAGCCCCGGGCGAGCCGGGTGACAGCGCCGCCGCGGCCCGCGACTCGCTCGACATCGAGGCCGGCGACTCCTCACAGGTCGAGTTCGCCGACACGGTGACCGTGCCGCCGGGCAAGGACACGATCGCGATCCGCTTCTACCACGACCACGAATACGAACGGCGAAACCGGGAGGTGGCCGATTCGATCGCCCGCGCTGAAGAGCAGGCAATGATCGATTCGCTCGCGCAGATCGGCGAGTTGCCGCCCGCCCAGGAGGAAGAGGAACAGCCCGACACGGCCGAGGCGCCTCTCGCACCCGTCGGCCTCTCCGGAGAGTTTCTGCCCACTCAGACCCTGACCGGTGTTCTCGACGAGGCGCTGGTGAGAGGGGCGCCGTACGAGGCCTCGGTGTCCGCGGTGGTGAACATCGGGGGCGTGCCGGGTGGTGGGGGCACGGCCGTGGTGGTCTGGGAGCTGCCGCCACCCGATACGGCAACGGCGGACAGTACGCTGATCGCGGGTGACTCCCTTGAGCTGGGCGACTCGCTTGCCGTGGAGGACTCGCTGCAGGCCGGGGACTCGGCTCAGGTGGGCGATTCGGTGCAGGTCGACACGACGCAGGCAGGGCCCGACACCGCGCGAACCGGACCTGACACCACGCAGGTCGCACCTGACACGACCACCGCCGGACCCGACACCACACGGGTGGGGCCCGACACGACCACGGCCGTTCCGCCTCCCTTCGTTCGCGAGTCGCGACCGCGCGGGATCCTGTCGCCGCCGGACCGCTCCCGACGGAGGCTGGTGGTGCGCGACCCGGCCCGAAAGCGCTGAACACCGGTGAGTGCGCGCGACCCCCGCCGCTCGATCCCGGGCGTCGACCGCCTGCTGGAGCGCCCCTGGTGCCGTGACCTGATCGCGGCCCACGGCCGCAGCTGGATCACCGAGCGGGTGCGCGCCGTGCTCGATGGGATGCGGTCGGGACGGCGGCCGGTCCCCGACAGTGACGACGGGTTCGCCGCGTCGGTGCGCGCCGAGGTGGCCCGCGCGTCCGCGCCGTCGCTCAAGCGGGTTGTCAACGCGACGGGTGTAGTACTTCACACCAACCTGGGACGCGCCCCGCTCGCTGCCGAGGCGCGCCGTGCGATGGCTGCGGCCGCCGGCTATGGCAACGTCGAATTCGACCTGGGCAGTGGGGAGCGCGGATCGCGCTACGACCACTGCGTGGAGCTTGTGCGGGAAATCACCGGCGCCGATGACGCGGTGGTCGTCAACAACAACGCCGGTGCGGTCGCGCTCGCGCTGACTGCCTTCGCCGCGGGGCGGGGGGTGGCGGTCTCCCACGGGGAGCTGGTCGAGATCGGGGGCGGGTTCCGTATCCCCGAGGTCGTGGAGGCGGCGGGGGCGCGACT
>VXMI01000209.1 GCA_009841165.1 Gemmatimonadota bacterium | reverse complement strand
GCGCAGGTCCAGGGAGGGGTGGGGGAGGAGGGTCCGCGCGGACCGCCCGGAGAGCGCGCCAGGCGACGGGGCGACGTTCCGTGAGGCGCGGGGGAAAGGGTCAGGCCCTGGAGCGCCGCTTCCACCTCGAGCCGTTTCTGGATTTCCTCGCACTCGAGAGGGGGCTCCGCCCCCGGAGCTGCGCGGCGTACAGGAGCGACCTGACGCGCTTTCTCGCCTATCTGGATGATCGCGGGACCGCGGAGGGGCCCGGTGACGTCGACCACGCCATCCTGCAGGAGTATGCGGGCCACCTCCACGGGGAGGGGATGGCGCCCGGGTCGATCCGAAGGGCACAGTCCGCCCTGCGCGCCTACTTCGGCTTCCTGGTGGACGAGGGTATCGTCACCGAAAACCCGTCGGACAGGATGGAACGCCCGGCCACCGGCAGGAAGCTGCCCGAGTTCCTGAGCCAGGAGGAGGCGGCACGCCTGGTGGAAGCGGTGGATCCGGATTCCGCCGTCTACTGGCGGGATCGGGCAGTCCTCGAACTGCTCTATGCGACCGGAATGCGGGTGAGCGAGCTGACCCGTCTGGCGCTGGTGGATCTGGACCTGGAGCACGCGAGTTGCCTGGTGTTCGGCAAGGGAGGGAAGGAACGTCTCGTTCCGGTCGGGGCGACGGCGGTCGATGTGGCCGGGCGCTACCTGCGGCTGGTCAGGCCCTCTCTGGATCGGGGCATGGGAGGAGGCGTCGTCTTCCTCAACCACCGTGGCACGCCGCTGAGCCGCATGTCCGTGTGGACGATCGTAACGCGCGCCGCCGCGAGGGCCGGAATCGAGCGCCGGATATCACCCCACACCCTGCGGCACAGCTGCGCCACGCATCTGCTCGAGGGCGGGGCCGACCTGGCGGTGGTGCAGGAGCTGCTGGGGCACGCCGACATCTCCACCACCCAGATCTACACGCACCTGGACCGCGAATACCTGCGCCGGACGCACCGGCGGTATCATCCGCGGAGCCGCATGACCAGCGGCTGAACCCCCTGGGGTCCCTTACCGGCGCGCGGCCCCGCTATCTGGCGGGCGGCGCGTTCTCTCTGGTTTCGTCGACCAGTGTGAACAGCTCTGCGGGCGTGCGGGCGGAGCGGGCAAGGCGAAGGGCCTCGGCGAGCGCCTTGTCGCGCTCCGCCTGGACCAGGAGTCGCAAGGCCGGGGCGTTCGCGCGGTACAGGTAGTGAAGCTGGGTCTGACGGTCGAGATACCCGCGCGCCACGGGATCCTCAACGATCTCGGGATCCATTCCGGCATCCACCAGCTCCGCGGCCAGACCGTCGAACGCGGAGGAAGGGAGCACCTCGATCTCGCCCGCGGCAAGCGCCTTCTTGGCGAGATCGAAGGCATAGTCCCGAATCAATGTCCCGAAGGGCACCTGTGCTTCGCTCGCGTTGTTGACGAGGCGACGTTCCTGTTCCAGAACCCGCGATTCCACCTCGAGGTCTGGAATGATCCCCCCACCCGTCGGGAGTTCGCGGCCGGCAGCCGTCACTACGGGATCCGGGAGGCCTGCATCCTCCGGCTTCAGCGAGCCGTCCCTGTGGCGAGCGCGGTTCAGCGACCTGCCGAGCGGCGTGTACCAGGATCCGGTCGTGATGCTGATCTGTCGCCCGGCGGGCAGGGGGTAGTGCGTCTGCACGGCTCCCTTGCCGAACGTCCTCCGTCCGATCACGACGGCGCGGTCGTTGTCCTGCAGAGCTCCCGAGATGATCTCGGCAGCCGACGCCGTATACGCGTCCACGAGGATCACGATGGGCGTCTCGGCAATGCGCGCCGGGCTTCGAGCCGTCCATTCCTGGTTGGATACGGCGCCCGCAACCCCTCGGGAGTCCACGCTCGCCAGCTTCTCGCCCGGCGCGAGCAACATGTCCGCAATCTGTAGCGATTCATCCAGATAGCCCCCCGGATTGCCCCTCAGATCCACGATCAGTGCCTGCGCACCCTCGTACTCTTCCAGCGCCTGTCCGAGTTCCTCCGACACACCCCGCGCGATCCGGTCGATCCCGAAGTAGGCGATTCCGTCCTCGACCCACGTCGCTGCCACGGCCTCCACATGGACGTTGTCGCGCACGATCGAGAAGGGAATCGGCTCCGAAAAGCCGTCGCGGGCGACCCGGATCCGCACCACGGAGCCGGGCTCCCCCCGGATCGAGTCGCGCGCCTGGTCGAGTGTCCAGTCGCGGGCGTCGATGCCCTCGACCCACACGATCCTGTCGCCCACCAGCATCCCCACGCCTTCGGCGGGAGTGTCCCGGAAGACCGCCGTCACGGTCACGCGCGAGTCCATCATCGTGATCTGGACACCGATCCCGGCGTAGTCGCCGGTATTGGTCTCCCGGAACCGGTCGTATTCCGCCGGTGTGTAGACGGTGGCATACGGATCGTCGAGCTGCTCCAGCAGCCCCTCGAGTGCCCGGTCCCACAGGGTCGAGTCGGCCAGGGCCGACGAATGGAAGTGGGAGATCGTCGACAGGGCCTGGAGGAAGACCTGAGCCTCCGCCGACTCGAGGTCGACGGGCGGCAACCGGCTGCCTCTCTGACCCGGCGACCCCGCGCTCTGGCCGGCGACCGGGATTGCAAGGGCGGCCAGAGCCGCCAGGAGGAGGGTCGAACGGAGGAATCTGAGCATTTTGACTTTCTTTCTGTGGTGCGGAAACGCACCTAGATTATGGCGCGAAGTCAGGCGGCGGGGCCAGTCCCCACACTGCGCGAATCCGTTTGTGACAGTCGGGAGCACTCCATGGGCAACGGCCAGGACCTTCGGGTGGCCCTCTGTCAGGTCAAACCCCGAAAGGGAGTCGTGGAGGCCAACGCCGCCATGATTCGCGACGCGCTGCCGCCCGATGCGGACCTCGCCGTGTTCCCCGAATCCGTCATGTCCGGCTACTTCGTCGAAGGCGCGGCCCACGAGGTCGCTCTTGCTCCCGGGGCGCTGGTCCGGTCATTGGGAACGCCCCCCGAGGGACGGAGCTGCGACGTGGCGCTCGGGTTCTACGAGCGTGGGCGGCGCGGGGTGTACAACAGCATGGCCTACCTCACACCCGGGGCGGACCGGTACGAGCTGATTCATGTGCACCGGAAGGTCTTCCTGCCGACCTACGGACTCTTCGAAGAGGGGCGCTTCATCGAGCCGGGGCGGCAGGTGAGTGCGTTCGAGACGCGCTTCGGAAGGATCGGCATGCTGATCTGCGAGGACCTCTGGCACTCGATCACCGCTTCGATTCTCGCACTCGACGGGGCGGAAATGATCCTTGCGGGGTGCGCCTCTCCCGCGCGCGGATTCAACTCCGCCGCCCCGCGCCCCGCGAACCTCGACGAGTGGGACCGCATCGCCGCACGGGCGGCCAAGGAGCACGGTGTCTTCATGATGGTCGCGCAGCTGGCGGGCTCGGAGGGCGGGAAGCTCTTCCCCGGGGGATCCTCTGCGTGGGCGCCGGACGGGACGCTGCTTAGAAGGGCTCCCCTCTTCTCCCACAGCCGCACGGTTGTCGAGGTCGATTTCGACGAGATCCTCCGTGTGAGGACCGAGTCGCCCTTCCTCGCAGACCTCAGCACGGCGTTTCCTCGGCTGCGAAGGTCCCTGGACCGCGCCTGGTCCGGCGAAAGACCGCCGGCACGGGCCGCGAAGGACGGTCGTGCACCCGCGGCAGGCGATGAATCGGCCGCCCGGCGGCAACGCGCGCCGGACCGACCGAACGCAGCCGATCTCGCCGCGCTCGATATCGATGCCGCGCTGGTCGAGGAGGCGCTCATCGAGTTCATCTCGGAGGAGGTGACGCGCCACCGGGGGTTCAAGCGGGTGGTCATCGGCGTGTCCGGCGGTGTCGATTCCGCGGTGTCCCTGTTCCTCGCCGCCAGGGCGCTGGGACCGGAGAACGTCTACGGGTTCCGCCTCCCCTACGCGACTTCGAGTCCGGAGAGCCTGTCCCATGCGGCGCTCGCCATCGCGGCCAGCGGGGCGAGACAGCGCACGGTTTCGATCACGGATGCCGTGGACGGCTACCTGTCGACGCACGAACCGGAACTGTCGGCGCTAAGGCGCGGCAATCTCGCGGCGCGGCTGCGCTCCGTGGTTCTCTTCGACCAGTCCGCCAAGCTCGAGGCCCTTCCGCTAGGCACCGGCAACAAGAGCGAGCGGCTTCTCGGGTACTACACCTGGCACGCCGACGACTCTCCCCCGATCAATCCCCTGGGCGACCTCTTCAAGACACAGGTCTGGCAGCTGGCCCGCCATCTGGGCGTCCCGACCGAGATCGTCGAAAAGCCGGCGAGCGCCGACCTCGTGCGGGGCGTTCACGACGAGGACGAGCTCGGAATCTCCTACCACCGGGCCGACCCGATCCTCCACTGGCTGCTCAAGCGGCACAACGTCGAATCGCTGGTCCGGCTGGGGTTCGACAGGGCCGAGGTCGAGACCGTCTGGCGGCGCCTCTCCTCGACCCACTGGAAGCGGGAGCTTCCCACCGTGGCCCTGCTTTCGGAGAGCGCGATCGGGGAGTCGTACCTCAGGCCGGTGGACTACTAGCAGGCCTGCTGGCGCTTCACTCCGGGTGCCCGAGCCCGGGACCCGGGGTCAGCTCGCCGTCGATGATGGCCGCGAGTTCCTCCTCCCGCCGCCAGTGGGCCTCGAGTTCCGCCACCTCCATCGACAGCAGCAGCCGTTCGTGCTCCTCATGGACCGCGATTTCGAGGGCGACCTGACCCGTGTTGCTGAGACTGCCCAGGGCCGCTCCGGACCCGAGGATCCGCGAGGGCAGCCTCTCGGTGCCGCCCGCAAAGTCGATCAGCTTCACGGCCCCCTCCACTCGTTGTTCGGAAGACCCGGCGAAGTGATGATAGGCCAGCACCCGCCTCAGCAGACGCCCCGCCTCGTGGCCGTCGAGCCGCTGGCCGGCGTCCTCGTGCCCCCGGCAGCGGACGCAAGAGACCACGACGCCGGGAGATTCCTCGTCGCCCGTAACGACCAGGCGCTCGCGATCCCGGTACCGCACACGGGCGAGCGTGGATCCGCAGCGCAGGCAGTGGGCGCGTCCCCGCCACGCCGTACTGCCGAACCGCATCCACCGCGCCCCGCCCGTGACGACCCCGGGCGCCCGGCGCCAGAGAATCCACGCGGCCACGAAGCTGATTCCGCCCGTCGCGGCCGAGCCCGCGATCACCCCTGCCGCGCCGGCGGCGGCCGCCACGGTGAGCTTGCGGTAGTTCTCCCTCCGCTTGCGGAACTCCCTCCCGTAGCGCCACCAGGCCTCCTCCCGCAGCGCCGCCTGTCCGACACGCACGATCTCGAGCGGTCCCGCCCGCATGAGCGCCACGTTGTCCGTCCGCGAGAGCATGCGGGCCCTGTCGGTGACCAGCTTCTCGAGTTCCTGCAGCGCCTCCCAGCGGGACTCCAGGGGCACCAGGGACCACCTGGCGCACGATCCGCAGACCTGCCAGAGGCGGCCCTTCACCGGGTCGTAGGCCACCCGGCGTCCCCTGTCGAGGTGCTCGAGCGCGTCATTCGGCCTGAATTCGGCGCTGCAGACGAGACAGGTACGGTACATGTCGGCCATGATGATCAGTATTATATGCGGATCAATATCCCGTGCACCGGTCCCGTGGCCTTGCCCAGCCGCGAATCCGCCGGTGCAAACTCCCTCGCTTCCGGTGCGGCCATGCTGGTGGTCATCGACAACTACGACTCATTCACCTGGAATCTGGTGCAGATCCTCGGCGATCTGGGCCAGGAGCCCCGCGTCTACCGGAACGACGCGGTTACGCCAGAAGAGCTGCGGCGCGCGGGGACCACCCGGCTGGTGATCTCGCCCGGGCCGAAGACCCCTTCCGAAGCGGGGGTGAGCATCGCCGCGATCCGCGCACTGGGGCCGGAGGTTCCTACTCTCGGGGTCTGCCTCGGGCACCAGGCCATCGGCGAGGCCTACGGCGGGCGCACGATCCGCGCCGCCAGAACGGTCCACGGAAAGACGTCACTGGTCGTCCATGAAGGAGATCCGCTGTTCGAGGGCATCCCGTCGCCCGTGGAGGTGACGCGCTACCATTCCCTCGTCACCGCTCCCGAGCTTCCGGCGCCGCTGGTCGCGATCGCGTGGAGCGCGGATCCGGCGGACCGGGGAGAGATCCAGGCGATGCGCCACCGGCAGCACCCTGTGTGGGGCGTTCAATTCCACCCCGAATCGTGGTTCACCAACCACGGACGCCGGCTGCTGGAGAACTTCCTGCGGGTTGCTCGAGGGGTGGCGCGAGGGTAGCTTGAAGTCCGTGATTCTCACGGCTTCCACGGTCTCGAACCCCCGTGCCAGGGGGTCGTCTTGAACCGCGTCCTGGGTGTGATCCCGGCGCGGATCGGCTCTTCCCGCCTCCCTCGCAAGCCCCTTCAGCCGCTCCTCGGCAGGCCCCTGGTCACCTGGGTGTGGCAGCGCGCGCGCCGGATGGGCTTTCTGGATTGCGTGGTCGTCGCGACCGACTCCGACGAGGTGGCGCAGGTGTGCCTGGATGCGGGTGCGGGCGTCCTGATGACGTCGCCCGAGCACCCGTCGGGAAGCGATCGCGCCTGGGAGGCCGCGCAACGGATGGGCCCGGAGTTCGACGTGGTGGTGAACATCCAGGGCGACGAGCCCCTGGTGGATCCCGAGGTTGTGCGGGCGGCGGTTTCGATGGTCGAAGCCGGGTTCGATGTGGGGACATGCGCGACCCGGATCGAGTCCGACGAGGAGCTCCACGACCCCGCGGTTGTCAAGGTCGTGCGGGCGCGGGATGGGAGTGCGTTATACTTCTCAAGGGCGGCGATACCCTTCCGGCGTGCGCAACTCACGCGCAACGGCTGCCGGGCAGAGCCTCGCCGCCTGCGGCATGTGGGCGTTTACGCGTACAGGCGGGCGGCGCTGGGCCGGTGGGTCGGTTTCCGCCCCTCGGCGCTCGAGATGGAGGAAGGACTGGAGCAGCTGCGTGCCCTTGAGAACGGGATGCGCATCGGTGTGGCGGTTGTGGCCGAAGCGGCCGGCGGGATTGACACGCCGGAGGACCTGGCGCGCATGGAGCGCCGCCTGAAAGGAGCCGGGGCAGACAATGACGCCGATCGGATCTGACGAGACCAGGTACATTTTCGTGACCGGGGGCGTAGTGTCCTCGCTGGGGAAGGGGATCGCCGCCGCGTCGCTGGGCGTCCTCCTCAAGGAGCGCGGGCTGCGCGTCACCCTGCAGAAGCTCGACCCATACATCAACGTCGATCCCGGAACGCTCTCGCCGCTTCAGCACGGAGAGGTTTTCGTGACCGAGGACGGGGCCGAGACGGATCTCGACCTGGGCCACTACGAGCGCTTCATCGCCGCGAACCTGTCGCAGGAGAACAACACCACCACGGGACGCATCTACCGCACGGTCATCGACCGCGAGCGGCGTGGTGACTACCTGGGGCGCACGGTCCAGGTGATTCCCCACATCACCGACGAGATCAAGCGGTCGGTGCGGGTGCTGTCCGAGGGCCACGACGTCGTGATCAGCGAGGTTGGCGGCACCGTTGGCGACATCGAGAGCCTCCCGTTCCTCGAAGGCATCCGCCAGTTCCGGCAGGAGGTGGGTCCGCGCGCCCTGCATGTGCACCTCACCCTGGTGCCCTACATCCAGGCCGCCGGCGAGCTCAAGACCAAGCCCACGCAGCACTCCGTGCGCGAACTGATGCAGACCGGAATCCAGCCCGCGGTACTGGTGTGCCGCACGGAACACCCGCTCGGCGACGAAATCAAGGGCAAGATCGCCGGGTTCACCAACGTCGATCCGGCCGGCGTGATCGAGGCGCTGGACGTCGAAACCATCTACGAGGTTCCGCTGCAGTTCCGCCGCCAGCGGCTCGACGACTTCGTGCTCTCGCGCTTCGGCATCCGGGCCCCCGCGCCGGATCTTACGGCGTGGAGACGCATCGTCGACCGCATCAAGTCGCCCACGGGCTCGAGGGTTCGGATCGCGGTCGTGGGGAAGTACACCGAACTGGTGGATGCCTACAAGTCGGTCGAGCAGGCGCTCATACACGGGGGCATCGCCAACGACGTCGAGGTCGTCATCGACTGGATTGGCAGCGAAAAGCTGGAACACGGCCTGGACCCCTCCTTCCTGGCCGGGTACCACGGCCTTCTGGTGCCCGGCGGTTTCGGGCGGCGCGGCATCGAGGGAATGATCGAAGCGATCCGGTGGTCCCGCGAGAACGGCCTTCCCTTCCTGGGGATCTGCCTGGGGCTCCAGTGCGCGGTGATCGAGTTCGCCCGCAACGTCGCTGGTCTGGAGGGTGCCCACTCCTACGAATTCGACCGGGGCTCTCCCCATCCGGTCATCTGTCTCATGGACGAACAGCGCAAGGTCACGACCAAGGGCGGCACCATGCGCCTGGGGTCGTACGCGGCCAGGCTCGTGCCCGGGTCGGCGGCGGCACGCAGCTACGGTTCGACGGCGATCACCGAACGGCACCGCCACCGGTACGAAGTCAACAACGACTACCGGACGGTGCTCAAGGAGCGCGGCCTGGCCTTTTCCGCCACCACGACCGACGGGAAGCTGGTCGAGATGATCGAGTTGCCCGACCACCCCTGGTTCGTCGCGAGCCAGTCCCATCCGGAGCTGAAGAGCCGGCCCACGCGGGCCCACCCTCTCTTCGCATCCTTCATCGAAGCGGCCGCGGTCCGGGCATCCGGAGTGCGCTCACCGAAGGCGGCAGCGCTGGGAGCCTGATGTCGTGCCCTTTTCGGATGGCTTCACCCTTATCTCGGGTCCGTGCGTCCTCGAGGGTCAGGAACTCAACCTCGCGGTGGCCCGAGGCGTGCGGGACGCGGCGCGGGAAGCCGGCATTCCGGCGGTCTTCAAGGCGTCCTTCGACAAGGCGAACCGCTCGCGCGTGCATTCACACCGGGGGCCGGGACTCGACCGGGGCCTCGAGCTGCTGGCGGCGGTTCGAGAGGAGACGGGGCTGCCGGTCCTGACCGACATACACGAGGCGGATCAGGCCGAAGCTGTGGCCGATGTGGCCGATGTCCTCCAGATCCCCGCGTTTCTCTGCCGGCAGACGTCGCTGCTGGTCGCTGCGGGCGGCACGGGGAGGGCGGTCAACGTGAAGAAGGGTCAGTGGATGCCGCCCGGCTCCATGGCCGGCGCGGTCGAGAAGGTAAGGGCGGGAGGAAGCACGGAGGTGGCGGTGACCGAACGCGGAGCCTCGTACGGATACGGCGACCTCGTGGTCGACGTGCGGAACTTCGGCGTGATCAGGGAGGCGGCGGGAGTTCCGGTGATCTTCGACGGGACCCACTCGGTGCAGCGTCCCGGCTCCGCGCGGGACGGGTCGACCGGCGGCGCGCCGCAGCACATCCGTCCCCTGGTCCGTGCCGCCGTGGCCGCCGGCTGCGACGGCCTTTTTCTCGAGGTGCATCCGGATCCGGCGTCCGCGCCCTCCGACGGCTCCAACATGTTGCCGCTGCGCGAACTTGGGCCGCTGCTCCACGAGGTGGCGGCGATCCGCCGCGCGCTTTTCCCGGGAAGCGCGCCATGAAGGGCATCCCGATGCAGATCCCGGAGGCAACGGCACGCCGGATTCGCATGGTCGTACTGGACGTCGACGGCACGATGACCGACGGCGGCATCTACATGGGCGCGACCACGGAGGGCTACAACATCGAGTTCAAGCGATTCGACGTCGGAGACGGCCTTGGCGTCAAGATGTTGAGGAAAGCGGGGATCCATGTCGCCATTGTCTCGGGCAGGGTTTCGAAGGCGACCGAACTGCGCGCGCTGGAACTGGGCGTCGAGGATGTCTTCCAGGACGGGGGGGCGCGCAAGATCCCCGTCCTCGAGAAGCTGCTTGCGGACCGCGGGGTCGCCTGGGACGAGGTTGCGCTGCTCGGCGACGACCTGGCCGACCTGCCCGTGCTCCGCCGGGTAGGACTGCCTGCAACCGTCGCCAACGGAGTGAGCGAGGTGCGGCGCGTGGCCAAATGGCAGAGTTTGAAGGAGGGTGGCAGGGGAGCGGTGAGGGAGTTCGCGGAAGCGCTTCTCAGGGCCCGGAAGGAATGGACGGGATTGGTAGATGAGTACTGTCGCGAGCGCGGTGGCTGACGCGCCGCCGCGGGCGGACCGCGCGGCGATGGTCCGGGAAGGGCGGCGCGTGTTGCGCTCGGAGGCCGAAGCAGTGGCGGCTCTGGCCGACCGGCTCGGAGACCAGTTCGCGCGGGCCGTGGATCTTCTGGCCACCTCCGAGGGCGTGGTCGTCGTTTCCGGGATCGGCAAGTCCGGACTCGTTGCGCGAAAGGTCGCCGCAACGCTTACCTCCACGGGCACGCCCGCGGTCTTCCTCCACCCGGTCGACGGATTGCACGGAGACCTCGGCCTGGCGGACCCCGCCGCGGTCATGATCCTGATCTCGCGCAGCGGAACCACCGCGGAACTTCGCGGCCTGCACGCCTTCGCGGAGGCCCACCGCATGCCGGTGGTCGCCATGGTCGGGGACCCATCCGCGCGGATGGCGAGCCGTGCGGCCGCCGTGCTGGACTGCGGGGTGACCGCCGAGGCGTGCCCGATGGGTCTGGCCCCCACCTCGTCGACCACCGCCGCGCTCGCCATGGGAGACGCCCTGGCCGTCGCGCTGATCAGGCGCCGCGGCTTCCGCCCGGAGGATTTCGCCCGCATCCACCCGGGCGGAACGTTGGGACGGCGCCTCACGCTCCGCGTGCGTGACATCATGGTGGACGAGGACTACCCTGCCGTCAGCTCCGTCGCTACCGTCCGGGAGATCATCGTACCGCTCGCCCGCATGCGCGGAACCGTGCCGGTCATCGACGACGGGAACGCGCTCGTCGGCGTGGTCACGGCCGGCGACCTCGCTCGCCTCATGGAGCGGACCGAGGACTTTCTGGGGTTGCCGGTCTCCGACTTCATGACACGTTCGCCCAGGATCGCCTTTCCCGACGAACTGGGCGCCACTGCGGTTCGACGCATGGAGGAGCACGGAGTCATGGCGCTTCCCGTGGTGCGCGCGGGCGGCCTCGTCGGCATCGTTCACCTTCACGACCTGCTCCGCGCCGGAGTACTTTGATGGAGCATCGACGATGCAAATGGTAATGCATACACGACATTCTGTAATGTCGACATTACAATACCCCACGCTGTACCTGGCCCTCGCGGCCCTGGTGTCCTCGGGTGCCGCGTGTTCGGCCGATTCCGAGGAAGGCCCCACGACCGAGCTCGAGGAGATCAACGCCGACGAGATCGTCTACGGCGTGTCGCGCCGGATCACGCAGGAGGGGGTCCAGGAGGCGCTCCTTTTCGCGGACAGCCTGTTCATGTGGCGGGATTCGGCCTACGCGAGGGTGATCGGCCTCACATTGATCGTCTTCGACGAACAGGGGCGGCGGCGTGCGAACATCGAGGCCGACGGCGGCCGGATCAGCAACGCAGGCAACGAGCTGACGGCGTACGGCAACGCCGTTCTCAGGATCCCCGATACGGGTCAGGAGATCCGCACCGAGGAACTCAACTTCGCTCCCGACGAGGACCGCGTGTGGTCGGACCTGCACGTCGTCATGCGTGAATCGGGCTGCGTGGTCGAGGGCGACCGCTTCCAGGCCGACATGTCGTTCGACGACCTCCAGATCTGGGGCACGAGGGAAGGGGAATGCAGCGAGCCATGAAGCGCGCCTCGACCGCCGCTCGACGGGTGCTCGGCGGGGCGGCGATGATGGCGGCGGTCCTGGCTCCGGCGCCCGCCGCGGCCCAGGAAGGCACCTGCGAACTCGTGCGCGTGGGCGGATACACCCTGCGAACCCGGTTCGACTCCGCGAGCTTCGTGCACCACGCCTCGGGAGGCATCGACTACCGCTGCACGGATGGAACGCGGCTCCTGGCGGATTCGGCCGTTGTCTTCGAAGCGAACGACCAGATCCACCTCTTCGGCCGTGTCCACCTCGTCGACGCCGAGACCGAACTGGACGCCGACACCGCCCAGTACTTCGGCGGGCTCAGGCAGCTCAATGCCTGGTCCAACGTGACGGTGCGGGACCTCGCGAGCGGGGCGGTGATCAGCGGTCAGCGGCTGCTCTACGACCGCGCCGGTGAGGTGCGCGCCCTGGACCGGATGCAGGTTTACGGCGGGCAGCCCCATGCCACCGTCTATCCGGTGGCCCGGGCCGAGCCGCCGCCGGTGGAGGAGAATGCGCCAGCGGACGACAGCACGGCGGTGGAGGACACCGTGGCGGTGGTGGACAGGGCGGCGGTGGAGGACAGTGCGGCGGTCGAGGACAGTGCGGCGGTCGAGGACAGTGCGGGGCAGGACAGCGCGCGCGCGGAAGCCAGCGCGCAGCCACCGGACAGCGTGGCCACGGAGGACACTCCTCCGGTGGAGGTCGCGGGAGCTCCCGAATCCGTCGAGGAAAGCGTGGCCGTCGAGGACACCGTCGCGCTTCCTCCCTACGAAATCGACGCGGAGCGCTTCATCCTGGAGGGGCGGCGCTACTTTCGCGCCGGGGGGAACGTCGTAGTCGTGCGCGATTCGCTGATGGCCTTCGGCGACTCGCTCGACTACGACCAGGAAGCGGGTTCGATGTCGATCATCGGTGGAGCTCGCGTCGAGGGGCAGGACTACCTGCTGACGGCGCGAACGGTTTCGGTGACTCCGTCCACGGGGCTCAGGGAGGAGTTGCTGGCCAGACACCGGGCGAGGCTGTCGGGGCAGCAGGTGGACATGAACGCGCCCGCCATTCGGATGTTCCTGGACGACGGACGGGTCAACCGGCTTGTCGCGATCGGCGAGATCCCGCCGCTGCCCGGGGAGCCGCAGCCCGTGGACACCGAGGGCCTGTCGCCGGGAGACGCGGCGCGGGTCATGGCTCTGTCGGCCGCAGCCCGCGAGTCCGATTCCACGACCGTTGCGGATTCGCTCTTCAAGCCGGGCGTCGCCGCGGACCAGTTCAACCTCAGCGGCGATTCCATCGATGTTCTGTCGCCGGGGCAGGTGCTCCAGCTCGTCACCGCAGTGGGATCCGCACGGGCGGAGGGTGAGGAGGACGACCCGGAATCGGCGGGGGGGTTGCCCGAAGTGGCGCGTCGCGACTGGATGGAGGGCGACACGATCTACGCGCGGTTCGCGTCTGCCGGCTCGTCGGACAGTACAGCCGCGGGCGATTCGACGGACGTGGCCGGCGATTCGACGGATGTTGCGGGTGATTCGACGGACGTGGCGGGCGGTTCGACGGACGCCCCTGGCGATTCGGCGAGCACCGCGGCCGAGCCGATCGAAACCGGGCCGGGGCCGGCCGAGCCCGAGCCCGCATCCGGCCCCCCGCCCGACGGGCAGGGCTCGCGCCTGGAGACGATGACCGCGGTGGGGGCCGCCCGCAGCCTCTATCGCCTCGTAGATTCCGACACGCTGCAGGTCGACGCCGACAGCGCGGGCATCGATGTCGACAGTGTCGCCCCCCTCGCCGATACCGCGACATCGGAAGCCGATAGCGCGATGGCCGATGGGCCCGGCGTACCGGCGCTGCACTGGGTGGAGGGGGAGAAGATCATCGTCTATCTGGAGGGCCGTCAGGTGGTCAGAATGGATGTGGAAGGTCAGACCAGGGGCTACCACCTGGAACCGCTTCCCCCCGGCGCCGAATCGGATTCCGCGGCAGTCGCCGATTCGGCCTCCGCGGCCCCGGATTCGACCGTTGTGCGCCCGGACACCATCATGGCCCGTCCGGATTCGCTTACGGCCAGCCCGGACACGGCCGGGGCCCGTCCCGACACGACAATCGGAAGGAGGCGCTACAGGTGACCACGGAACCGCTGCTGGACCTGGACGCGGACGCGACGACCGTCCTGGATGCCCCTGTCCCGGTGGACGCGTCCGTCCTCAGGGGCGAACAGCTCACCAAGATCTACAAGAAGCGGCGGGTCGTCGCGGATGTCGACATCCACGTCCGGCAGGGCGAGATCGTCGGGTTGCTGGGTCCGAACGGGGCGGGGAAGACCACCACGTTCTACATGCTGGTCGGGCTGATCGCGGCCGACAGCGGCAGGGTCTACCTGGACGACGCGAAGCTGACCGGCGTGCCGATGTACCGGCGGGCTAGGATGGGGGTCGGCTACCTGGCGCAGGAGCCGTCCGTCTTTCGCCGGCTGACGGTCGAACAGAACATCCTGGCGATCCTCGAGACGCTCGGCATCAGCCGCAGGGAACGCGCCGAGAGGCTGGAGGAACTGCTCGGCGAGCTTTCCATCGGGCACCTGCGCAAGGCCAGGGCCTTTTCTCTGTCGGGAGGCGAGCGCCGCCGCCTCGAGATCACCCGCGCGCTCGTGCAACGGCCCAAGTTCATGCTGCTCGACGAGCCGTTCGCCGGGATCGATCCCATCGCGCTGCACGACATCCAGGAGATCGTCGCCCAGCTCAAGACCCGGGACATCGGCGTCATCATCTCGGACCACAACGTGGAACAGACGCTGGAGATCGTGGACCGCGCATACATCATGTACGAAGGGCATATCCGGGTGCACGGAACGGTCTCGCAACTCGTCTGGAACGACGAAGTTGCCGATCTTTATCTGGGGCCCGCGCTGACGGCCCGCATGAGATCGAGGTTCCCGCATCCCGGGAGTTGAGTTTCGCGTGAACAGGATGAGGACGGGCCTGTACCAGGGGGCCGACCTTCGGCAGGAGCTGAGGGTCAATCCGCGCCTTTACCAGGCGATGGATCTGCTGTACATGCCGCTGCTGGACCTTCAGACCCGCCTCGAGCAGGAACTGTCGGAAAACCCCTTCCTCGAGCTCACCGAGCCCGACTCGGACGACGAATTCGAGGTCGATGCCGACGAGGATTCCGGCGACGAACAGGACGACGAGATCGACTGGGACGAAGTCCTGCTGGACGGATTCGACACCGGGGGCCCGAGGGAGAAGTACGAGCCGCGCGAGGAGTTCGAATCTCCGATCGTGGGCGTGCGGCACCTGCAGGACTATCTCAACGAACAGCTCGGATTCCTTCACCTCGACGACCGGCAGGCCTGGATCGCCGGAGAGATCGTCGGCAACATCGACGACGTCGGATTCCTCTCGTGCACGCTTCAGGATGTCGCCGACGGCCTCAATGGCTCCGCCGAGGGGCTGCGCGACACCGCGCTCTCCAGGGCCCGCGAGATCGAGGACGAGAAGGACCGGGAAGAGGAGCTGGCCGAACTGGCCCGCATCTTCGCCCCTCACACGCCCGACGAAGTGGAGCCGGTGCTCCGGATCGTGCAGTCGCTGGACCCCGCGGGCGTGGGCGCGCGAGACCTTCAGGAGTGTCTCGGCCTGCAGATGCAGCGGGAAGGACAGGAAGATTCGCTCGCCCTGGCGATCGTGCGGGATCACTTCGACGCCCTGGGCAACCACCGCTGGGCGGAGATCGCGCGCACCCTGGAGGTGTCGCCGAAGGCGGTGCAGGACGCGGCCGACGAGATCGCCAGGCTCGATCCCCGGCCCGGGCGCCGGTACGCGGCGGACCCCGACCACTACGTGATCCCCGACCTGATCGTCGACAAGGTCGGCGGCGAGTACCTCGTCTTCGTGAACGACACGGGGCTGCCCCGCCTGCGGCTGGCCCAGGCATACCGGGAAGTGGCGGCCGACCGCTCCAAGTTCGTGGGCGAGAACCGCGAGTTCATCGCCAACAAGCTCAACGCGGCCAACTGGCTGATCCAGGTGATCGAACAGCGCCGTCAGACGATGCTGGGCGTCATGCGCTTCATCGTCGATCGGCAGAGCGGCTTCTTCGAAAAGGGAGTCCAGCACCTCAAGCCGCTGACGCTGCGCGAGGTCGCCGAGCACATCGGAATGGCCGAGTCCACCGTTTCGCGCGTCACGAACGAGAAGTACGTGCAGTCCCCGGCCGGCGTCTATCCGCTCAAGTTCTTCTTCTCCGGCGGACTCCCAACGGCGATGGGGAGGGAGGTCTCCAGCCGGGGCGTCCAGGCGAGGGTGAAGAGCCTGGTCGGCGCCGAGGACCGCCGCCGGCCGCTCACCGACCAGGCGATCGTGAACCTGCTCAAGGGCGAGGGGGTGAAGATCGCCCGGCGGACGGTGGCGAAGTACCGCGACCAGCTGGGGATCCTGCCGGCCCGCATGAGAAAGCGCATCTGAGTGGCGGCGCGAACGAAGGGAGCGCGTGACGAGGCCTACCACGATTTCGCCCTCGTGGTCCCGGCCTTCAACGAGGCGCCCAACATCCCGCATCTCGTTCCCGAACTCCGCGCCGCCTTCGACGAATTCGGCCTGACCGGCGAGGTCATCCTCGTCGACGACGGCTCGACCGACGGAACGGCCGCGCTGGCCGAGGCAGAGGGCGCGGGGTGGGACCGACTGCGCGTGCTCCGCCACCGGGTCAACCAGGGCAAGACCGAGGCGCTGCTGACCGCGGCCGCCGCGACCGGGAAGCGCTACCTGGTCCTCTTCGACGCCGACCTGCAGCACCTGCCCGCCGAGATCCCCCGTTTCCTGGACAAGCTCGCGGAGGGGTGGGACATCGTCACCGGGCGCAAGGTGGGGCAGTACGACAAGCGCGCGGTTTCGTCGATCTACAACGCGCTGAGCCGCCGCATCTTCGACGTGCCCGTGAGCGACATGAATTCGATGAAGGCCTTCCGCGCCGATGTCCTGCACGCCGTGCGCCTCCGCCACGACTGGCACCGGTTCTTCGTCGTACTCGCCCACCGCAAGGGCTTCAGCGCCACGGAAATCGACATCGAGTTGCACCCGCGCCGCGCCGGCGAGCCCAAGTACTCGGGCAAGAGCCGGATCGTCGGCGGAGTCCTGGACCTGCTCGCCGTCTGGTTCCAGCTCCGCTTTTCGCGGAAGCCCATGGTCGCATTCGGCCTGCCGGGCCTCTTCCTGATGGCCGCTGGCGTCCTGACCGGCCTCATCGCACTCTACTACCGCTTCGTGCTGGAGCGGGGGTTCCGGCCGCTGCTGTACCTGGTGGTCCTGCTGGTGACGGTGGGGGTCCTCTGTTTTGTCGCGGGTTTTCTGGGGGAGATGATTGCCGCCGTTCACGACGAGCTGGACGCGTCGCGCCGGGAGCGCCGGGGTTCGGGACGGGGGG
>VXMI01000236.1 GCA_009841165.1 Gemmatimonadota bacterium | reverse complement strand
CTACCAGCAGGAGTACCTGCGGGACCTGCAGGCCCAGGCCGCGGCGCTGCACGCGGAGGGACTGTCGTACGAAGAGGCAGCGGCACGGATCGACA
Source organism: Gemmatimonadota bacterium (assembly GCA_009841165.1). GTDB lineage: Bacteria > Gemmatimonadota > Gemmatimonadetes > Longimicrobiales > Gaopeijiaceae > Bin94. The sequence continues at coordinate 17,355 of VXMI01000236.1, read as the reverse complement.
TGTCGGACCACGCGGAGCACTACCCACAGATCGCGGGGGCGGGGGTGCCGCCGGTGACGGTGCAACGGATCTTCGAACTGCTGGACGGGGGGAGCTGAACCGTCCCCGAGCCGTCAGGACCGTACGATAAGCGAAACCGCGAAGAGGTTTCAGCTGAAACCCTATCCAAGCGGGAGATCGACCGGGGGCGCCAGCCCGGCCGTTTTCTGCTCACCGGGTCTGCGAATCTGCTGCTGATGCGCCGGGTCTCGGAGTCACTTGCCGGGCGCGCCAGTTACCTGACCCTGTGGCCGATGACTCGACGCGAGCAGCTGGGACTCGGCGAGTGCGGCATCTGGGAAGAGCTGGTCGAGGTTCCAGACCGCGATTGGCTGGATGTCGTGACAGCAGGCACCGGTGGGCGGGAGGACTGGAGACCGCTGGCCCGACGCGGGGGATTCCCGTTCCCGGCCGTTCACCTCGGGACGGACGAGGACCGGGCGATCTGGTTTGACGGTTACGTGAGAACGTACCTCGAGCGAGATCTCCAGACGCTTTCCGCGATCCACTCGCTTCCCGACTTCCGCCGGCTCATGCGCGCCGCGTGCCTCCGCATCGGCTCGACCGTGAACCAGAGCGAATTGGGGCGCGACATCGGACTGAGTCAGCCGACGGTTCACCGATACCTGAACCTGCTCGAAACATCCTACCTGTTGCTGCGGGTTCCGGCCTATGCGGTGAACCGGACCAAACGGCTGATCAAATCGTCGAAGCTCTATTGGGGCGATACCGGTCTGGCGATGCACCTGTCACACGAGTTCGAGCCGCGTGGTGCTCACCTCGAGAATCTCGTGTTGCAGGACCTCCTGGTGTGGCGAGATTCACGTTCTCCTCGCACCGAGGTGCTGCACTGGCGCGCGACCACAGGTGATGAGGTGGACTTCGTGATAGAGACCGGGGACTCGCTGCTGCCTATTGAAGTGAAGGCGACGAAGCGACCTCGGGTCGCCCACGCGGCCAACCTGCGCACGTTCCGAAGGGAATATGGTCGCGCGGCCCGTTCGGGTCTGCTTCTCCACGCTGGGGACTCTGTAAAGTGGCTCACCCCGGAAGTCCTCGCCGTTCCATGGTGGGTGGTGATGTAGCGCGTCCCCGGTTGCAGCAGATCAGACCCTCCTAACAGGTTTCCGGCGCACCCGGTCTTAGCCGAAGACCCTCACTACTGCACGGAGAGCATCATGGACCACAACGACTACGGCGGGCTGCACGAGGACCTCAAGCTCACGGGCTCTGCGATGAAGCGTCGCGACATGCTCAGGCTGGCCGCTGGTGGCATGGGCGCGCTGTACCTGTTCGGGCGGGCGGACGATGCGGTCGGCACCGTAGGTGTTGGCGCGACCTGCGACAAGATTCCCGAGGAGACCGCGGGCCCCTTCCCCGCCGACGGCTCGAACGGACCCGACGTATTGAGCGAGGCGGGCGTGGTTCGCACGGACATCCGCCCCAGCTTCGCGGGTCTGTCGGGGATGGCACCGGGTGTGCCCCTGACGGTGAACCTGCAGCTGGTCGACCTCCAGAACGGATGCGCGCCTGCGGCGGGGCTGGCCGTGTACGTGTGGCACTGCGACCGCGAGGGGCGCTATTCGCTGTACAACCGGGGCGTCACCGAACAGAACTTCCTGCGCGGCGTGCAGGAGAGCGACTCGAATGGCGAGCTGTCGTTCACGACGATCTTTCCGGGCTGCTACCGGGGCCGGTGGCCGCACATCCACTTCGAGGTATTCCCCAGCCTGGCCGCCGCGACGGACGAGCGGAACAGGATCGCGACCTCCCAGCTCGCGTTTCCGGAAGCTGCCTGCGACGAGGTGTACGCAGTGGAGGGCTATGAGCCGAGCGCACGCACCAAGCGGCGCATTTCGCTCTCGAGGGACAGCGTCTTCCGGGATGGTGTGGCGCAGCAGATGGCCGAGATGACCGGCGATGCAGCGACGGGCTACACGGCGAGGCTGACGGTCGCGGTGTAGCGCCGGCGACAGCTACCGCTCCGGCATCGCCACCACCTCACCCGGCTTCGGCCTCACGCCTGCGGCAAAGAGTTGCGCGTTGAGCGCCGGCACGCGCGACGTGATCAGCTCGTTGAGCGGGCCAAGCAGCTCCTCCATCGCCTCCCAGGCGCGGTCGACCTGCCACATATGGTCCTCGGTCGGCAGGGTGGACGAGCCCTGGATGGCCGTGGCCACCCCCGCGTTGCGGCGCGCCTCGCCCACGTCGTCGTCGATCTGGTCCAGTGCTTCGCGGATCGCCTCCAGCTCCTCGTCCAGCCCCTCGGGGGCTTCGGCCGCGGCCTCGATCAGCTGCTCGGCGGCGGCGAGCTGCCCTTCCAGCCGGTCGATCGCGCGACCGGCCTCGTAGATCGACGGGGCGAGCGCGTGCAGGCTCATAAGCGCGTCCTGGCGGGCCATGCGGTCGGCGCGGGTCATGGGGCGGCGGGGGTCGGCCTGGATCTCGACGGTCGAGGACCAGGTCTCCCCGCCCACCGTCATGCTCACCGTGTAGACGCCCGGCATCGCGACCGGGCCCTGTGGCGTGCCCGGCTGACCGAATCCGACGGGCCCCTGCGGGCCTTCCGGCTCGTAGGGCGCGTCCATGCGCCAGTCCCACACGACCTCGTTGACGCCGGCCTCCGAAGGCGCTTCCAGCGTGCGGACGTGGGTGCCGTCTGAGGCGGTGATGGTAAGGGCGAAGGTGGACTGTTCCGCAGGCACCCCGTCGGCCATCGGGTCGCCGTCTCCCGCGCCGGTCTCGTCGCCGTCGCCGGGACCGTCGCCCTCTTCTCCCTCCTCTTCCGCCATCGGCGCCTCCCACTCGTCGCGCAGGTAGTAGCGGATCAGCGTGCCGCGCGGGGGGTTCGGGGCCGAGTACGTGGCGCCGGTGAAGGGCCAGTCGCCGCGCTGGGCCCACATGATCGTCTCGCGGGCCTGGGGGAAGATGCGGCCGGCTTCGGCGAGGGTCTCGGCCGAGAGGTGCTCGAGCGCGCTGACGTCCGCGAGGATCCAGAAGGAGCGGCCGTGGGTGCCGACGAGCAGGTCGTTGTCGCGGGGGTGGATGAGGATGTCGTCGACGGGGACGACGGGGAGGTTGTTCTTGAGCTGGACCCACTGTTCGCCGCGGTCGACCGAGACGAAGACGCCGACCTCGTTGCCGACAAAGAGCAGGTTGGGGGCGCGGTGGTGCTCGGTGACGACGTTGACCGACCAGCCGTTGGGCAGACCGTCGGTGATCCGGCGCCAGCTGTCGCCGTAGTCCTCGCTCACGTAGACGTAGGCGGCGTAGTCGGCGTTGCGGTGCCCGTCGAAGCTGGCGTAGACGCGGCCTGCCGCGTGGTGCGAGGGCTCGAGGCGGCTGACGTAGGTGCGCTCGGGCAGGTCCGGGATGCGGTCGGCGACGTTGGTCCACGTGGCGCCATCGTCGCGGCTGATCTGGACATTGCCATCGTCGGTGCCGACGTAAAGCAGTCCGGGGGTGAGCGGGGATTCGGCGAACGCGGTGAGGTTGCCGTAGGTCGAGATGCCGTCGTTGACCGACATCTGGGGCTCGGAGCCGGGGACGCCCATGATCTCGAGCTCGTTGCGGTCGATCTGTTTGGTCAGGTCGACGCCGCCGACCTCCTCCCAGGACATGCCGCGGTCGCGCGAGCGCAGGAGGTAGTTGGCGCCGAGGTACACGGTGGCCGGATCGTGGGGCGAGAGCTGGAGCGGCGAGTTCCAGTTGAAGCGGTAGGTCTTGGCGGTGTCGCCGTCGGCTCGCGGCCCGGTGATGGGGCGCATCGGGGTCTTTTCGCCGGTGGTGAGATCGTACCGGTTCATGTTCCCGTTCTGGGACTCGGAGAAGACGATGGTCGAGTCGGTGGGGTCGACGATGGTGAAGAAGCCGTCGCCGTATGCGGTCTCGTACCAGTCCTGGTGGCGGATGCCGTGGAACGAGCGCGTGTTGGAGGGCCCGCACCAGGGGTCGTTGTCCTGGAGACCGCCGCAGACGTAGTACGGGTCGCGCATGTCGAAGCCGATGGCGTAGAACTGGCCCAGCGGGAGGTTGTCGAACATGCGCCAGTGGGCGGTGCCGTCCCAGCTGGCGACCACGCCGCCGTCGCTGCCCAGGATGAGGTGGTCGGGATCGTCGGGATTGATCCAGAGATCGTGGTGGTCGACGTGGACCTGCGCGGCGCCGTCGCTGCGGAAGGTGCGGCCGCCGTCGTCGGAGACCATGAGGTTGCCGCCCAGCACGTAGATGCGGTCGACGTTGGTCGGGTCGATGCGGACCTGGGAGTAGTACATGGGCCGCGGGTTGGTGTTCGACATCTTCTCCCAGGTGTCGCCGCGGTCGAGGGAGCGATAGAGGCCGCTTTGGGATTGGCCGCCGCCCCCGCCTCCGAAGAAGCCCGCGTCGGGGTCGCGGGCGTCCGCTTCGATGAGCGCGTACACGACGTTGCCGTCCTGGCGGAAGATGTCGACGCCGATGCGTCCCGTGTCGCCCTCGGGGAGGCCCTCGGTCAATTCGGTCCAGCTGTCGCCGCCGTCGAAGGTGCGGTAGAGGCCGCTGCCGGGGCCCCCGCCGTTGAAACCCCAGCCGGTGCGCTGCCGCTGGTACATCGCGGCGAAGATCGTGTTGGGGTCGCCGGGGTCCATGGCGAGGTCGATCGCGCCGGTGTGCTCGTCGATTTGGAGGACGTTCTCCCAGCTTTCGCCGCCGTCGTGCGTGCGGAAGACGCCGCGCTCCTCGTTCGGGCCCCACAGATCGCCCACGGCCGCCACGTACACGATGTCGGGGTTGCGGGGGTGGATGAGGATGCGGCCGATGTGCTTCGTGGCGTCGAGGCCCATGTGGCGCCAGGTGTTCCCGGCGTCGGTGGACTTGTAGACGCCGTTGCCCCAGCCGGACGACTGCCGGTTCTGCGGCTCCCCGGTGCCGACCCAGACGAGGTTCGGGTTCGACTGGTCGAGGGTGACGTCGCCGATGGAGCTGGTCGGCTGGTCGTCGAAAAGTGGCGTCCACGAGGTGCCGTGGTTCTCGGTCTTCCAGACGCCGCCGGTACCGGTCGCGATGTAGAAGACCTGCGGCTTCGACTCGACGACGGCAAGGTCGGCGATGCGGCCGCCCATGAGGGCCGGGCCGATCTCGCGGTACTGCAGATGCGAGATGGCGGTCTCGAGGGTGGTCTGGGCGGCGGTGGGCGTGGCGGCGGGGAATGCTGCGGAGAGGCAGAGGAGGATGCGCGCGGTTTTCATCTGGTGGCCCCTGGGATCGGGTGGGCTGGCTCTTCGAGCAAAGTCCGGTCCCGGGGGCAGTGGCGCAATCGCGCCTTCCGTCTGACCGCGTGCCTACCGCTCGTTCGGCACCATCCGCTTCACCACCACCGTCTGCACACCCAGCTCGCTTACCTCGACAAACGCAACGAGACCGTCCGGACCGAATGCGGCCGGGAGCACCGTTGTTCCGGCAGGATAACTGCCCATGTAGCGGCCGTCAGGCGTGAGCACGTCGATGGGCCCGTCGTCCATCGGACCCGCACCTCGCCGCAGCACCCAGATGTGTCCGTCCCAGGTTGTTGCGAGGCCGCGAATCACGGACAGCTCGGTGTGGAACTCGAGTTCCGCGATGCGCCTGCGCCGTGCCTGAAGATTCGCGCCGGGGCGGGCGTTTTCCTCCAGCCTCTCCACACGGCGGCGGCGCTCCGCGCGGATCATGCCGCCGGTTATCGGCTCGGGCCGGAACGGACGATTCAGGATTCGCACGACCCCCACGCCCGCCTCGCCGATCTTGACCGCATAGGTCGCCGAGTCCGAGAACGCCACGCGACCGTCGGGAAGGACTCCCCAGTGGAGTTCCGGGCTGAATTCGGGGAGCTCCGACGTGGGCCTGGGCGCGGTGTTGACCAGGGCGGTCTGGTCCATATCGCGGATGTCGACCGGGGGCATCCAGGCCTCCGCCACCGTGTCCGTCACGGTCTCCTCGCCGGAAAGAATCGTGCGTTCGAACGCGTGTGACGTGGGGAAGTTGACCGGGGCGCGAAACGATGCCCCCGAGATCATCCAGGCGGTTGCGAGCGTGGGCACGCCGATGACCACATCCGCGCCGGGCGGGACCACGAGATGTCCGACGCGGGGAATGGCAGAGGGCTCGGACATGCGCACCAGGCGCTCGAATTCGCCGTCGGCGGAGAAGAGGTGGTAGCCACGGCGGTCGAGGTCCGCGACCGTCACGCGTCCATCGGCGAATACCGCCATGGCGCCCGCGTTACCGAACTCACCCGGACCTTCACCCGGTCCGCCCAATCGCCGGACGAGCCGCCCATCCGGACCCACCACGAAAACGATCTGAGCCTCCATGAGACGATCGAACAGAAAGAGCTTGCCCGCACCGTCGAACGCGACATTCGCGATGAGTCCAAACTGTTCCCAGTCCTCTCCCGCCATGGTGCCCAGCCGGTAAAGCTCCTCGAAGTCGATCTCGAGCGATCGATTCTCCGCGGGGAGTCGGACGATCCGCTGGGCACCCGCCGGAGAGACGAGCAGCAGCCAAAGCGACAGGACACAGCATATACACTGTAATCTTTGCATTACAAATCGTAATGTACACATTACATTCTGCTAGTGTGAACGGCGTGCATGAAAACGGGCGGCGGCGGGTTATCGGTGTAAAGCGCCTCGGGTGCTGGCACTGCGATCGGGAAGGCGGAATAATACGGGATGGCACTGGGGAAAGCGATTGCGGGCGCGGTCAGGTCGGTCTACATCCACGCCCGACTGACCGAGGAGCGGCTGCGAAGCGGTGTGGCGTGGTGGCCGCTCGCGCCGAGCTTCGTCGCCGACCCCTATCCCGTCTACCGCAGGCTCCGCGACCGGGATCCGGTCCACTACAGCATCCTGACCGAGCAGTTCGTGGTATCCCGCTTCTCCGATGTGGACCGCATTCTCCGGGATCATCGGAACTTCTCCAACGACCTGCAGAGGGCGCGTTCCTCGAGGGGCTCGCTGGGCACCCGGAAGAAGCTCAAGCCGAGCATGCTGGTGCAGGATCCGCCGGACCACACGCGTCTGCGGCGGCTCGTAAGCCGGGCATTCACGCCCCGTTCGGTTGCGAAGATGGAGGACTACATCCGTGCCACTGCCCACGGTCTCCTGGACGAGGTCGAGGGAGCCGGCGAGTTCGACCTGATGAAGGCGTTCGCGGTACCGCTTCCGACGATCGTGATCGCCAGGATGATCGGTGTGCCCGAACGGGATCTGGATCGCTTCAAGGTGTGGTCCGACCATCTGGCGCGTGCACTTGAACCCCTTCTCACACCGGAGGAGGTGGAGCTGGTGCACCAGAGCGACCAGCAGCTTGCCGAGTACTTCAGGGCGATCATCGAGCAGCGCCGGCGCGAGCCGCGCGACGACCTCGTTTCCCGGCTGGCGGAGGCGGAGGACGAGGGCGACAAGCTCACGCCGGACGAAACGATCGTGATGCTTCGTCTTCTTCTGACGGCCGGCAACGAGACGACCACCAACCTGATCGGCAACGGATTCCGGGCCCTTCTGCGGCATCCCGACCAGTTGGCATTGCTCCGCGAGCGCCCGGAACTGGCCGCCTCAGCCGTGGAGGAACTCCTGCGCTACGATTCGCCGGTGCAGCTGGACATGCGCATCACAACCCGCGATCTCGAAATCGGGAACGTCGCCGTGCAGTCCGGCACACTCGTCACCCTGGCGATCGGGTCCGCCAATCACGACCCGGAGCGGTTCCAGCGCCCCGATGAACTCGACATCGCGCGGTCCGACCAGGGGAACATCTCGTTCGGGCGCGGAATTCACCACTGCCTTGGAGCACCCCTGGCCCGGCTGGAGGGACGAGTTGCGCTCGAAGTGTTGCTGGAGCGGTTCGACCGGATCGGGTTTGGTCCGCGCGCGCCGAGGTACCGGCCCAGTGTCGTGCTTCGAGGGCTTGAGCATTTCGACGTTCGGGTGGCGTGAGCGCCTTTACCGCGACTCCTGCATCGGCAGCACAATCCCCGACGGATACGTCGCGTTTCGTTGTACCGACAGCACCGGAACGCTCCCATCGCGCGGGTACCGCAGGAAGGTGTCCGCGTCGGCCCCGGCCACGGCCACCCGGATCCGGTGACCTTCGCGGATCAGAACCGAGGTCGCCCACAAGTCGAAGCTGATCTTGGCCACCTCGCCAGGCACAAGCGGCATCCCGTCGGCACGCAGTTCGGACCTGTGGGGACCGTACTTGCGATACAACGGCGGATCGTCGGTGACGGCGCGCATCACGGCCCGCAGCTGACCCTCGGTGATGTAGGTCACAGTGCCGTCGGGCGCGATATCCTCCAGGTAGACGATGAACGCGCCGTCGCTTTCGGTCGACGACAACCACAGCGTGACCACCGGGTGGCCGGTGATCTCGGTGTCGACCGCCATCGGGGCGCTCGTATAGGTCAGCAGCTTCGCGTCCTCGTCGCGCCGGTCGCCGTACACGACATCTCCGCCGCCGCCGTTGGTGTACCAGCGGTTCCGCGTGCCCGTGGTAGCCGTGAAGTCGACGGTGTGGGTGTCCGCGCCGTCCGCGTCGGCGGGTGACTCGCGGGTCAGAGCCCCGTCAGCGCCAAAATACCAGGTCACGTCGTCGAAACCATCGGGAGGCCAGGTCTCGGTCCGTGTCCACCGGTCCGCACCGAGCGTGTAGTAGTTGATCTCGGTGGGCGTCGTCCCCGCCCCGCCCTCCTTGAGGTGCTCGTCGAAGAAGGCGACGAGCTGGGCGAACTGCTCGTCCGCGTCCGGCGCCACCGGCGTGTCGTCCGCCCGGAAGGGATCGGCGTCGTTGCGCGCGCCATGATCCCAGGGCCCAATGAAGACCTGCTGCGCATTGGAGATCGTGTTGTAGCGCCCCAGTGTGCCGTTCACCGTCGCGGCGTCCTGCCAGCCGGCGCGGACAAACATCGCCACGCCCGATTCCTCGATCTGAGGCAGGTGCCCCGAGGGACTGCGCCGGTGACCGACGTTGGTCTCGTCGTAGCGGCCGAACGGGTCGTCGCGGTACTCGTATTCCAATGCCGCACCGAAGGGCACGGTGTTGGCCTCGTGTTCAGCCACCGCCGCTGCGAGCAGCGCGCCGTCCACGTCCGCGTCGACGGGCTTTACACCGGTAACCCGCCCGCGAAGTTCGTCGCACCCCGCCCCGCTCACGCCGGAGAGCCCGCAGATGTCGTTCAGGTCCTGCATGCGCGTCCGATCAGACCAGCTCTCCAGGAACCCGACGGTGAGCACGCCGCCCGGAAACACCAGGTGCCCGAAGTTGTCGAAGTCGTTGAACAACGGCGCCACCGCCTTCACCGCCGGGTTCCGGTTGACCGCCAGCATCTCAGCCGTGTTGCCCGCATACGACACGCCGTAGGCGCCGACCCGCCCGTTCGACCAAGGTTGCGCCACGATCCAGTCCGCGACCTCGCCGTAGTCCCGCACCTCGTCCTCCGCGAGCTCGAAGCGTCGAATCCCGAACGAGGCCCCGCTCCCTCGCCCATCGACGAGCACCAGCGCGTACCCCGCCGCATTCCAGCGCTCGGCCTCGCCGAAGTTGGAATCGCTCTCGAGCGGCGCGTCGACGAAAGCACGGGCCCGCCAGTAGCGCGTCGCACGTATCATGGTGGGGAGGAGGGCGCCCTCCTCGGTCCCGTCGGGCAGCCACACGTCCACCGCGATCCTCACGCCATCGCGCATGGGGATGTGCAGCGCCTGGTTGCGGGTGAGCGTGCTGACCGGTCCCTCCGCGCCCGCGCGGCCGGGAGAAGCATCCCCCGCCCGGGACGGACCATCGCCATCGCCGCACGCGGCCACGACCGCGAGGGCCGCCGCCAGCGCCAGGGCGCTCGCCCGGGAGTGCATCACCACGCGATTGCGTGACCGTCGCGGCGAGGGTCCGAACCGCCCGCCAGCGCGCCGGTCTCCGCGTCTCTGTACACCCCTTGAACCCCGCCCATGTTGCCCGGCTCCACCAGATGATGGCCCCGGTCGGCCAGCTCCGCGTACACGCCGGGCGGGAACCCCGCTTCGAGGTAGGTAACCGAGTCCTCCGGGATCGGCGTCCGGCCCCCGCCGCGGTTGATCGCCATGCGCGGCGAGGCGATCGCGAGCTGCATGTCCATCCCGCCGACCACGAGCTTGGTGATCGCTGCCCGACGGTCTGCGGAATCGTGTAGCCGCCGGCCGCCCCGACCGCCGCGACGAGCTGCCCGTCCTTCATGACCACGCACGGCGTCATGACCCCCTTCGCCCGCTGCCCGCCCTCGAGGTGGTTGACGTGGCCCTCCTCCAGCACGAAGCCGAACGTGTGCCCGTTGTTGAGGAAGATTCCGGTGTCGCCCGCGATCACGCCGCTCCCGTAGATGCTCACGAGCGACTGCGTGAAGGCGACGGCGTTGCCCCAGCGGTCGGCAGTCGAGAGGCTCGTCGTGCCAAAGAAGGGGAATGGCTCGCCGGAGAACGACGCCACGCGCGCCGGGTCGATCTTCGCGCGCTGCTCGTCCGCGTTCGCCTTCGAGATGATGCGGTCGACGGGGATCTCGACATCCCTGCCGGTGTTGTACCGGTCGTCGTCCGCCATCGCCAGCTTGAACGCTTCGATCCAGAGGTGGGCGAACTCGCTGCCGTAGAGGTCCATGCCCGCCAGGTCGAAGCCGTCCATGATGTTGAGCGCCTGAAACATCGACATCCCGCACGACCCCGGCGGCATTGCGTAGAGGTCGTGGCCCTGGAAGGTGGTCGTGATCGGATCCCGCCATTCGACTTCGTATGACTCGAGGTCGGCCCTGGTCAGGTGCCCGCCGTTCTCGGCGAGGAAAGCCACGACCCGGTCCGCCAGATCGCCCTTGTAGAGGTCGTCGGCACCGGCGCGGGCGAGATGCCGCATGCTGGCGGCGAGTTCGGGCTGCCGGATGACTTCGCCCATGCGCGGCGGGCGGCCATGCGGGAAGAAGACGCGCGTGGTCGACGGAAAGCGGCCCAGCTTGTCAGCGGCGCCGCTCGTGTGGAGTTCGTCGAACTTCGAGATCACGAAGCCGTCTTCGGCGAGCTGGATCGCGGGCTCGAAGACGTCGCCCAGGCTCATCGTGCCGTAGCGCTCCAGCGCCGCCGCCCAACCCTTGAGGGCGCCGGGAACGATCGGCGCGTTGTAGCCGGCGTCGAAGTCGTCGAGGGTCATCGTGCCGGGAGAAGAGGCGGCGGGGGACTTGCCCATCGCATCGAGCCCGACAACGCGGTTCTCCTCCGCCAGGTAGATCACCATGAATCCGCCGAAGCCACCGATCCCCGACATGTAGGGCTCGGAGACGTTGAGCGTCGCGGCCGCGGCCACGATGGCGTCGACGGCGTTGCCGCCCTGCATCATGATCGTGGTGCCGGCCAGCGACGCGTAGTAGTCGGCCGCGGCAGTGACGCCGCGGCGGCCCCAGACGCTGCCGTGGGCGATTCCGAGGTGGCCGTTGTCGGCCGGCCTGAAGGGTGCGGACGAGTCCGAGGGGCGTCCGGTTGGCGAGGACGGGTCACAAGCGAGCAGACCGGTGCCGGCGGCAGCGGCGGACGCGGCGGACGCGGCAAGGAAGTCTCGACGTTTCATGGCGGTACTCCTGGATGTTGCCTCTCTAGTCCCTCTATTCCATGGTGTCCTGCTCTTAGTCCAGTTTCGACAATAAACTGGACTAAGAGCAGGACGGGAGCCCCAAGGGGTCACGCATCGGTTGGGGTCCTCAACTAACCGCGAGGGTCAGCGTTAGCCCGCCACACTATCCCACCTTCCTCGAGAAGTTCCCGTGCACGGTGTAGCTCTCGATCGCGCCCGATTCGTCCCGCTGGAAGATGTACGCCTCACCGAGTTCACCGTCGTCGCGGACGCGCTGGAAGATGTCGTCCCCCGTCCGACGCAGCTTGGTCATGGCGTCGACCGGATTGCCGGTGGGCAGGCCGACCGAGATAAGACTGTCGTCCCAGCGCAGGATCGCCGTCTCGCCCCAGTTGGACTCGTACAGCCCCTCGTATTCCATCAGTGAGGCCGGACGCGCCGTCCCGCCGCCAGGATCACTCTGGATCGATTCCAGAGCCGCGCCCACCGTCGACATCATCCTTGCCCACACGTCGCTCGGGTTGGCCTGCGCGTTCATCATCGCGATCCCGGCCAGCTTCTTCGCGGGCACCAGCTGGAACGTCGTCCGGAAGCCCGGACAGCTGCCGCCGTGCCCGACCGTGCGCTCGCCGTCGCGCTCCGCGACCGAGAACCCCAGCCCCCACATGCTGTCGAAGTCGGGGTCCACCCAGTGCACCCGGTGCATCTCGCGAAGCGTGTTCACATCGAGGATCTCCGTCCCCCCGTTCTCCAGCAGCCGGAACTGCCACGACGCCAGCCTGGCCAGATCCTCGACGGTCGACGAGAACCCCGCCGCCGGCGCGATCCCGTGCGCCTGGAAGAAGGGCGCCTCGGCCCGCATCCCATCCCGATTGAGCCGGCCGTAGCCCGTGGCGTAGCGGCCTCCCTTGTGCTGCTCGGGGATGTCGGTGTAGGTGTCCGACATTTCCAGCGGATCCAGGATCTCCGCCCGGATGTAGTCGTCGTAGGTCATCCCCGACGCCTGCTCGACGATCTGTCCGGCCAGCGCCATCCCCAGGTTCGAGTACTGGAAGTAGCGCTCGCCCGGATACAGCGTCTCCTGACTGGCAAGCCCGTCGATGATCTCCTCACGCGTGGGGAACGGGAACTCCGGCCCGGTCCAGTACGGGTGCGCCGACTCGCGCGGCAGCCCCGACGAGTGCGTCAGGATCCCCTCGACACGCACCGGAGGCCCCCCGGGATACGCCTGCTCCAGATCGTACCACGGCAGGATCTTAGACACCGGGTCGTCCAGCCGCAGCTTCCCCGCGTCGCGCTGCTGCATCACCCCGATCGACGTGAACAGTTTCGAGATCGAGCAGATCGAGTACATCGTGGACGGCGTCGCCTCGACATCGGACTCCGGGTGCGCATGCCCGTAGCCCTTCGCCCAGACCAGATCCTGGTCGTGCACCAGCCCGACCGACACTGCGGGGATCTTCTCGTAGTCCATCCTGGCATCCAGCCAGACCTCGAAAAGGTCGAGGGCCTGCTGGAACCGGGGGTCTTCCGTGGGATCGGCCGACTGCGCGCAACTGGCGTTCGGAACAAGGAAGAGCAGGAGGAGGGAGTAGAGGGCGAACGTTCTCGACCGGGGGCGTGCCGGGCGCTTCATGTGACCTCCATGACGCGGGACTGGTGAAAAGGGGGCGGGCGACCGGCACGGACACGCGCCCGCGCCTGGTCGCCTGTCCTCGCATTCTACGGCGTCGCTCGCCTCACCACCACCGTCTGCACACCCAAGGCGTCCGTCTCGATGAACGCCACCAGCCCGTCGGGCCCGAACGCGTCGGGCATGCGCGTCCCGACCGGGTAGCTACCGAGATAGCGACCGTCGGAGCTCACCAGATCGATCGGCCCCTCGGTGACGGGATCGGGGCCGCGCCGCCAGACCCAGATCGTTCCGTCGGGTGTGGTCTGCAGGTCCCGGATCACCGGCAATTCGTGGTAGAACTCGAGGGACTCAACCCGCTCGCGCATGATGGCCAGCGCACCGTCCGTCAGGTCGTATGACCCCGGCGCATCCAGCAACTGCACATCGTACAGTTCCAGTTCGCTTTGCCGCGCCGTTTCCCGCATGCGATCGGTCATCGGCTTCGGGAGCAGCGGGCGCACAAGGACTCGTTCCAGCGTTCCGTCGGGATTAGTGACCTTGATCCGGTACGCCGACGAATCGGAATAAGCCACGCCGCCCCCGTGCAGAGCTCCGACAAGCAGCGGAGGCGTGAGGCTTCTGTCGCGATAGGTGCCGTTCGGGGCACGGAAACGCCGCTGCTCGAGACGGGGCATCCACGCATGGGCGAGGGTGTCGATACCGACGCTGAATCCGTTCAGGACAAGGCGAACGACCGGCCGCGTGCCGGAGGTGTTCGGGTTCCGGTTCCCCGCCAGCGCCGCCGCTATCGAAACCGAGCCCACCCTGCCGTTCGGAATCAGGGCATCGCCGCTTGCGCTCACGTCGAGTCCCGGCAGGAAGCTGTAGTCTCCCTCGAAACGGACCAGGCGTTCGGCCCGCCCCGCCGCGTTGAAGAGGTGGAAGCCGTTGCGCTGCCAGTCGAAGACGACTGCCCGGCCGTCCCCCGCGACCCCGATCCAGGCGGCGTCCTCGAATTCACCCGGCCCCTCGCCCGCACGCCCGTACTCGCGCATCAGTTCGCCGTCCATGCCCACCACGAACACGCGGGCCGCCTGCCCGTCCAGGATATGAAGCCTGCCGGCCGCGTCGAAGTCCACACCGGCGATCATCCCGAACTGCTCCCACTCGGGCCCGTCAAGCGCCCCGACCCGGTACACCTCTTCCATGTCCGGGTCGAGTTGCCGGTCCTCGGCGGGGAGCTGGATGATCTGCTGGGCTTCCAGGGCGCCGGCCGCAGCCAGGAGCCACGCCGAGTGTAAGCTCGACCTTACATAACGAAAACTTGACATTACCCCTGGGTTCCTCTGGACCTCGCTCCCGCCACCCGCTTCACTACCACCATGTACTCCCCGAGTTCCCCGGTCTCGATGAACGCGACCAGGCCGTCCGGGCCGAATGCGCTCGGCATGGCCGCGTCCGCGGCATAGCTTCCCAGGTACCTGCCGTCCCGGGTGAGCACGTCGATGGGACCGTCGCTCAGCAGATCCTCACCCCGCCGCCGCACCCAGATCTCGCCATCCCAGGTGGTGCTTAGATCCAGGACCACTGGGACTTCGTCGGCGGCGGGAAGTGCCTCGAGAAACGCACGCCTCGTCCTCGTCAGGCCCTCGATCATCCCTGTAGGCGGGAGCGCCTGGACCACCTCCCCCGTCCGGCCGTTCATGATGGTGCGGGGTCGATTCTGCGCGGCGGCGGACGCCGCGACGTACTCCTCGATCTGGCGCTCGATCTCGGCTTCAAGGATTCGGCCGGTCACGGGCGTCGGGTGAAGGGGGCGCGTGAGAATCCGGAACACCGAGCCGTCCTCGCGCGCGAGCCTGATCGCATAGGCGGACGAATCGGAGAACGCGATGCCCCCGCCCGGCAGCGTGCCCACGAACAATCCCGGATCGAATGTGCGCGGAGGCGGCGACTGTCCCTCCGTGCCGATCTCATGCCCGCCCACTCGGAACGTGACGACGCCCGCGGAGGGCGGCGCCCAAGCCTGGGTCATACCTTCGAGGACCACCGTGTCACCGTCGAGCGCCAGCCGGCGTATCGGTCGCACCCCGGGCTGATCCCTGTCGTCCGCCGGCCGCATCGCTTCAATGCGGTTCAGACCGCCGGACACAATCACGCCCTCGCGCCCGCCGCGATCCGCGTACATGCGCCCCCTGATGCTTAACAGGTCATCCGCCACGCGGACGCTTCGGTCGAATGTGCCGTCGCTCGAGTACATCTGCATCGCCCGGTGTCGGGGAACGTCGGCCACGACGAGGCGTCCGTCCTCCATCACGGCCAGATGCCGCGGGAAGTCGAACTCGCCGGGACCATTCCCAGGTTGCCCGATCGTCCTTGCCAAATCGCCGTCACGGCCCACCACCAGAACCGTGACAGCGTCGATGTCCAACAGGTAAGCGTTGCCCGCACCGTCGAAGGCGACATCGATGATCGTGCCGAACTGCTGCCATACCGGCCCGTCAAGCGCCCCGACCCGGTACACCTCCTCGAAATCGGCCTCCAGTGGACGGTCTTCACCCGGGAGTCGGATGATCTCCTGGGCGGCCGCAGTCCCGGCGGTCGTCAAGCAAGCCGCCAAAGCAATGAGGCTGGTGAGTGCGGGATGGGGTTTCGTCATGCGTGGCTCCATTTGATGACCAGCGTGTGCGGAGGTCCTGGTCCTCAGTTCACCGTGGCCGGCAGCCTCCTGACCACCACGGTCTCGACATCGAATTCGTCGGTCTCGATGAAGGCGGCGAGACCGTCCGGGCCGAACGCGTCCGGTATCTGCGTCGTCTCTGCGGGATAGGTGCCCAGGTATTGACCGCTCGCGGTCAGTACGTCGACCGGTCCGTCGGCGGCTGCGCTTTCGCCCGCTCTGCGAACCCAGATGGCGCCTTCCCAACTCGTCTGGATGTCCTGAATGACCGGGACCTCGGGATAGAACGGCCAGGTCTCGATGTCGGCGCGCTGGGAAGCGAGGAGCCGGTCCACCATCGGCCACATGCGTTCGGCAATGTCGGATCGGGGTCTCTCCGACTCCACGCGCCCCTGCTCCAGCCGTCTCCGGTCCAACTCCGCCTCCCTGTCGCGGTCGGAAACGGGCCGGGGTGGAATGGGGCGCGTGAGAACCCGCACCAACGTGCCGTCAACACCAACCACCCTGGCGCGGTAGTCGGACGAGTCCGAGAACACCAGTCCCCCGCCCGGCAGTCCTCCCACGAGCAGTGAAGGCGCCAGCGCAAGGGTCCGGCCGCCAATCCAGGTGACGCCCTGGTTGCGGGGCCGGGCATCTGCCGGCTCCGGAGCCGCCATCCAGGCGTGCAGCACGGTATCCGTCCGCACTACATCGCCTTCAAGGAGGAGACGCGTTACCGGCCGACGGCGGCCCGCGGACTCCTGCGAGTCTGCTCCCGTCAGCATGCCGAAGGACACGGAGGACACGGTCCCGTTGGGAACGACACTGTGGTCGGGCGCGCCGGGATCCAGATCCGGCATGCTGGTCATGAGCGCGCCTCCCGGCATGCGCACGGTCCGGACGAGCTGCCCGTCCGGATCGAAGATGTGGAAGGTGCTCTGTGTGCGGTCGAAGACCATGGCCTGACCTGGCGCGGTCACCGCAATGCGGGTGGGCTGCCGAAACTCGCCCGGCCCATCTCCCGCCCTCCCGATCGTGCGCAGACGACTGGCATCGGGAGCCACGACGACTACGCGCGCTGCATGCTGGTCGAGGACGTAGAGGTTCCCGGCGCCATCGAACGCGAGACCCGCGATCTTGGCGAACTGCTCCCAATCCTCACCGGCGAGCGAGCCGACGCGGTAGACCTCCTCGAAGTCGGCTTCGAGCGGGCGGTCCTCGCCCGGCAACTCGATGACCTCTTGGGCCCCGAGGACGCCGGCCGTAGCGAGCAAGCACACCACATGTAAACCCAACCTTACATAGTGTAAACTTGACATTACTATTGCGTTCCCCTGGGTCTCCACCTCGGTACCGCTTTCGACATACGCTGGTCGAATCGGGGCGCTTACTCCGGTGGCTGCCCGGACGCCGCCCTCCGCTCCCGCCCCGACGCACCCTCCACCCC